>NZ_CP049870.1:1567500-1935000 GCF_011301715.1 Sphingomonas sp. HDW15A
GTCCGGCGGAACGACAACGGTTGTCGACCAGCCCATGACGTGGTCGCCCGTGAAGAGCGCGTCGCCAAGCGCATAGCAAAGGTGGTTGGAGGTATGTCCTGGTGTCGCGACGGCGACGAATTGCCTGCCGCCGTCGAATTCGATCGCCTCGCCGTCCGCAAGCACGCGGTCCGGCGCGTAGTCGGCGTCGAAAGCGGCGTCGGCGCGCGGGCCGACCGCTTCGAGGCTCAACGGCGCGCAGCCGATGATGGGCGCCCCCGTCGCTTCCTTCACCGGCGCAGCCGCCGGCGAATGGTCACGATGCGTGTGCGTGCAAGCGATCGCCGCGACTGGGCGGCCGTTGATTGCTTTGACGATGGCCTCGACATGCCCCGGGACTGCCGGTCCGGGATCGATGACGATCACCTCGTTGACGCCCGCAAGGTAAGTCTGGGTTCCGGTGTAAGTATAGGGTGATGGATTGCGCGCCAACAGGCGGCCGATTTTGGGCTCGACCTGTTCCAGAAAGGCGTAAGGGGCGTCCACGGCTTTGCCTCTGCCACGGACGCCCCGCCACGCAAAGCACCGTTACGGTGCCCTTGCGCCGCTTCGGGCCCGGTTAATTGTCGTCGTCCATTTGCTCGAGGCGGGATTCGAGCCGTTCAATTTCCGCTTCGGCCTGAGCGATCGACGCTTCTGCAGCCGCTAAGCTGGCGGCGATGACCTGCGGATCGACCGATGCAAGCGCCTTGCGGGTGATGGCCTCGATATCAATCGCCTCGACGGCCTTCAGCGACGCGCGGACCTGCGCCTTGATCTTTTCAGGGTCCTGCCCGGCCCGGCGAATCTCGGCGGCATTGGCATCGATCTCGCGCATCGCTTGGGTAACGTCGATCCGCGCTTCAGCCAAGTCGCGCGCCATTTCCTGCTTGTTCTTCTGCACTTCGGCCATCGCTTCGCGCACCTCCCGATCGATCTCGGCCCGATCGATCTTCGTGTTCGCCAGCTCAGCCCGGGCCTTGGCGATATCACGCCGAACCTGTTCCCGTTCCGCTGGAGTCAGGTCTTGCCATCTCTTGGTCTGACCATTGATCGTGATGTTCTCACCGTTGACCTGCATCGGAGCGACCGGAGCAACAGGCGCAACCGGTGCTTCAGGCGCCATCGGAGCTTGCGGGGCAGATTGAACCGCTGCCGGCGCGACCGGAGCTATGGGTGCGGTTGGTGCGGCGGGATCGACGTAAAGTGTCGCCCAGGTCGCTGTAAGCGGCAGCACCGCGATTGCTGTGACGGCGATCAGCGCCTTGCCAGTGAAACGGCGCTTGGAATTCGGACTCGATAACATGGAATGTAACCTCCTTTGCAGGGTGCTTGGACGATCGAGCGCGCCAGCGAACAGCAGCGCTCGTCCCGAAGCGGCCATGGCGATCGTCTGCCCATAAGCAGCGCGATCGTGGCCATTGGCCTTGTCCAATACCCGGGCGTCGCAGGCCGCTTCCTGGTCGAACCGGAAGGCCGCATGCGATGCCCAGGCCAGTGGGTTGAACCACTGGAGGCAAAGGAGGACGAAGGCGAAGTGATTGGCGACAAGGTCGCCCGATTTGTGATGAGCAAGCTCGTGATCGAGCGCCAGCCGCCGCTGATGGGCGTCGTAACGCCCCTCGAAATCGAGCGGCAGGGCTATCACGCGGTCCAGAACTCCGAACGCCATCGGCCCGCGCACCGCGGCGCTACGCACGATCCTGATGCCGTCGAGCCTGGCGAGCTGAACGCTGTCGCCGATGACCGCTTGCCGTTGGCGAAGGTAGATTGTTGTGCCACGCACAAGCAACGCCGCGGCGCCAGCCAACCAGACGGCAACGGCCAGAGTGGTCCATCCGCCAAGCATGTCGAGCAAGCCCGGTTCCGGCAAAGGCACAGACTGGACCGGAGTCGCCAGCGAGGCGACCAATACGGGCGCGGGCGCAGCCAAAGGCTCGGACGCTGGACCCGT
Organism: Sphingomonas sp. HDW15A; assembly: GCF_011301715.1. Classification (GTDB taxonomy): domain Bacteria; phylum Pseudomonadota; class Alphaproteobacteria; order Sphingomonadales; family Sphingomonadaceae; genus Sphingomicrobium. The sequence continues at coordinate 1,569,473 of NZ_CP049870.1, forward strand.
ACGCTCGACCGTCGTGGTCAGCGTCGGCATGAGAATTCGAATGGCGGGAATCAGCCAAAGACCGTAGGCGACAGCTGGGCCGAACTCCTTGCGAGCAGGTTCGCGGATCAGCAGCACCCCGCCCATGAGAAGGGTTGTCGCGATGAAGGTGTCGGCGAGCCAGTCGATCACTTGCGCAGCTCCTTCAGCAAAGCCTCGATCGCGTCGATGTCTTCTTTGTCGAGTGCTTCCTCCTCGGCGAGGCGGGCGAAGAGGGGCGAGAGCTTACCACCGAACAGGCGGCCTACGAAACGCCGCGACTCATCGGCCACATAGTGCTCGCGATCCAGCGATGGCGAATAAAGGAAACGGCGGCCATCCTTCTTGGGCTCAACCGCGCGCTTGGCCAGCAGCCGCGACAAAAGGCTCTTTACGGTCGCTAGCGACCAGTCGCGGTCGGTCGGCACACGCGTGGCGATGTCCATGGCGGTCAGTGGCTGGTCTGCCGACCAGAGCACTTCCATCACTTCCCACTCCGCGTCACTTAGGCGCTTTTCCACGGCCGGACCCTCACTTACGATTACAGATGTAATCTACACCGATTACGTTTGTAAACGAAAAAGTGAAGGCGCCCGCAGTGGATACCGCGGACGCCTCGCTTTCGTCTCGCGCGAGCTACTTTTTACTGCCCGCGAAGTTCCGCAATCTTGGCGCGCAGCTTGGCGGAGATATCCGCCTTTGCCGTCGCGTCGATGTCGCTGTCCTTCTCAATTCGGGCGAGCGCCTTTTCGAGGCCTGCCGCGATTTCGGCCTTGTCACCCGATTTGGAGCAGATCGCGATCTTGCGCTGCTCCTTCTTGTCGCCGCTGGTTCCGGCACTCGACTCGATCGTCGTCATCTCGCCAGGGCACTTCATCTCATGCATTCCTTCGTGGTCGGCACTCATCTCGTGCTTGCCGTCGCCATGCATGATGATCTTCTTCTCGATGACGGTCTCTTCTTTCTTGTCCTGCGCGATGGCGGGGTTCGGAAGTGCAAGCCCGCCAACGACCAGAAAAGCGGCAACGCCAAGCCCGGCAAAGCGGCGGAACGAACCGTGGGTAGCATTCAACATGATCAATCGTCCTTTCAGTTCATCGATGGATGTCAGGGCGCACAGCGAGCGCGGGATCGGCCGGGCGGCACTGCGCAATATCGTCTCGCCGTAGAACTGCGGGTCGCATGCCCCAGGCGTTTCGAGAACGGTGGAATCGCAGGCCGATTCCATGTCCCGCCGGAATGCACCCAGCGCTATGTAGGCGAGCGGGTTGAACCATAGCGCTGCGGCACCGAAAAGGGCGGCAGCTGAAGCCCACAGATCGCCGCGGCGGTGGTGGAGGCATTCATGGAGTAGTGCGACCCGCTGCTGATCCGGAGTGAAGCGCGCCTCGAAATCTGCCGGAAGCAGGATCAGGCGATGGATCAGTCCCGTCGCGGCCGGCCCATCGACGGCCGGCGTAATTACCATGTCGCAGTCGATGCCGTCGACCTCGTACGGGCGCCCGTCGCGGAGTGCGCGATGCAGGAACCACCAATGCCGAAGGAGGTGCAGGCCGAGGAACGTCAGTGCGCCGGCGCCCCAGACCAATGTCCAGTCGATGGACGGCCGGCTCGCGGCGGCGCGGGCGACGGGTTCAACGATGATCGACCAGTCTACTGATCCTCTGGCCTCAGCCGTCGTGGGCACGAAATCCGGAAGCGGCGGAAACATCAGCCGAATTGCAGGGGCGAGCCACAAGGCATAAGCCGCGCGCGCGCCGAAAGTCCGGGCCACCGGCCGGCGAATCAGGAGGACGATCGCGACCAACAACGATGCGCCGAGAAGATTGACAGCCAGTGCGCTCACTTCCGCAGTTCCTTCACCAGCGCCTCGAGCTCTGCGACATCCTCTTCGCTAAGGTCACGCCGGGCCGCCAGCTGAGCGACAAGCGGCGACAAGCGGCCACCGAAAAGCCGGTCGACTAGGCGGCCAGCCTGGCCGGCGGCGACCGAGTCCCGCCCGACGGTCGGTGTATAAAGGAAGCGGCGTCCTTGCGACTTGGTCGCCAGGGCGCCTTTCTCGACCAGTCGCGCAAGCATGGTCTTCACTGTCGTCGCGGACCATTCGCGCTCGGGCGGCGCCGCTGCGATGATGTCGCTTGCAGCCAGCGGGGATCGCGACCACAAGATCGCCATCAGCTCCAACTCGCCTTCGGAAAATCGGATTTCGTCGTTCATTCGACTACAATTGTAGTCAATCAATGAACGCGCGATGAATGGTGCTGATCAGGCTTCCGCGAAGGCCGGTCTTGCAGTCGCCGCGCCGGGCAGGGACCGCTGTGCGGCCGATCGGAGTGCCAGCGGATAGAGCGAGCCGAACAGCTGCTCCATGCTTCGGTCCCAGCCGTAATAGTGAGCCTTGGCCACAGCGGCGCGGGACATTGCGCCATGATCGGCGGAGAGGATGTCGACGATGTTGGCGGCCATCGCCGCACTGTCGTCGACCGGCCCGAGTCGGCCTGTGGCCTCGTCGACGCGGTCGATCATTGCCCCTGCCGCAACGCCGACAACCGGAAGGCCCGAAGCCTGCGCTTCGATAATGGAGATTCCGAATGTCTCGTCTGCCATCCCCGAAACATATAGATCGGCGCTGGCGAGCAGTGTGGCGAGAAGATTGCGGTCTCCGATATAACCCGGCGCATGGATTCGCGGGTCGGCAAGCGCGACGATCTCCTCGCGCAATGGACCATCCCCGACAAGCAGCAGCCGCGCGCCAAGTGCATCCGGAAGTCGTTGAAAGGCTTCGACCACGGTATTGGCACGCTTCTCCCGGTCGAGGCGGCCAGCGTAGATTAGCAAAGGCGTTCCGTCTGCGGCTCCGAACGTGGCGCGGATCGCGGGGTCACGGCGTTCTGGCGAGAACTCGCCAAGTTCCACTCCCAGCGGAACCACTTCGGGGCTTAGTCCGAGGGCGCGAAGTTTTGCAGCACCGCCATTTTCGCTCATGGCATAGAGCATGTCGAAACGGCGATATAGCGATCCGCAGTAGTTGTAGCAAAGTCGCGATGCCGCGCCAGCGATTGTCCTGCCAACAATGCGTGTGAAAGGGCGTTCAACGTACACGACCGGGAAATCGGTGCAGTAAGCCGCGACCAGTGCGGTTCCGGGGTTGCGACGGGCGTGGGCGATCGCCGCCCAGGGTAAATTGTAGGCATCCTGGCACTCGATCAGGTCCGGCCTGAACCGGTCGAGCACCTTTCGAACGGCGCCATTGCGAAGCAGCAACCGATAATTCGGGCTGCCCGGCACTTTCGGCGAAGCGATGGTGGCGGTGATTGCGCGACCCTCTTCGGTCACCGAGTCCTTGGCGCCGGGCACGATCAGCAAATGACGATGCGGCGTGCTGCGAAGGATGTGCTGGCGCTTATGGCGGAGATAAGTGCCAACACCGCCGCCAACCGCCGACCAGCTCTGCGTAAGGTCGCAGAGGAGTCGGCCTTCGGGAACTGACATGGGGCAAGGCGGATCGTGGCGGCTCATTGCGGGCTCAACCCGCGATCGTGAGGAAAGTGCCGGACTTGCGCGCGCACCCGGAAAACTGTCGGGAAAGTTTACGAACGGGGATCACGCCGTCAGACGACAAGCAAGATTTTTCCGATATTTCCGGTATTTTTCTCATTTGGCACACCGGTTGCATCCTTGGTTGCGTCCACTTGGTTCCACAAACCAAACTCAAAGGGCGGCAGCGGTTCTCTCTGGTCCCGCAGCCGCCCTTTTTCCTATCCGTCGGCTTTCTCGACATCGGCGACGAGCTGCTGCAACTCACCACTTTCGAACATTTCCATCATGATGTCACTTCCGCCGACGAACTCACCCTTGACGTAAAGCTGGGGAATCGTCGGCCAATCGGAATAATCCTTGATGCCTTGACGGATTTCCTGGTCCTGAAGCACATCCACGGTCTCGAACTTCACTCCGAGATGATCCAGGATCGCCACCGCCCTGCTAGAAAAACCGCACTGCGGGAAAAGCGCGCTGCCTTTCATGAAAAGGACGACGTCATGGCCTTTAACGATCCCGTCAATGCGGCTTGTGGCTTCGCTCATTCGTGATCTCCGGATGGAACGGCGGTTTCCAACTGCAGGGCGTGCAGATCCGTTCCCATTTTCCCTTTTAGGGCAGCATAGACCGCCTGGTGTTGGCGCACCCGGCTCATACCCGCGAATTCAGGCGCTACAACGCGGGCGGCATAATGGTCGCCATCGCCGGCAAGATCGCGAATCTCGACCCGTGCCTCTGGGAAGGCTTCGAGGATCATTGCCTCGATCTCCTCCGAACGCATGGCCATCCGCCGCCTCTCCCTTAGTTCGTTTGCTCGATGATCTGGCGGCGCGCCTCTACAGCCTTGTGGCTAAGCGCTTCGCGAATCTGTTCCTCGTCGCAATCGATCCCTGCGGACGTGAGGTCGCCAAGGAGCTTGCGAATCACGTCCTCGTCACCGGCCTCCTCGAAGTCGGCACGTACGACGTCCTTCGCATAGCTGTCGGCCTCGGCCTCGGTCAGTCCCATTTTTATCGCGGCCCATTGCCCGAGCAGACGGTTGCGGCGGGCGATGATTCGGAACTGCATTTCCTCGTCGCGCGCGAACTTCGCTTCGAACGCGCGCTCGCGGTCTTCGAACTGGGACATGAACTTGCGGCCTCTTTCGACTGATTTTGAGGCCAGATAGGCGGGAGCGCAGCCTCAGTCCAGCGTGACGACCAGCTTGCCGATGGCAGAACGTGCACCGAGTGCGGCGATTGCCTCGCCGGCCCGTTCGAGCGGAAAGGTCGCGCTAACCTTCGGAGCGATCTTTCCTGCCTCCCAAAGGCTGAACAGCTCGGTGACATGTGCGGCGTTGGCCTGAGGATCGCGTGCGGCAAAGGCGCCCCAGAATACTCCGCAAACGTCGCAGCTCTTGAGCAGCGTCAGGTTCAGCGGAAGCCGGGGGATGCCCGCCGGGAAGCCGACCACCAGGTATCGCCCTTCCCAGGCGATGGCGCGAAGTGCCGGCTCGGCGTAATCGCCGCCGACCGGGTCGTAGATGACATTCGCCCCGTCCTTGCCGACGGCCGACTTGATTGCCTCAGCCAGGGCTTTTGAAGCGTCCTTGTCGAGCGGCCCGCGCGGATAGACCAGCGCATCGTCGGCACCTGCATCCCGCACGGCCTGCGCTTTTTCTTCAGAAGAGACTGCACCGATCACGCGCGCGCCGCGGGCCTTGCCGAGTTCCACAGCCGCGAGTCCGACACCGCCAGCGGCACCAAGCACGAGCAATATTTCCCCGGCCTTCAGCTTCCCGCGATCCCACAAGGCATGGATCGACGTACCGTAGGTCATGAGCAGCGCTGCTCCTTCAGTAAAATCGCGGTCGTCGGGCAGGCGGAACGCATTCCGTGCTGGGAGCACCGCCACTTCTGCAAGCCCGTTCCAGCCGCAGGCGCCAATGACCCGGTCACCGATCGTCCAGCCGGTGACGTTCTCGCCCACCGCGACGACCTCACCGGCGATCTCGCCCCCGGGCGCGAACGGGCGCGGCGGCTTGAATTGGTACTTGTCCTCGATGATCAGGACGTCGGGATAATTGATTGCGCAAGCGCGAACGCGGACCAGGATGTCGCCTGGACCGGCAACCGGAGCATCGGTCTCGGCAAGCTCGAGCGTTTCCGGACCGCCCGGAGCCCCGGAGAGAAGCGCCTTCACTTTGCAGTTTCCGGAAATGCGGGGAGCTTCGAGATGTCGGCCGGCTCATGCTGGATGATGACCTTCGCCTTCAAGTTCTTGGCCAGCTTCTCGAACCGGTCGTGCGACGCCAGGGTGTCCGCGCGGTTGACGTTGAACGAGGGCACTCCGCCAACGGTTCGATTTTCCGTGAAGTGATACTGGTCGCCGGAAATCAGAACTGGGCCACTCGCCAGTTTGACGAGCAGGGCATGGTGCCCCTCGGTGTGGCCCGGCAGATCGATCATCCTGACCGAGCCGTCGCCGAACACATCCTTGTCGCCCTCGACAAGCTCCAGCCTGCCGCCGCCCGTCAGCCAGCGGCGATACCGGGGTTCGGCGGGCGGCCAGACCTTGACGATGTCCCAGTCGGCTTTCCCCTGAAGCAATGTCGCATTCGGAAAATCGGTGAGCTGGCCGGTGTGGTCGTAATGATAGTGACTGATCCCAACGTAGTTGATGTTCGATGGCTTGAGGCCGATCCGCGAAAGTTGGGTGGCGATCGTTTCCTTGAGGAAGGTGCCCTGCTTGTCCTTGGGCTTGCCGGCCAGCGCGCCGTCGACGCCCGTGTCCCAGAGGAGGTAGCGATCGCCGTTTCTAACGAGGTAGCAACTCGCGGCGAGCGTGCGTTTCTGCCCAGCATACATGCCGGTGTCGGAGAAGTTTTCCAACTTGACGTCGAGGGTCCCGCAATCGAGGCGCAGAAGCTCCACCTGCAGTCTGGGCTGTGCTGCGGCCGGGACAGCCGGCAGGACCATCCCGGCAACGATCAAACATCGATAAATGGACATGGGCACCCCTCATTTTACTAACGATTGATCTCGACGACCTCGACGGCGGTCATTCCGTCATAGGTGTTGCGCGCGATCGCAGCAGCCTCGAAGTCGTTATCCGAGATCCGCTTCCCGGGCGGCGATTTCAATGCGGAGTCGAACGCCAGCCGTTCCGCAACAGGCAGGTCCCGCCGGGCCTTTTCCGTGCTTTCGGCAAATGCCTCGGGACTAGAGCCGTCGATGACGGTTGGCGCCTTGGAACATCCGAGGGCGACCGCCGCCAGCAGGCTCGGTGCGGCCCTCAACTCCCCGCCTCGAACCAGACTAGCCGCCCCGGAAAATCGATCACCATCCGCGTCGCTTCCAGCCAGTCGAGACCCAGGATGATCGCCGGCTTGTCGGCCACGCCGAACGCCTCGAAAACCGGCAGGTCTGCGACGAGCACCGGCGCATTGGCCAACTGCCGATTACCAAGGCGGACGTCAGCGATCTGCGTCGCGCCGGTTTCGATGGCCTTGTTGGTCGCGCCTTGGATGATATCGCCCTTCCCGACCTTGGCCGGATCGATGCCCAGCATGCGACCGAGCCTCCAGTTGATACGGGTCTTGCGCGCCCCTGTATCGATCACGGCTGTCGCTGTAACGGCTCCGATCCTAACCGGAATTGTCAGCAGGTTGCCCGTTGTCGGCGTAGCGACAATTCCAGCACCGGCCACCGGACGCGCGCCCATTGCCAGAAGGGCAAGGCGCTTGCGAGGCAGATCGAAATCGACCGTACTTTGCCCGAACAGGTCGAGCCCGACGATTCCGGCCAGCGGTACGCCATCGGCGCGCGGATCGAGCCGGACCGCGTCGAGCGGCCCTTTCGCCGTCCCGTCGAGCGATAGCCGTTCCAGACGAACCAGCGCCACATCCGCAGTGCCGGTCTGGCCTTGCAACTTCTCTCTGCCGGCCGAAACCAATCCTGCCTCGTCGGCGAAATCGGCATAAACCGCAGTCCCCTCCGCACCCGTGTCAAAAACGAACTGTCGAGTGCCGAAACTTCCTTCGACTCGAACGGTGGCATGGCCCGTTGCCGCAATCTCGATCGGCACCTCTGCCGCGGCGGGCGCAGCAGCGAGCGCAATGAAGAGAGCCAGCCGCCTCATTCCACGTAGTTGGCCGTCGTCTTTGAGCGAATTTCCTCGCGCGTGACGTCCGGCGCGGTCTCGATCAGCCGGAATGTACTATCATGATCCGGGCGCTGGAACACGGCGAGGTCGGTGATAATCATGTCGATCACGTTCTTGCCGGTCAGCGGCAGGGTGCATTCCGGAATGAATTTTGGGTCGCCGTTCTTTGACGTGTGCTCCATCACGACGATAATCTTCTTGACGCCGGCGACGAGATCCATCGCGCCGCCCATGCCCTTGATCATCTTGCCAGGTATCATCCAGTTGGCGATGTCGCCCTTCTCGCTCACTTCCATGGCGCCGAGGACGGCCAAATCGATGTGACCGCCGCGGATCATGGCGAAGCTTTGAGCGCTGTCGAAATAGCTGGTTTGCGGCAACTGGCTGACGGTTTGCTTGCCAGCATTGATGAGATCGGCGTCGACCTCGTCCGGATAGGGGAACGGGCCAATCCCAAGCATTCCGTTTTCTGATTGCAAGGTGACGGTCTTGCCGGCGGGGATGTAGTTGGCGACCAGCGTCGGGATGCCGATGCCCAGGTTGACGTAATAGCCGTCCTCGAGCTCCTGGGCGGCGCGCGCGGCCATCTGGTTGCGGTCCCAAGGCATTACTTCGTCTCCACGATATTTACGGGCTGCCAACGGTTCTCGGGCGCGAATACTTCGTTCAAATCGCCGCGGAGACCGGGGCCGTAGACGGGGTTGGACAGGATGAACCAGCCATTGCCCCACAAAGCGCCGATCCTGCCCGTCGAAGCGAGTTGGCGCCGGGAGAGCGGAGCAAGACCCTGCGCGTTGAGCAGGTCTGAGAAGTCGCCCATCTGGTCGCCGGCCATCGCGATGACGCAATAAATGCTGGCGACATGTAATCGCCGTCCGTCCTTGCCGCTTTTCCCGTCGACGTCGCCGCGCAGGAACATGGTCCTCAAGTGCTCTGCCGGACCGACGCCAGCGGAATTCAGTGTCGCGGCGGTTGCGGCCGCGGTCGGCGTGTCCCGGTTGGTGTTGAAGATCACCGTCACGCCGAGCTTGCGAATGTTCGCGAGTGCCTCGACTGCGCCGGGCATGGCCGGAGCGGCCAATTGCGGCGCGTTCTGCCAGGCGTTGATGACCGGCCGGTCGCTGGCAACGCCCCGCGCGGCCAGGGCATATTCCAGCCCCTGGTTCTGGACGGCGGTCTCATCAGCATCGAGCACGACTGCTAACGGCTTGTTTCCGCACGGGACGAAGCTCGCCGAGGCAAGGTTCGCGCCCCCTGAAGGACGACGCTGTCGCGCGGCCGGTTGCGCACGGCGGCGGCGACATAGCGTTCGAACGCGCGATAGGTCTGGATGCTCGCGCTCGCGCCCTCGGCGGAACCATAGAGCCACTGCATCCCGCCGGGAACTTCGGGCGCTTTCGCCGGCGCCGAGGGCTCGACCGCAACGGACGGAGCCGCCTGAACGGCAACGGGCTTCGCCGCGGGCGCGGTTGCGCATCCCGCCAGCGACAAGGCGCCTAGCGCCGCTGCGACCCTGCGCTTCATGCCGCTTCGCGCTCCCGCGTTGTCGTGAATTCAATCTTCTTGTCATAGGGCGCGCCCAGGATCAGCCGGTTGACGTAGATTGACGGCAGATGGATCCAGTCCGGATCGAGGCTTCCGACCGGCACGATCTCCTCCACCTCGGCGACGCAGACCTTGCCACAGGTCGCCGCCGGGAAGTTGAAATTGCGCGCCGTCTTTCGGAAGATGAGATTGCCGCTCTCGTCCGCCTTCCACCCCTTGACAATGCTGAGGTCGGCGAAGATCCCGCGCTCCAGGATGTATTCCTGGCCATCGAAGTTCTTCACTTCCTTGCCTTCGGCGACCTGGGTCCCGAAGCCGGTCTTGGTGTAGAAGCCCGGGATTCCCGCGCCCCCTGCCCGCATCCGCTCGGCCAGCGTGCCCTGCGGGCAGAATTCCACCTCAAGCTCGCCGGACAGATATTGCCGTTCGAATTCCTTATTCTCGCCGACGTAGGAAGAGATCATCTTCTTCACCTGCCGGGTACGGAGCAGCTTGCCGATGCCCTCATTGTCGATCCCGGCGTTGTTCGAGGCGAAGGTCAGGTCCTTGACCCCGCTGTCGCGGATCGCGTCGAGCAGGCGTTCGGGGATGCCGCACAGGCCGAAACCGCCGGCGGCGATGAGCATTCCGTCGCGAAGGAGCCCGTCAAGGGCGGCGTCGGCGGATGGATAGACTTTTTGCATTGGTCCTCCTGTTCGCCTGCGCCGATAGGCGGTGCCGGCGGCGAGGGTCAACCGCTCAGAATGGAGCGGGAATTTTCCAGGTCCTGTCGATCGACTCCGCGCCTGGTGCGGCGTTGATCTTGGTCTCCCAATAAAGTTGTCCGGGCGCAGTCTCGACGACGAAAATCTCCCCACTGATGAGGTTGACGATAAAAGTCGCGCGTAATGATCGACGTCTTGGCCAATGGCAGTCTCGCGAGTTCGGCTCTCGCCCGCAGCGCCGCCAGTGTCCCCTTGCCGTCGCTACGAGGGTCACCCGCCAGTTCACGCCTGAAGCAGGCTAACGGTGCCTATTATCAGAGCGGATAGAATTCGCTGGTCGCCGGCATGACAAGCGTCGCCTCGAGCGGAAGCCGATCGACCGGCCGGCCCACGGTCGGGTTCGAAGCGTAGCGCCCTTTGCTAAAAGAGACCGCGCGCACCCCGCTCATCATCCCACCGCCGCCGACGGAAACACCGAGGTCGTACCAGCCGCCATGATGACCCGGCAGGCGGTAGATCGGCAGCCGGCTGACCGTTAGCCGCCCGACCCGAACCCATCCCTCGGTCGTATAGGTCATGACCAAGGTGGTGCATCCGCCCGACCCGCAATGTTCGCGGCCGGCCAGGTGCACGATCGCTTCCTGCCGGTGATCATCATTAAGGTCAGAAAAGGCGATGGCAAAACGGCTGTCCGGCCCCCGCTCCTCGCCTACGGCGGCGATGACCTGTGCCGCGCGCTGATCGGACTGTGCCGAGGCGCCGGCGCCGAGGAGTGCCGAGGCAGCCGCCAAGACAAATCGGACGGTCACCGGTCAGCCCCGAAGCTTCGACAACACGCCCTGAAGCTGCATCGCGTTCGACATGTCGCCTTCGACCTTCAGCTTCCCGGTCATGAACGCAGTCATGCCGTCGAGCTGGCCGGCGGCCATCGACTGCCAGTCTTCCCAGGAGATCTTGATCGTCGTATCGGCATCGCCGCCGTCTTCCGAAACCTGCTCAGCCGCGCCGTCGAGCATGATCGTGCCTTCTCCCCCGAAATCGAGCTTGACCCTCTTGCCCGGAAGCCAGGCCTGGTTTTCCTGCATCTTTGCGGCAAGTTCACTTTTGGTCATGGCGGGCCCCTTCCTTGTTGCGTCGCACGAGGCCTAGCCGACAAGTTGCGGGCCGTTCAAGCAAAGCCTATCTGCAGCCTCATGAGCTATGACACGGATCTCCAACTCTTCATCGACGGCGTTTGGAAGAGCGGCGAAGGCCGCGACGCCCATAAGGTCGTCAATCCCGTCACCGGCAGCGGCATCGCAGAAGTCCCCTACGCCACGAAAAGTGACCTCGAGGAAGCACTGGCCGCCTCGGCCCGTGCATGGCCGGAATGGCGTTCGACCGATGTCGAGAAGCGTGGCGCGATCCTCCACCAGGCAGCGAAACTGCTTCGTGAGCGGGCCGACCATATCGGCGCGATCCTGACCCAGGAGCAGGGCAAGATCCTCGCCGAAGCCAAGGCCGAAGTGATGGGCTCCGCGCAATTGTTCGACTGGTATGCTGAGGAGATCAAGCGGGATTATGGCCGCACGCTGGTTCGCCCGGCTGGCGAGCTGTCGCGGGTTATCCGCCAGCCTGTCGGTCCGGTGGCTACCTTCACGCCGTGGAACTTCCCGATCTACCTCCTAGCCAAAAAGGTCGCCGCGGCGCTTGCAGCCGGATGCACCGTCATTTCGCGCCCGCCGCATGAGACGCCGGGCTGTACGACTGAGATGTTCCGCGCCCTCGCCGACGCCGGCATTCCAAAGGGCGTCGCCCAGCTTGTCCATGGCGAGGCCGATCTCGTCAGCACGACGCTCATCGGGTCGAAAGAAATCCGGAAAGTCAGCTTCACCGGCTCCACCGCGGTCGGCAAGCATCTGATGCGCCTTGCGGCGGACAGCATGACCCGGATCACGATGGAGCTGGGCGGCCATGCCCCCGTCCTGATCTTCGATGATTGCAACCTTGAAAAGACGCTCGACATGGTCGTGCCGCAGAAATTCCGGAATGCCGGTCAGGTCTGCGTTTCACCTACGCGATTCTACGTCCAAGATTCGATCTACGACGCCTTCTTGAAGGGGTTTGCCGAGCGAACCGCGAAGGTAAAGGTCGGCAACGGGCTGGAAGCGGATACGAAGATGGGCCCGCTCGCAAACGGCCGCCGGCCGGAAGCTGTCGGAGCGTTGATCGATGACGCCGCGGCCAAAGGCGCGCGGGTGCTCGCCGGCGGATCGCGGGGCGACGGTGGCTTCTTCTTCCAGCCAACATTGCTCGCCGACGTGCCGAACGAAGCCAACATAATGAACGAAGAGCCGTTCGGCCCGGTTGCCGTGACCTGCGCCTTCTCGACCTTCGACGAGGTCATCGAGCAGGCCAATCGGCTGCCGTTCGGACTCGCGGCCTTTGCCTTCACCGAGAACGGCCGTCGCGCCAATTTGATCGGAGATCTTGTCGAGAGCGGCATGGTCGGCATCAACACCTTCGCGATATCGGTCGCCGACGCGCCGTTCGGCGGGGTGAAGGATTCGGGCTTCGGCTCCGAAGGCGGCAAGGAAGGTCTTGAATCCTACCAGGTGGTGAAGGCGATCCACCAGGCCTGAAGCACCAGGCATCAGCCTCCGGCGGTGAGCAGGTAGAAGAACAGCACCGAGGCGGCAGCCATGATCGCCGTTGCAATCCAACCCGACAGGAGCAGGCGGCCGCGAACCGCCAAGCGCCCCATCGCGCGTCGGTTCCGGACGATCAGCATCATCAGGATCATCAAAGGGGCCGCGAGCACGCCGTTAACAACCGCGGCCCAGTAGAGCGCCTTTACCGGATTGATGCCGAACGCCTGAAGCGAACCACCCATCACGGTCGTGGCGATGATCGTTCCATAAAACAATCGCGCCTTGTTCGGCTTCGATTCCAGACTGGCGGGCCGGCCGAACATTTCCGACACCGCGTAGGCGGCGGATCCGGCCAGGATGGGAACCGCAAGCAGCCCGGTGCCAATGATCCCGACCGCGAATAGCAAGGAGGCGAAGCGTCCGGCGAAAGGCTCGAGCGCCTGCGCGGCCTGGGCCGACGATTCGACGGTTGTAATTCCGTTCGCATTGAGAGTCGCCGCTGTCGAAAAGACGATCGCCAGCGAAATAAGCGTGCTGAAGGCCATTCCGGTTAGCGTATCGAACTGAATTCGCTTGATTTCCCTGACGGCCTTGCCGGGCGCGACGCAAAGCGGCTTTTGGTGGTGGCGGCGCTCCTCCTCCACTTCCTGGGCGGCCTGCCAGAAGAAAAGATACGGGCTGATTGTCGTGCCGAGGATCGCCACCAGCGCCGTGGCATAGGCAAAGTTCCACTGCAGTTCCGGAATGACGAGGCTCTGGAGCGCCCGGCCCCAAGGCACATCTGCCGCGAACACTACCCCGACATAAGCGAACAGGCTCAGCGTCGCCCATCGCAAAGCCGCCGCATAATGCCGGTAATCCAGGAATATTTCGAGCAGTAGGCAGACCCCGCCAAAAATAAACGTGTAAATTACCGCGTTGCCGCCAACCAGCAATTGCAGGGCTGCACCCATCGCACTCAGATCGGCCCCGAGATTTATGATGTTGGCGACCAGCAGCAGGGAGACAGCCCCCCACAGCAATGATCTGGGATAGTGCCGGCGCAGGTTCGCAGCGATCCCCCGGCCAGTTACCCGGCCGATCTCGGCGGATATTGTCTGGATCACATAAAGCAGCGGAAAGCTGAGGACGAAGGTCCACGACAGTGCGTAGCCGAATTGCGCGCCAACCTGACTGTGGGTGCCGATACCGCTCGGATCGTCATCGGCGGCACCGGTAATGAGGCCCGGCCCGAGTCGCTTCAGAAGAGGCTTATCGGCCCCCAAACCGGCGCGGTGTCTCCTCACGCGGTCAATGCCTCGCCTCGCCACTCTGTCCCCGGCTCACCGTTGCACTGCACACCCATTGACGCAGGCTAAGACAACACCGGCCAACCGGCAATTGCCCGCAGCCCAACCGAGTTTATGTCGCCGTCAGAGTGGCGGTCAGCTTCCGACTTTGGAGTTAGCCTGCGAGAATGGCGGCAGCGGTTTCCTCGATGGTGCCAGACACCTGGATGGCTTCGCTTCCGATCATCCCGATCTTCGTCTGGCCATTTTCATGTGATCGTAGCCATGCCACGTTTTGCGCGACGACCATATAATCGCCCCCGCGGGACTTCAGCAGAACGAATTTCATGAATCCTGTCTCCTAAAGCTAGATCCTACCCACGCAATCTTCGCTTCGAGTTAATTTCAGAAGCAGCCTTCGACCCTTTGCCAATTCAGGCGAGACACTTCGGAACGAAGATGCAGGCAAATGCGCACGACCGTTGAAGATCGCGCGCACAGCGTCATAAGAATTGATGCCGTTTAGATGCGGCGTCCGTTGTTCCGCTTGATGTCCAGGTTGCTGATACGTCCACTAAGATCGACCCGGCAACTGAAGCGCAGGTCGGCAGACTGGGGATTATAGGCTTGGGCGCCGTAACCCTGGTTCGCGTAGCCCTGGTTGGTATAGCGAGGGTCATAGCCCTGGCTGCCATAGCCTCCACGATAGCCCATACCGGACTGCATTACGCCGGAGACCCTCAGGCCATTGGACTTGCGCTGGACGCCGGTGATGGCGACTACGCGAGCCTGGCCATAGGCCTGGTTGCCATAAGCTTGATTGCCGTAGCCCTCGTTGGCGTACGCCTGGTTGCCGTAGCCTTGGCCGTAGGCTCCATAACGGCCAGCACGTAAGTCACCGCTAACTCTGGCCTCCGCAGCGCGCGCGCACTGGTCGACTGCCATCCGGTCGTTGCCTTGGCCATAGGCGCCGTAACGGCCCTGCCCAAGGACTGAATTAAGCACAGAGTCGACGACACTCTGTTCGCCATTTTGGTTGGGATAAGGATTAGGATACTGGTTGTACTGCGCAGTCGCCGGAACGGCGACGCTGGCCATCATCGCTAAACCAAATATTCCGACGTAAAATCTAGATGATACTCGCATGAGATTATCCTTAAAAACGCCGGGATACGACGCGTCACTTAGTAGAACGCTAATAAACGATAATGGATGCACGAGGCGTGAACGATATCTTCAATAACTTTATTTGTCATCTGATTTTACTGTGACTTGGCACTGGATGACATCATTACTGGTCTTTGTATTGAAACGATAGATTGGACTTGCACGCAGCTTGTACCGCAATGCCGACCTCGGAAAATTCCTTTCTAAAGCCCAGGCGGTGTTTGCAGCCGGCTCCGCACGTCATCGTCGTTTGATAAACTGGTTCGGGCACGTCCACGCCAGCACCCACAGTTTGAGTGATACTTTCGCCACTTTATGAACGCCTCTCCCCTTCCGCAGCGGACGGCGCTAAGGCCTGACGCATGACACTGCGCACCGGCGGCCGGATCCTCGTAGACCAGCTTCGAATCCAAGGCTGTGATCGAATATTCACCGTGCCGGGCGAGAGTTTCCTCGCGGCCCTCGACGCGCTCCACGACACGCCCGAAATCGAAACGATTGTTTGCCGCCAGGAGGGCGGGGTCGCCTACATGGCCGATGCCGACGGCAAGATGACCGGGCGCCCCGGGGTGGCATTCGTTACTCGCGGCCCGGGCGCGACCAATGCCTCCGCCGGCGTCCATGTCGCCTTTCAGGATTCGACTCCGATGATCCTGTTCGTCGGCGATCTCGACCGCGCCGACCGCGACCGCGAAGGCTTCCAGGAAGTCGATTTCACGGCCTTCTTTTCACCGATCGCTAAATGGGCGGCGCGGATCGACGACGCCAAGCGGATCCCGGAATATGTCGCGCGCGCCTATCGCGTCGCGACGGCCGGGCGGCCCGGCCCCGTCGTCCTCGCAATCCCCGAAGACATGCTTAGGGACGAAGTGAACGCACTGGACCGTCCACCCGTCCCGCCGGTTGCGGAAATGCCCGATCCCGGCGCGGTGAGTGCGCTCTTCGAATTGCTCAAGGAAGCCTCCTCACCAGTCGCGATCGTCGGCGGTGCCGACTGGAGCCCGCGCGCGGCGCATCATTTCGCGAACTTCGCTTTCCGCCACGGGATTCCCGTCGCCGCGGCGTTCCGGCGGCAGGACTCAATCGATAATACATGCGGCGTCTATGCCGGCCAACTCGGGTACGGACCCAATCCCAAGCTTCGGCAGCGAATTCGCGACGCCGATCTTGTCATCGCCGTCGGAGCCCGCCTAGGCGAGTCGACGACCGACGGCTACAAGCTGATCACTCCGGATCATCCCGACCAGACCCTAGTCCATATTCACCCCGACCCCAATGAGCTTGGCAGGGTCTATCATGCGGACCTGCCAATCTGCGCCGACATGGGCGAGTTCGCGGAAATGGTGGACGAGTGGAACGATCCCGACCTGGTCCGCTTTTCAGCCGGCGAGGACGCGCATAGCGATTGGCTTGAGTGGAGCGAGCCCAAGCCGCGGGACGGCGTAGCACTCGACCTCGGTCCTTGCGTCGCGGCGATGCGCGAAAAGCTTCCAGCCAACACCATCATCTGCAACGGCGCCGGCAATTTCTCCGGCTGGTGGCACCGCTACTGGCATTACGGGGTCATGCCCACCCAGCTCGCACCGACCAGCGGCACGATGGGCTATGGTCTGCCAGCTGCGGTCGCCGCTGCGATCCGCTTTAAAGACCGGCCGGTGGTGTGCGTCGCTGGCGACGGCGACTTCCTGATGAACGGTCAGGAACTGGCGACTGCAGCGCAATATAACGCAAGCTTGATAGTGATCGTGGTCGACAATGGCGCATATGGAACCATCCGGATGCACCAAGAGCGCGATTATCCGGAGCGGATTTCCGCGACTGCGCTCGCCAATCCCGACTTCGTCAAGCTCTCCGAAGCTTTTGGCGGTCGCGGCTGGCGGGTTGAGAACACCGCGGATTTCGGACCGGCGCTCGATGACGCGATAAAGTCGGACGGCATCCGACTGCTTCACTGTCTCACCGACGTGGAGATCATCACCAACAGCACGACGATTGCTAAGCTTCGCGCCCGCTAGGAGGAGCGAGGCGGTTGCGGTATGAACGGCTTACCCAAGGGGAGGCGTCCGCCATGTCGACCGACCAAGCCTTCGCCGGAAGCATCCCGGCCATTTACGACCGATATCTCGGTCCGCTGCTGTTCGAACCTTATGCCGCCGATCTGTCTGAGCGGCTCGCCGCTTTGTCGCCGGAAACTGTCCTGGAGACCGCTGCCGGAACCGGCATCGTCAGCAAGGCGATCACGGACCGGCTGCCGGGCATTCGCCTGACCGTCACCGATCTCAACCCGGCGATGCTGGAAATCGCGAAGACCCGCTTATCGGGCGGCGATGTGAAGTTCGAGGCGGTCGACGCGACCAGCCTGCCCTATCGCGACGGGGATTTCGACGCCGTCGTCTGTCAGTTCGGGGTGATGTTCTTTCCCGATCGCCTCGCCGCCTACCGGGAAGTGCGACGGGTCCTGGCTCCGGGTGGCGCCTTCCTGTTCAATGCCTGGTGCCCGCTCGAAGACAATCCGCTCGCCGAAATTGTGCACGAATCAGTTGCCGCGCAAATCCGGGACGACCCGCCCGGATTCCTCAAGCGCACGCCCTACGGGCATGGCTCCGCCGAGGAAATCGAGCGCGATCTCATCGCTGCGGGCTTCGAGGATTTCGAGATCGAGCGAGTGGAATTTCCCAGCAGGGCGCCCACTTCGGACTATCCCGGAAAAGGCTTCGCCCTGGGCTCTCCCCTGCGGATGGAGATCGAGCAGCGCGCCGGCGATCGACTGGAAGCGATCGCGGAGGAAGCGTCCCGGGCGGTTGCCGAACGCTTCGGCGCTGGGCCCGTCGACTCGACCATGGCCGCCCTTGTCGTCACAGCGCGCAACTAGTTTTCCGGGAAAGCGTGCGCGCCGACCAGCGGGACGAACCGCACGGCACCGAGTTCTTCTCGTTTAAGCGACCCATTCGGGTGCTTGGTTACCTTGACCAGCTCTTGAATTGCGCCCGGTTCGCCGATCGGCATGACCAGCCGGCCTCCGGGCCTTAGCTGGTCGAGCAGAACCTGGGGAACGTGGCTCCCACTCGCTGCCGCGACGATGGCGTCGAACGGCGCTTCATCGGGATAGCCACGGGTGCCGTCGCCTTCGATTATGCGGACATTGCTGTAGCCGAGGCGCTTCATCCGATCGCCCGCCAGCTGTGCCAGTTCGCGATGCCGTTCGATTGCGATCACCTGATCGGCAATCTGGCCGATGACGGCTGCCGCGTAACCTGACCCGGCGCCAATCTCCAGCACCTTGTCGTTCGATCCGACCTGGGCGGCGTCGATCGTCAGAGCGACGATGTAGGGCTGGGAAATTGTCTGGCCGCTTTCAATCGGTAATGGAGCGTCGGCATAAGCTGCGCTCTCGAATCCTTTGGAAACGAAGAGTTCTCGAGGGACCGCGCGCAGAGCGCTTACCAAGGCAGGGTTGTCGATGCCTCGTGCTACAACCTGTCGCTCGATCATGCGCTCGCGAAGTGAAGCGAATCCGGCCATTGCGGATCTCCCATCCTAGAATAGCTAGTCCGCGACCGTCGCTTCCATCAATCGGAATCCTCGACGGCATAATGAATGATGCCGTCACGCTTCCATCTACGCTTGGGCGAGCTTTCCTTTGTCTCCACGTCGCGTGAACTGCCGCGCCGCCCGTCCCGTTCGAAGATCATTAAATGCCGCTGGCGAATTTCGCGAAAACTGCCTCCCCCTCGATCACGTTTCGAGGTCATTTTCGTTCTCCTGCGGAGGCAACGAAGAACCTCCGAGTCGCTTTCCCAACGACTTGGTCGAAACTGGAGAAAAGTTAGATCAGACCGGCCAGCGGACTCGACGGGTCGGCGTACCGACGCTTTTGCATGCGGCCCGCGAGATAGGCTTCACGACCCGCCTCCACCGCCAATTTCATTGCACGGGCCATGCGGATCGGTTCCTTTGCCTCGGCGATCGCGGTGTTCATCAGCACGCCGTCGCAGCCCAATTCCATAGCCACCGCGGCATCGCTCGCGGTTCCGACCCCGGCATCGACAAGCACCGGAACGCTGGCCCCCTCAACAATGAGCCGGATGGTGACCTTGTTTTGAAGTCCAAGACCCGACCCGATCGGGGCGCCAAGCGGCATGATTGCCACCGCGCCGGCATCTTCAAGTTGCTTCGCGGCTATGGGGTCGTCGACGCAATAGACCATCGGCTTGAAACCCTCCTTGGCAAGCACTTCCGTGGCCTCCAAGGTTTCACGCATGTTCGGGTAAAGCGAGCGGGCCTCGCCCAGAACTTCGAGCTTGACGAGGTCCCAGCCGCCAGCCTCGCGCGCCAGCCGCAGTGTGCGGATGGCGTCATCGGCGGTAAAGCAACCAGCCGTGTTCGGCAGGTAGGTCACCTTCTTAGGATCGATGAAATCCATCAGCACCGGCTGCGAAGGATCGGAGATGTTCACGCGGCGCACGGCTACGGTGACGATCTCGGCACCCGACGCCTCGACGGCCGCCGCATTCTCGGCGAAATCCTTATACTTGCCGGTGCCGATGATGAGCCGCGAAGAAAAGGTGTGGCCCGCGACAGTCCAGGTGTCATTCAATGGTTCAGCCTCCGCCGACAAAATGAACAATCTCGAACTTGTCGCCGTTGGCGATTGCGACTTCGGCGAGGGTCGAACGAGGAACGATCTCTAGGTTGCGCTCGACCGCCACCTTGGCAGGGTCCAGCCCCAGCGAGCGCACAAGATCGGCAACACTTCCCGCCGGTTGGCGGCGCGGCTCGCCATTGATCGTAACCTGGAGGGTGGAGTTGTCGTTCATTGTCGCTAGGGCAGATAGGAAGCAGCAGCCGCGAAGGCAAACATGGCGACGATCTTCATCCTCAATGGCCCGAATCTCAATCGTCTCGGCCGGCGCCAACCGGTAATCTACGGGACGCAGACCCTCGACGACATTGCCGCCATGATCAGCGACCGCGCAGCGAAGTTGGGCATCAGTGTCGACATGCGCCAGTCAAATCATGAGGGCCATCTCATCGACTGGCTTCATGAGGCCGAAGATTCCGGTGCCAAAGCGGTCATCCTCAACCCCGGCGGCTACGGACACACGTCTGTCGCTCTGCGTGACGCGGTGAGCTCGATCGCGACTCCGGTGATCGAAGTCCATCTTAGCGACCCAACGATACGCGAACATTTCCGCCATAATGACCTTATTGCCGACGTTGCGGCGCTGATCGTCAAGGGCCAGGGAGCGCAAGGTTACCTTACGGCACTGGACGCAGCCGCTCGGCTCTGACAGAGGGCGCGGCAATCACCGACATCTGGGAAACCCAAGCAATGGCTGACGACACGGAAGATGGCAGCATGCGGGTCGATACCGCGCTCGTACGCGAGCTGGCCGAGCTGCTTGCCGCCAACGAGCTGACCGAAATCGAGGTCGAGGACGGTAGCCGGAAGATCAAAGTCAAACGCGAGTCTGGCCAAGTCATGACCTACGCGCCCGCACCGATCACGCATTCCGCCGCTGCTCCCGCCGGCTCTGCGCCCGCTAGTGAACCGTCGGCCGACCAGGCGCCGGCTGTGTCCGCCGATGCCGTCAAATCGCCGATGGTCGGAACGGTCTATCTGGCCGCCGAGCCTGGCGCCAAGCCGTTCATCGCCGTCGGGCAGCAAGTTGCCGAGGGCGCAACCTTGATGATCATCGAAGCGATGAAGGTCATGAACCCGATCACCGCGCCCAAGGCCGGCACGGTCCAGCAGCTGCTGGTGAGCGATGCGCAACCGGTCGAATTCGACCAGCCGCTGGTCGTCATCAGCTGACATGGCGATCAAGAAGCTCCTGATCGCCAATCGTGGTGAGATCGCACTGAGGATTCACCGCGCGTGTCATGAAATGGGTATCCAGACGGTCGCGGTCCATTCCACCGCCGATGCCGACGCCATGCATGTCCGGCTTGCCGATGAGGCGGTGTGCATCGGACCGCCCCCTGCGACCGACAGCTATCTCAACGTCCCGAACATCATCTCCGCGGCCGAGATCACCCATGCCGATGCGGTTCACCCCGGCTACGGCTTTCTGAGCGAAAACGCCCAGTTCGCGGAGATTGTCGAAAGCCACGGCCTGATCTGGGTCGGTCCGAAGCCGGAACATATCCGGGTGATGGGCGACAAAATCGAGGCCAAGCGGACGGCCGAAAAGCTCGGCCTGCCGCTCGTTCCCGGCTCGCCAGGACCGCTGGAAAGCACGGTCGAAGCGCGCCAGCTTGCCGACGAAATCGGCTATCCGGTGCTAATCAAGGCGGCGTCCGGCGGCGGCGGGCGCGGGATGAAGGTCGTCAACGACCCGGAGCATCTGGAAACGCTGATGATGCAGGCGTCGTCGGAGGCGAAGGCGGCGTTTGGCGACGCCACGGTCTACATGGAAAAATATCTGGGTGACCCGAAGCACATCGAGTTCCAGATATTCGGCGACGGCGAAGGCAATGCGATCCACATTGGCGAGCGCGACTGTTCGGTCCAGCGACGCCACCAGAAAGTCATTGAAGAGGCACCCTCGCCCGTAATCACGCCCGAGCAGCGAGCCCACATGGGCGAAGTCGTCCGCAAGGCGATGGCCGACATGGCTTATCGCGGTGCCGGCACTATCGAGTTTCTGTACGAGAATGGCGAATTCTACTTCATCGAGATGAACACCCGGCTCCAGGTCGAACATCCGGTGACCGAAATGATCAGCGGGATCGACCTCGTCCGGGAGCAGATTCGCGTGGCGCAAGGCGATGGCCTGAGCGTCCGCCAGGATGACATCGTTCTTCACGGCCACGCCATCGAATGCCGGATCAACGCGGAGGATCCCGAGACCTTCGCGCCGTCACCAGGACTAGTGAAAAACTTCGTGGCACCCGGCGGAATGCACGTTCGCGTCGATAGCGGGCTCTACGCCGGCTACAAGGTGCCTCCTTATTACGACAGCATGATCGCCAAGCTGATCGTCTACGGACGAACCCGCGAAGGCTGCATCCTCCGCCTAAAGCGGGCGCTCGAGGAATTCGTCGTCGAAGGGATGAAAACTACGGTGCCGCTGCAGCAGCGGATCATTCGCAACGAGGAATTCCTGAGGGGCGACTATACGATCAAATGGCTCGAGCGGTGGCTGGAGGAGGGCAAGGCGTGAAGGCGACCATCTGGCACAACCCTGCCTGCGGGACCTCGCGCAAGACGCTCGCCATTCTCAACGAGTCAGGCGCCGACGTAACCGTAATCGAATATCTCGGCCAGCCCTACACGCGGGAAAAGCTGGAACAGTTGCTTCGAGATTCGGGTATGACTGCGAAAGACGCCTTGCGAACGCGCGGAACCGACGCAGAGGAACGCGGACTCATCGAGGCGGATGACGAGACGGTCCTTGAGGCCATGCTCCAGGACCCCAGCTATGTGAATCGGCCGTTCGTCGAGACGGAAAAGGGCGTTCGCTTCTGTCGCCCGCAGGACAAGGTGCGCGAAATCCTGTAATTCAAGCGAGTGAGTAGCCCGCTCGATCCTCGCCTGCTTCTTCGTGGCTATGCCAGCGGGATATTCCCGATGGCCGACAGTCGTGATTCCGACGAGGTTTTCTGGGTCGAGCCGCGCAGCCGGGCCATCCTCCCGCTTCACGGTTTTCACCTGTCGCGCTCGCTCGCAAGGACGATCCGCCGGGGCACCTTCGAAGTCACTCGCGATCGCGCGTTCGAGGACGTCATCCGCAGCTGTGCCGACAGGCCCGAAACTTGGATCAACGCCGACATCGAACGGGCGACATTGGGCCTTCGTGCTGCGGGGCACGCCCACTCCATCGAATGCTGGCGGGACGGCGAACTGGTCGGCGGAGTTTACGGCGTCCGATTGGGACGTGCGTTTTTTGGCGAGTCAATGTTCAGCCGCCGAACCAACGCGTCGAAAGTTGCGCTAGCCTGGCTCGTCGCGCGGCTGAAAGCCGGCAATTTCGTCCTGCTCGATTGCCAGTTCATGACCTCGCACCTTGCCTCGCTTGGCGCGACGGCAGTGCCGCGCGAACGCTATGCTGTGTTGTTGTCTGCTTCGCTGGGTGCTGCCGGCGTTGATGGCTCGGGAGCTGGAGCAACGTTTCCTGAGTTCGGCGGATTCGACCCGACGCTGCTGGAACCACCAGAGTTCGGAGCACTGGAGCGGTTGTTGGAGGAGCGCGGTGCCGCAGGCATTCCGGGCGCGGCAGGCCAGCTCATCACGCAGCTCTTGGGCCAGACGTCGTAAACGGCATGCTCGACTACGTTCAGCGACGGGCTTTCCTTATAGAGCCAGCCTGAAAAGACCCGATCCCACCGCTTGTTCGGGAGCTCGACGTCGACCTGAATGAATGCACCCGTCAGCTTCTCTTGTTCCCACGGCGCGGTCGCTTCACAGGCCCGAAGCCGCACGATGACATCCTTGACGCGGATCGACTGGCCTGGCTTCAGCGTGAGGTCCCGAACGATTCCGTTTCGCTTATTGAGCAGGCCGATGACTGCGACCCGGTCGCGCATTGGCGTCGTTCCCGAAGAATCGGGCGATGCGGGAGGGAGCTTGGCCTGCTCGACGACTCCGTTCTCGGGGACTTTTTCCTTCGAGCAGGCCGCCAGGGCCAGCACTACGGCGGCTATAGCGGCGGTCCGGAACACTAAGCGTCCGGTGTCCACGCGGTGTAATCGCCGGTCGCCGTCGGCCGGTGGCCCTGACCTTTCATGGAACCGGAAGGCCGCCAAGCAGCACCGCTGCCGGTTAGGTTCGGTTGCGGGGCAAGCTCGAACGAGCGGCGCTTCGGTAGCGCTTTTTCCGGAACATCGTTGATTGTCCCGCGAAGCCATGCATTCCAGCCCGGCGGAACGTTGCTGCTGTCGTTGGAGCCCTGGTAGATGACCCAGCGGCGCGACGGATGCTTGCGATGGCGGAAATAGACGTTGCCGGCCTCGTCCCGGCCGACTTCCTCGCCGCGCAAGCGCGTCACAATGCTCGTCCCCCACGAGGCACCGTTCCACCAGGTGAAAGCGTTCGCCAATATTCCCATGCAGGGCCGTTAGCCGCAGTCGGCGATGGGAAGCAAGCCGCCAGCTTGCTTGCCTGCAAGCGAACTCATCGGCGCCAATCGACCTGGTCGCCAGCTGCCATGCCGAGCTCGGCTGCCCGACCGCCGGCGAGTTCGAGCACGGCTTCGACCGGGCCTGCCGAGGGAACCGGCTCCAAGGACAGCGGAGTGGTGTTTGCCGCGATGTTGAGGATCCGCCCGCCAGGCGCAATGAAGATTATGTCGAGTGGGATCAACGTGTTCTTCATCCAGAACGCAACTTCCTGCGGAGGATCATAGGGGAATATCATTCCGCGATCCGGGTCCAGCGACCCGCGATTCATCAGGCCGTAGGTTTGCTCCTCGGGTGTTCGGGCGACCTCAACCGTAAAGCGATGGGTCCTCCCGTCGGATCGGACAGTGAGCGGGATCTGATCCAATCCGGCCGCTGACTGCTCAAAGGATGCCGCAGGTACGGCAGCCCCCTGGCAGGCGGTCGCCGGAACGGCCGCTGCAAGGATTAAAACCAGTCGGATTAGTGACTGCGAAGCTCGACGGCCGTCTGGCCTTTGCGACCTTCGGCGATTCGCGCTTCGAGCCGATCGCCCGGATTGAGGTCCACGATTCCGGCGTTCCGGACAGTCTCCATGTGGATAAAGATGTCCGTCGCAAGATCGTCCAGTCGATTGACGAAACCATAGCCCTTTACGCGATTGAACCATTTGACCTCCACCGGCTCGAACTCGCCGGCCGAATCGACAAGAGCCTTGCGATCGGCGCGCTGTCCGGGATTGGTTACCGGACGGACAGCGCTGGGCAATGCCTCGCTCAAGTCGATTGACAGAATCTTCACGGCCTGAAGGCCGCGCTGCTGCTTTTGAACCAGGGCTTCGACGAGAGCTCCCTCGGGCAGGCTCCGCCGATCATGTTCCCGCAGGATCGAGAAATGAACGAGGACGTCACCTTCGCAATCGTCGCTCACGAGGAAGCCGAAACCCCGCGTCGCGTCGAACCATTTGATTCGTCCGGTTACCGGAAATGCGTCGGGCGCGACCGATTGATCCTCGGCCTCACCCAGGATTGCATGCCCAACAACGTCGCCCCCGCGACCAGCAGGAACGGTTTCGGGCGTCTCGTCGGCACTCGAACGCACGGTCGCATGATAACACGGAGCGATGCTTTCTTGAAAATGAATCGATAGCAGTCCGCAACTTTTATTCGAAAATCAGCCATTCTTCGGGGATTACCCCGGGTTCGGAGTCGGCAATTCTCTGGGCAAGTGCGAAACTGTGGCCGGCGCGAATCATCGCCGCGATCCATTTTTCTCGTTTGGGACGATCTGCGGACGCGGCGGAAAATGGCCCGATGTTTCTCTTCTTCGCGAACCTGAGAGCCGCCTCTGCCGCCCTTTGTTCGGCGAACTCCAAAGCCTCCGCCGCGTCACTCTCCGAGATTCCTGCGGCCGAAATCGCGCCCGCCACGCGCCTATGCCCATATCCCCGCGATCCCAGCGACTGCGATAGGCTCGTGGCGTATGCTTGGTCGTCGACATAACCAAGTTCGGATAGACGGTCGGCGATCTGATCGAGCGGCGGGTCTTCGTCGCCGGTCCAACCGCGCTCCCTAATCTTCCGCAGCAGATAGGATCGCAGCTTGGCTCTGCTGGTTGCGAATCGCGCAACGTAGCGCAACGCAAGCTCGTCAAGATCCCGGCGATCGAGTGGCGGCCGCGGCCGTCGGCTACTGGTCACGCCATGTTTGTGCCACACTCCGCCAGCATCAGGAAGCGCCGCCACGCGACGAGCCATGCCTTGGCGCAGTCGGCATTGGGCACGCATTTTTTCAGGAATCCTTGTGAGCGACCGCGAGCACCTTAACCCGTCCGAACTCGCACCGCCGGGCGCGACCCCGACCATCGATCGGCTCGCCCGCCGCTTTGCCGACTTTGGGACGCTTGGCGAAGCGCTTGATTATGCGGCCACCGGCGTTCGGGGAATGAATTTCCACGACGCGCGCGGGACGCTCGTCAAAACCTACGCTTATTCGGAATTGCGCACAGACGCGCTTGCCCATGCGCGACGTTTCGCGGGCCTCGGCCTGATCAAGGGCGACCGCGTCGCGATGGTTGCGGAAACGGGCCAGGAATTCGCCGCATGCTTCTTTGGCGCGGTGTATGCCGGCTTGTGGCCCGTTCCGCTTCCCTTGCCGACGAGCTTCGGTGGCCGGGACGCTTATGTCGCGCAATTGCTGGTTATGCTGGAAAGCAGCGATCCCCGGTTGTTTCTCTATCCTTCGGAACTCGCGGCCTTCGCGGAAGACGCGGCAAACCAGCGCGGCATCGAAGCACGGGATTGGTCGAGCCTCCATCAACTGCCCGAAGCGGATGGCGACCTTCCGCAAGCCGGCGGCGAGGAAATCGCCTACCTGCAATATTCTTCAGGCTCGACGCGCTTTCCTCACGGCGTCGCGATCACGCACCGCGCCCTGCTCGACAACCTGCATGCGCACGCGCTCGGCACGGAGCTTCGCGAGACTGACCGCTGCATCAGTTGGCTGCCGTGGTATCACGACATGGGCCTCGTCGGCTGCATGCTGTCTCCGCTCGCCAACCAAGTCAGTGTTGATTACCTCAAGACCGAAGATTTTGCCCGGCGTCCGCTTGCGTGGCTCGACCTTATCAGCCGCAATCCCGGCACCAGCCTCTCCTATTCACCGACCTTCGGATACGACATCTGCTCGCGCCGAATGAGCAGCCAGACCCGCGCTGCCGATCGCTTCGACCTCTCGCGGTGGCGGATTGCCGGAAACGGCGCCGACATGATCAGGCCGGACGTCATGCAGGCATTTGTCGATGCCTTCGCGGACGCCGGCTTCAAGGCGAAGGCCTTCTGCCCCTCCTATGGCTTGGCCGAAGCAACACTGGCCGTTTCGATCATGCCGCCGGGCGAAGGAATCCGCGTCGAACTCGTCGAGGAGAGCGAGCTTTCCGGCGTCGGAACTCCAGAGCAGGAGCGACCGCGCCGCTACCGCGCCATCGTCAATTGCGGAAAGCCGCTCAAAGGCATGGACGTCGAGATCCGCGACGGGGAAGGTAACGCCCTGCCTGAGCGAAGCATCGGCAAGGTGTTTTGCAGGGGCACTTCGGTGATGGTCGGCTATTTCCGTGACGAGGAATCCACCCGCGCGTGCCTCAGTGGCGACGGTTGGCTCGACACCGGCGACATGGGCTATATGTCGGGCGGCTACATCTTTATTGTCGGCCGCGCCAAGGACATGATTATCATCAACGGCCGCAATCACTGGCCGCAGGACATCGAATGGGCCGTCGAGCAATTGCCCGGCTTCAAGTCCGGCGACATTGCCGCCTTCGCGATCACCGGACCGACCGGGGAGGAAACGCCGACCGTTCTCGTCCATTGCCGGGTTAGCGATCCCGAGGAACGCGGCCGCCTTCGCGACGACATCAAGGAGCGCGTTCGCGCGATCACCGGAATCTCGCCGATCGTCGAATTGGTGCCGCCACGCACCCTGCCCCGCACTTCGTCTGGCAAGCTGTCGCGAACCAAGGCGCGTAATCTTTATCTCTCGGGCGAGATCGTCCCATTCGACGTCGCTGCCTAAGACAAGCCGACTGTTCGTCGAACGTTCATATCCCCTGTTAGAAAAGGGGATTGCAATCGCGCTACAAATGTAGCATCGCTACAAATGTAGCGCGATAGGAGCGATTCGGTGCTGAACAAATTACCGCCCCGTGAACGACAGATTGTGGACGTCCTTTATCGCGAAGGCGAGCGGACGGTCTCAGAAATCTGCGAAGCGCTTCCGGTCGAGCTGAGCGGGTCGGCAGTTCGGGCAATGCTCAAGCGGCTGGAAGACAAGGGTTACGTCATCCGTTCCGAATCAGAGCGCGGCTTTGTTTTCAGCCCTGCCGTCGCCGACAGCGTCGCGCGCAAGAATGCGCTTAGCGAAGTGGTGCGTACTTTCTTCAACGGTTCAGCGGCTGGCGCGGCAAGCGCGCTGCTCGGCATGTCGGACCGCCTTGAGGACCGGGAACTGGATGCGCTTGAGCGGATGATCGCCGAAGCGCGCGAAGCGAAAGGGGCGAAATGATGGGTCCGCTGATCGCCATTGCATTGAAGTCGCTGATCGTGGCTGGAGGCGTCCTTGCGATTCTTCGGCTCGCCCAAAAACGCTCGGCTGCCGACCGCAGCCTGATCGCGCATCTCGGCCTTTTTGCCATGCTGCTACTCCCCTTCGGCTCCCTTCTTCTTCCGCCGCTTGGCGTCGCCGGACCGCAATTCCTTGCCGGGGAGCCGGAATTCATCGCTGCGCCGGTGAAAATGGCCGTGCCCGCGGCGACATCGACGATCGCGCTCGAAGCGGCAACACTCGAGCCCGCGGCCGAGCCGGCTGCGTCCATCCTTTCGTCGGCCAACCTGCCGGCAGTGCTATACGGGCTTCCGGCGCTTCTTCTGATAGGCCTGACCCTGGTTGCCTTGGTCCGCCTCGGCATCCTCAAGTCGCGCGCCAACGTGCTCGTCGAGCCGGAGTGGGTTACGGCGCTTGCCCGTGCGCAACACCGCATGGGTTTCAAGCATGGTACCGCCCTGCTCACCAGCGACGAGTTGCCGTCGCCGATCAGTTGGGGCGTCGTCCGCCCGATCATCCTCCTGAACAGCGAAGCCGCGAAGGCGCATAATCAGGCGGAGGCTGTCATCGCCCATGAGCTGGCCCACGTCGCCCATCTCGACTGGGCCAAGCTTCTGCTCGCCCGCGTCGTCATCGCCCTGTTCTGGTTCAATCCCCTCGTCTGGTTGCTTGCCCGTGAGGCGCACCAGCTCCGTGAAGAAGCTGCCGACGACAGCGTGCTTTCCGCCAACATCGAGGACACCGATTATGCGCAGCTGCTGGTTGGCGTCGCGCGTCACGAATGCCGAGGCCTGCTAATCGGTGCGCATGGCGTAGCACCGGCGAAAAATTCGCTCGCTCGCCGTGTCCGCCGCGTTCTAGACAGCGCGCTTGAGCGGGCGCCGGGTGGCTGGCGCTGGACGAGCGCCGCAGCGTTCTTCGCCGCCGGCATGGCTGTCCCGCTGGCAGCGCTGACTGTCGTTCCAGGCGTTCAGCCTGTCTCCGCTTCCGCTTCCCTTCCGGCGGGCGCCTCCGCCAAAGTCCCGGTGCCGGCTATGGTCGGTACCGATCTCGCGGCTGCCGCATCCTCGGCAGCTGCCCAGCCGGCCGCCGAGGCGCGACTCGCGACCGCAGTCGACCCGCGCGAAGATGTGACGGTTACGGCCGACGGTCGGACGATGCTCGTCGACAAGCAAGGCCGCGCCATCGTGCGTGGTCCGCAGGGGACCTTCATCGCCTCGCCTGACGGCAGCGCCTTCGCTTATGTCAACGGCAATGCGATTGCCACAGCTCGAGCGGGAGCCGCCGTTTCGGTCGACGGGCGACGGATCGATACTGCAGTCGCGAGGCGCGCCATGGGCGCCGATGCTGCCTATGCCGACGCGATGCGCCGCGCGATGCCGGGCGTCCCGATCAGCGACGAGCAGCTCGTCAAGCTTAAGGCGCTGGGCGTCACCAAGGACTATGTGCGGGCCTTGTCTGGCGCAGGATATCGTGGACTGCCGCTGTCTACCGTCGTTGAACTGAGGGCGCTCCAGGTCATGCCCGGCGACATTGCCCGAGCAAAGAAGGCCACTGGACGGCTTCCGACACCGCAAGAAATGGTCAAGATCAAGGCGCTCGGCGTCTCCGCTCAAAACTTGTCAGGCTCTGCCGATCCGGACCCGGATCCGGACGACGGCTCCTGATCAGCTAACTTACTGAACTGAAATTCGAAAACTGCATGTCTTTGACGTCCCGAACGGGGCGGCCGGGCGAACTTTGCCCGCGTAACGAGAAGGAGAGTTGAAATGACCCGCTTCCCGATCTTCCTGGCGTCCATTGCTGCCTCAACGCTTACCATCACGGCCACGGTCGATGCTGCGTCGTCAACCGAGTTCAACTTTCGACTCAAGGACGAAGGAGGAGACGGCGCGAACATTCGCGCCGACTTTCGCCGCTCCGATCGAGCAAATAGCCAATGGAATTCTTCCTTTCGCATCACTGACTTCGCCGGGCTTGAGCGGTCACAGCTTGCGGGCAAAGGCCAAACGCCCGTGCGGTTCGCACTCGTCCGCGACGCGGGCCGGCTCGACTGCAGCGGCACGGGCGGAAGTAGCAGCGCCGAAGGGCAGTGCCGCTTCACGGCAAACCAGGAGTTCCTCGACCATCTTAGAAGCAGTGGCATTGCGCCCGTTTCCGGCGAGGACGTTTACGCCATGACCGCCGTCGGGGTTCGCCGCGACCTCATCACGGAAATTCGCCGGGCCAACTACCCGGCGCCGAGCGCGCAAAACCTGATCGCCCTCGCGGCGCTCGGGCTTGAAAGCGGCTACATCCAGGAACTGGCCGCCTCCGGATATCGGCCCGCTCAGCTCAATACGCTGATCCAGTTCAAGGCGCTTGGCGTGGACGGGGCCTATATCGAGAGCTTGAAGAAGGTTGGCTATGGCAACCTCGCTCTGGAAGGGCTCGTCGAGTTCAAGGCCCTCGGAATAACTGCCGACTATATCCGGCGATTGCAGGACTCCGGCATCCGCGTCGTCGATTCCGGCAAGCTCGTGCAGATGAAAGCGCTTGGGGTTGGCCCTGCAGATAATCGGCCGAACCCCCGCAACACGCGCTGAGCGCAGCAAGTCCAAGCGCCACTCCCGATCGTCGGCTTATTGCTTTTATCGGGGGCATTGAGGGCAAGGCCCTAGCGAGGCGCTTGCGCCTGAGGCAGCGCGCGGCTAATCGCCACGCCGGCCTAGGGGTATAGCTCAGTTGGTAGAGCATCGGTCTCCAAAACCGAGGGTCGTGGGTTCGAGTCCCTCTGCCCCTGCCATGTCCCGGCGCTTCGGGCGGAAGGCATTGCTCTGGCGCCCTTGAAAAGCGCCTCAGGCGGGTCTAATTGCCCTTCCATTCCGACATCGGAAAAGCCTTCCTCCATCCCGGCTCGGCCGGGGCGGAGGAGGAAGCTTACCCCGAAGCGTCGGCGAGCCATGAAAGCGAGCGCAGCACAGTGTCGAAGACTTCTCCAGGCGAGTTCTTCCGCCAGGTCCGGAACGAAGCCGGCAAGGTCGTATGGCCGACCCGCAAAGAGACCATCACGACCGCCATCATGGTCCTGATCATGACAGTTCTGCTCGCCGTCTTCTTCCTTGGTATCGACAGCGCGTTAGGCGCGATCGTCAAGTTCCTTATCGGCCTGATCGGCTAACACGAGGCACAGCATCCATGTCCCGCTGGTACATCATCCACGCTTATTCGGGCTTCGAGAACAAGGTCCGTGATTCGATCCTCAGTGAGGCGAGACGCCTTGGCCTCGAGCAGATGGTTGAAGCGGTCGAAGTGCCGACCGAAACCGTGACCGAGATCAAGCGCGGCAAGAAGGTCCAGGCCGAGCGCAAGTTCATGCCCGGCTACGTGCTGGCCAAGCTCAGCATGACCGACGACGTTTTCCACCTCGTGAAGAACACGCCGAAGGTCACCGGCTTCCTGGGCCCTGGCGGAAAGCCGCAGCCGATTCCCGATGCCCAGGCCAATCGGATGCTGGACACGAAGGACGAGTCCGCCGCCGCCGCGCCAAAGACGAAGGTCAAGGTCGACTACGAGATTGGCGATGCCGTGAAGGTCCTCGACGGGCCGTTCGCGAGCTTCAACGGCGTCGTCGAGGAACTCGATTTCGACCGGGCGCGCGTGAAGGTCAGCGTTTCGATTTTCGGCCGTGCAACGCCGGTCGAGCTGGAGTTCGAACAGGTCGAGCGGGTCAAGTAACGGGCGGCGTGGCCCCCGGGACACGGTCGAAAACTTATCATTTGTTACGGAACCGGCCAGCTCTATCTGGGTTGATCCCGAAACAACCGATATCAGACGATTAGCATGACCAAACGAATCCTCATCGTCGAAGACGAGATGCTCGTCGCGATGGAACTCGAGTGCATTCTCGAGGACTTGGGACACGATTGCGCCGGTATCGCGCCGGATGTCGAAACCGCCACCGAGCATTTCGAGGCACCGCTCGACCTTGCCTTGGTCGACCTCAATCTGCGCGACGGCCTGACCGGACCGCAGATCGCCGAAACGCTTAGCCAGCGCGGCGTGCCGGTGATTTTCATCACGGCCAATCCGCGACAGCTCGGCGATGGGGTTGCGGGCACGATCGGTGTCATCACCAAGCCTACCGACGAGTCGACCGTCAAAGCCGCGCTCGATTATGTGTTTCGTAGCCGCGCGGGCGAAGCGGCCGATCCGCCGCCTGCGCTTCGACTCTTCGGTTGATTTAGCGAACCAGCCGCTTTTTGGGAACGGATATCCGGGTCTTCAGGCCCGCCGGATCCCAATCCCGTTCAATCATTCCGCCGAGCTGCCCGACGACGCTCAGGTCCGCCAGCTTGGTGCCGAAGCCCTGACGAGTCGGCGTCGTCACTTTAGGTCCGCCGCTCTCCTCCCATGCAATCTCGACCTGATCGCCCCGACCAGCAGTGATGATTGCAACCCGGCCACCCTGACGCGACAGCGCGCCATATTTCGCGCTGTTTGTCGCAAGCTCGTGAAACATCAGGGCGATCGGCGTGGCGCCGCGGTCGTCGACCTCGAAGTCATCGCCTTCGACAGTGATCTGGCCCTCGCTCAGTGCCGGATATGGGGACAGAATTTCCCGAAGAACGCCGTGCAGCCGCCCGGGCAGGTCGGTCGGCTGCGATTCCTCGCTATGGGGCCGAACGAATTCGTGGGCACGGCCAAGCGACGCAATTCGCTGCTGAAGTCGATTGGCGAACTCGCGATGCTCCGGCTCCTGCCGGGCGGACAGGCCGACTAGGCCGCCTATAACCGCGAAGATGTTCTTGATCCTGTGGCTAAGCTCGCGACTGAGGATCTCGTTTTGCTCGGCCTGCCTTTTCTGCTCATGGATGTCGGTGCAGGTGCCCATCCAGCGGATGATCTTCCCATCGCCGCCGCGGATCGGCATCGCCCGGCCCAAGGTCCAGCGATATTCGCCGCTGCGGTGACGGAGACGATATTCGATTTCGTAGGGCTCGCCCGTCTCCAGGCTATGGCGCCAGCGCGCCCATGACCGTTCCTGGTCGTCTGGATGGAACATGTCGTTCCAGCCCTCGCCGTCGGTCGTGCCTTCGGGAACGCCCGTAAATTCGTACCACCGCGCATTGTAGTAATCATGAAAGCCGTCCGGCGTCGTCGACCACACCATGTGCGGGAAGGCATCGGCCAAAGTGCGCCAGCGCAGGTCGCTCTCACGAAGCGCATTTCGAGCGGCAGTCAGCTCGGATTCGGGAGAATAGGTATCGATGGGAAAGCTCCAGTCGCTGGCCAGCGAACTGGCGAACTTTCGGCAATAACGAGTTTGCGACCGTTTCGCTCCCTCAACACCGCTTGTCCACCCCGCCAATCGAACAATCTCAGCGACTTGCCTCAGGCTCGCAATCTGCTATTGGCCCCCGCTTCCAAACAGCATGCTGAATGGAAATTCGCGGGAGGCCGCCTTCGGGCGACCGTCTGGACCGCTAAACTTGAACGGGCCGAACGCCGCAAGGCGCGACGCCCACTACAGAGTGAGAAAAATGGCAAAGAAAATCACGGGCTATATCAAGCTCCAAGTGCCGGCTGGCGTTGCCAATCCGTCACCGCCGATCGGCCCCGCGCTGGGCCAGCGCGGCGTCAATATCATGGAGTTCTGCAAGGCGTTCAACGCGGCAACGCAGGACCTTGAAAAGAACATGCCGATCCCGACCGTCATCACGGTCTATGCGGATCGCAGCTTCTCCTTCACCACCAAGACCCCACCGGCGTCGTTCCTTCTCAAGAAGGCAGCCAAGCTGAAGTCGGGCTCCAAGGAACCGGGCAAGGTTTCCGCGGGCACGATCAAGCGCAGCCAGGTCTCTGAAATCGCCGAGATGAAGATGAAGGATCTCAACGCCACGAATATCGAGGCGGCGACCCGGATCATCGAAGGCAGCGCCCGCGCGATGGGCCTCGACGTGGTGGAGGGCTAAACCATGGCAAAGCTGACCAAGAAGCAAAAGGCACAGGCCGGAAAGGTCGAAGCCGACAAACATTATGGCGTCGATGAGGCGATCAGCCTCGTCAAGTCGCTCGCCACCGCCAAGTTCGACGAGACCGTCGAAGTCGCCATGAATCTCGGCGTCGATCCGCGCCACGCCGACCAGATGGTCCGCGGCGTCGTCAACCTTCCGAAGGGCACCGGCAAGACCGTCAAGGTTGCCGTGTTCGCCAAGGGCGCCAAGGCCGACGAAGCCAAGGCCGCGGGCGCCGATATGGTCGGTGCCGAGGATTTGATGGAAGCCATGCAGGGCGGCGACACCAACTATGACCGGGTCATCGCCACTCCGGACATGATGGGCGTTGTCGGCCGTCTCGGTAAGGTGCTTGGCCCCAAGGGCCTGATGCCGAACCCGAAACTCGGTACCGTCACCATGGACGTCACCAAGGCTGTCACGGACGCCAAGGCCGGCCAGATCGAATTCCGGGTCGAGAAGGCGGGCATCATCCACGCCGGGATCGGCAAGGCGAGCTTCGCCGAGGCGGACCTCAAGGCCAATTTCGATGCGTTTGTGGACGCCATCGTCAAGGCCAAGCCGGCCGGCGCCAAGGGAAAATTCGTGAAGAAGATTGCCGTCAGCTCCTCGATGGGCCCGGGCGTCAAGATCGATACGACCGAGGTGGCCGGCGCCTAAGCGTCGCGCTCTCGAGAATTGAAGAAGGCCGGGGCGAAATCCCCGGCCTTTTTTTGTGCATCGTCTCCCGCTAGCTTGAACGCCTAGGGGAACAGCCAATGAGCGGAAAGACCGTTCTCAGCCGCGAACGATATGAGCAGCTTCTAAAGCCGCTCACTCGCGAACTCAGCGACGCCGCGCGATGGATCCAGGAAACCGGCCAGCGCGTGGTAATCGTCTTCGAAGGGCGGGACACGGCCGGCAAGGGCGGCTCGATCGACATGATCAGCCAGAACATCAACCCGCGTCACTGCAGGGTGATCGCACTGTCCGCTCCGACCCCGACGGAGCAAGGGCAATGGTATTTCCAGCGCTACATGAAGCACCTGCCGTCGCGCGGCGAGCTCGTGCTGTTCGACCGCAGCTGGTACAACCGCGCCGGCGTCGAGCGGGTAATGGGCTTCTGCACCCAGAAGCAGGCCGAGGATTTCCTGGAGACGACTCCCGAATTTGAAAAGCACCTCGTCGATGACGGCATCCTGCTGTTCAAATATTGGCTTTGCGTTGACCAGGAGCGACAGGAAGAGCGCTTTCACAACCGGCTAATGAATCCGCGGCGGCGCTGGAAGCTATCGCCGATCGATATCGAATCCCGTAACCGCTACGAGGATTACACGATCGCCCGGGAGCGGATGCTGAAGGCGACCCATACCGCCTGGGCCCCTTGGACGCTGGTCGATTTCAACGATCAGCCGGTCGGTAGATTGACGCTGCTTCGGCATTTTCTCGATGTGCTGCCCGACACCAGGCTGCCCGTGACGGACATTCCCTGGCCGCCCCTTTCCCACCCGCCGCTAAAGGAACGCTACGGCGTGATCGAGCCGATATCAGCTTACCCCGTTGGCGACGAAGGAAGCGCGCACTTGGCGTCCGGCAGCGATTGACCTAGCATCGGCGCACGCGATCAAGGGGGCTTGAAGATGCGCGCTACCAGTCTCGTCGTTAAGCTGACGGTTTATTATCTCATCATCCTGGGCGGCATGTACGTGCTGCTCTCCGCTTATCCTGACTTGCGGCACTATCTTCCCGTCGGGGCGCCCAAGATTTGATCAGCGCAAGCGAAGGCAAAAGCGCGCTCGAAGCGGCCTCGAAGGGCGATCCCGAGGTCAAGAATCTCGGACAGAGCCTTGGTTGGCTGTCCGTTGCTATCATGGGTGCTCTGCTAACCTCGCTACCCGTCAGTTGGGTCTACATGGCCACCCGTAGCGGAGAGGAATATGACCAGTCGCTAATCAGCTCCATCCTGATCCTTCCGCTGGTTGTCACCTCGATCGTCATCGTGGTTCAGAACAGTCTCGCTCTGGCCTTCGCCCTAGGCGGGATCGCCGGGGCGGTGCGATTCAAGAACAGCCTCAAGAGCTCCGGCGACGCGCTCTATATACTGCTGTCGGTCGGGGTCGGCCTCGCTTCAGGCATTGGCGCGGTGGAGCTGGCTTTCGTGATGGCGCTCTTCTTCAACTATTGCATCGTGCTGCTGTGGGTCAGCGAATATGGCGAGCGAGCGGGGATGAAGCGGTTCATGAGCGACTTCCGCCCGGAGACCAACCCCGACCCCGTCCCTGCGGCGCCTCCGGCCGCGACGACAGAGCCGCCCAAGACCTAGCCGAGGCAAGTCCCGAGCATCCTCTTGTCGGCCTGCTGGTCGGTGGCGATGTCGCTGAAAAAACCGCCCAGGAAGCCGATCGCGCGGTCCCGTGCGGTTGGGTCCAGGCCGGGTACGGATGAAAGGATCTGCGGCACTGCGGCCTGCTGCGCCCGAAATTGCGGGTAGAGCGCCCGGGCTTCCGCATTGTGCCGGCAAAGACCGCGATAGCGGCGCTGGCGAACGTTGCTGACGTTCACGGCCGAAGGCGGTGTCGCGTAGGGCGCGTTGACCATTCCGGAAAAATCGAAGTCGTAGGGCACGGGAATCACCTGGGGCGATGATGCGCCCGCCGGGGCGATGGGACGGCTGTTATGACAGCAACTGTCTCCCGGTGGTCCCGCCTGCATCGCCCAGTCGAGGTTGGAGATCATATATTGGAAGATGGCAAACCGCGCCGCGTCGGTCGGCGACAGCCGCGACACGGGGAAGCGCTCACCCATCCTGGCCTCGGTCATTCCGTTTCGTTTCGCGACATCGTCGATGTCCTCGATGAAAAAGCCGTAGCGCGTGGTGATCGGCTGGCCCGCACTGTCGCGATATTCGATCTGCGCCAGGCGAGCGCGAAAGCTGAGCGGCGTCAGATTGTTGTAGAGGCGGTAGGCCGCATATTCGAGAAGAAGGTAATTCTGGAAGTTCTCGGCCGCTCGACAGTGGCTGACCAGCTTCAATCGCCGCTGCCCCGCGAAAACCGAATCGGCTGGCGGGGGCTGGTTGAAGGTTACCCGCAGCGGCGGAAACTGGCAGACATCGCGCTGCCGACGCGTGATCCCGCGCGGCTCCAGCAGGATCGGCAAGCTGTCGGCGCTGCCGGCAATCGCCAGCGTTCCAGGCCGGCCTTCGCGGCTATTCGGCCCGCCCTTGGCGATCTGGTCGACCCCTCCGCTAATTGTCAGGCGCAGCGGCTCGTCGCTTGCGAACAAGGGCTTGGCGGGATCTGGGCAAGAGCCGCCATGGGGAATGCCGCCAGCGCGGCGATGCAAAGCCGGAAGATCATGGCGAGCTCCTGGTCGTGACATTCGGAATGACTTTATCGCCGACAATCTCGACCCAGCCGAGGACGCCGCCATAGGCGCGTGAAATGCCGGTATCGATCCGCACCAGCTGGCCGTCGAAATCGATCACGACCCCCTTGAGCGACGGCGTGTGCCCGATCACCAGACGCTTCGCGCCATAGGCCTTGAGGGCGACGGCCAGCTCGTTGGCGGCGGTCGGCCTGCCGCCGGCGCCGGTGCCGGTCACGAGGCCCCGATACCAAAGGGGGCCGAACTCGTCGTTGATGATCGCCGATCGATCGGTGGTGGCGGATTCGAGGGCGGCGCGCGCACGGCGATTGACCTCGCCGATCGGCACCAGCGCGTAGTTCGCGCTAATCCCGCCATGCGCGAACAATGTGTTTCCGACCTTGACGACGGCGGGCAGCGACGCCGCCCACTTGCCAAGCTCGCCATTGGGTGCCCAGGCCGTATTATGCTCCACCTTGCCGAGCGGCGTTTCGGCGATCCACAATGCCTTGATTGCGGCCGGACTCAGCGAGGCGTCTTTAGTGCGGAAGTAGGTTTCGATCGCCGCCTTGTTCGCTTCGTAGGCCAGCTCGCGCCGGCGCTGGCTCTGACGGTCCGCAAAGGCGGCATATTCCCCCGCGTGGACGTAGCGCAGGTCGCCAGTGACCTGCATCGCCTCGTGATTGCCGAGAACGACTATGACGTTCCCGCCTGCCCCGCGCGCTTGCCGCTGGAGCTGTTGCAGGTGACGGATGATCTTGAGGCTGTCGGGCCCGCGGTCGGTGATGTCGCCAGTCTGGACAAGGATCGTCTTACCGCCTGTCCAGCGCAGGTTTGGCCCGATCAGCCGGGCTGCCTTGGCGATATCGATCCAGGCGGCATAGTCGCCGTGAAGATCTCCGACGGCGACGATTCTCGGGGGTGTGGGCTGGCTCACCGCCGCCACGGACAGCGAAGCCGTTAGTGCCGCCAAGACCATCAACAGGCGCCGGACCATCCACCCTCCCCGCATATGGGACGGTGATGGGGCGCCGGACAGCAACTTTTGTCAAGTTGCCGCTTGCGACGTAGTTTGGAGCGGAGCCATCTCACGGCGGCGGCAACCGGCCAACGCATTGACTTCACGGCATCAACGTTTATAGGCGCGCTGGTCTTCCCCTCGGGATGACACTCGTCCGAGACAGTCGCTGAGGGTTTCCCTCTTAATCTGCGGCCTAGACGGGGACAGGAATTCTTGTCGGAGCGCGTGTTCGCTCCGGTCGTGCGGCGGTTCAACCGCCGCCTTGATCCAGCCCCCACGGACATCAGACGCTGCGCGGTGGCTTTGCCGATGCGCGGCTATTTTGGGTCCCCGTCGAGGTTCCGGCTTCGATGGGATTTATGGAGTATGGCATGGATCGTTCGCAAAAAGCCGATCTGGTTGCCGAGCTGAAGAACGTCTTCGCCGAGACGGGCGTTGTGGTGATTACCCGCAACCTCGGCCTCTCGGTCGCGCAGTCCTCGGACCTGCGCGCGAAGATGCGCGACGCCGGCGCCCAGTTCAAGGTTGCGAAGAACCGGCTTGCCAAGATCGCCCTCGAAGGGTCGACGTACAGCCCGCTCAGCGAGTTCCTTGTGGGACCGACTGCGCTGGCGACCTCGTCCGACCCGGTCGCGGCCGCCAAGGTGGCGGTCGAGTTCGCCAAGACGAACGACAAGTTCGAAATCGTCGGCGGCGCGATGGGCGAGACGATGCTCGACGTGAACGGGGTGAAGGCGCTCGCCGAACTTCCGTCGCTCGACGAGCTTCGCGGCAAGCTTGTGGGCCTCATCCAGGCGCCGGCGACGAAGATCGCCCGCATCGCGATGGAGCCGGGTGGCCAGCTGGCGCGCATTTTCGCCGCCAAGGCCGCAGCCTGAACATTCGATTGAACTGAACCGCACGACAACTTTGGGCCATGTGGCCCCATTGGAGATTTAAAATGGCTGACCTGAACAAGATCGTTGATGACCTGTCGGCGCTGACCGTCCTCGAGGCGGCTGAGCTGGCCAAGCTGCTCGAAGAGAAGTGGGGCGTTTCGGCCGCCGCTGCCGTCGCCGTCGCTGGCCCGGCCGCTGGTGGCGCCGCTGCGCCGGCTGCCGAGGAGCAGACCGAGTTCGACGTGATCCTCACCGGCGACGGTGGCAAGAAGATCAACGTCATCAAGGAAGTCCGCGCCATCACCGGCCTGGGCCTCGGCGAAGCCAAGGCGCTGGTCGAAGGCGCTCCGAAGGCGCTCAAGGAAGGCGTCAACAAGGACGAAGCCGAGAAGATCAAGAAGCAGATCGAGGAAGCCGGCGGAACCGTCGAGCTCAAGTAAGCTTCGAATACGAATTTCGTCGGTGTCTTGAAGCGCCGGCGGATGGGAAGGGCGGCCTCGCAAGGGGTCGCCCTTTTTCCTTGTGGCCGTCCCCGGCGGCAGCATTGACGCTGATGCCCGCAAGGCTGCAAATGGCCGCCATGAAGCTGGACGAGCCCTTCTACCGATTGCCGATAAGATTCGACGCAGAGACCCTCGCCGAGGAAGTCCGAGCGCTTCCGGCCGAGGCCTGGGTTCCCCATCCGCAGAACTTCGAGGGCAACGACTATGTGCCGCTCGTCACGCCTTCAGGGATGATCACCAACGGGTTTGCCGGCCCGATGGCAGCGACCAGATTCCTGGAAATGTGCCCGTACATGACCGAGGTAATGGCCACGCTCGGCTGCGTCTGGGGCCGGACAAGGCTGATGGGTCTCGTTCCCGGAGCGACCGTGCCTCCCCACGTCGACACGAATTATTACTGGCGCACCCACGTCCGCGTTCACATCCCGATCGTCACCAACTCGGACGTCAGCTTCACCTGCGGGGAGGAAACCGTGCACATGGCGGCCGGCGAATGCTGGGTATTCGACACTTTTCGCCGTCACAACGTCGCCAACAACGGTCGCGAAAAGCGCATACACCTTGTTGCCGACACGATCGGCGGCGAGCGCCTGTGGGACCTCGTCAACGCGGCCAAGCAACCGGGCATGAAGGAACGGCAGCCAAGCCCGGTGGCTTCTGGCTCGGTCAAGGAGCCCCTGCGGCTCGAACGGGTCAATTTTCCCGAGATCATGACTCCGTGGGAGATGCGATGCCTGTTCGACGAGCTGCTCGGCAAGGCTCCTCCAAGCGATCTGCTGAATATTGTCCGTCTTCGCCTTGAGCGTTTGACCGACAGCTGGGCCGCTGCCTGGGCCGAACACGCCGACGATGCAAGCCGGACGGGCGATTACAGCGCCCTCGTAACGTCGGCGGTACGGGACCTAAACGCGCTCGGCGCAGGCCAGATCATCTTTACCAACGGCGTTCCGTTGATGGCCGTCCTGATGAAGGCCGTGTTCGACAATGCTGTCGAAAACGAGGGCGTCCGCAAGATGAAGGCAAGTGCGCGCGCGGCTGCGGACCAGGCCGCCTAGTCGAAGATCGATAGATCGAGCCGCTCCGACGGGCCGAACCAGATCACGTTGCTGGTGTGGTCGGCGCGGTCGTCCCCGGTCGAAGCATGCGCGAAGATCGTAAGCCCCATTCGAGCAACGGCGAGATAGGTTGCTACTTCCCCGAAGCGGTTGGCCGGGACCGTCATCTGCACGCTGCCGCGGGGATGCGGGCCGACCGGTTTCAGGTGAAAATGCCCGACAGCAACACCGAATCGCCTCTGCACATCGTCGGCGAGCGCCCTGGCTCGGTCGACGTCCGCAGCGTCGTAATAGATGTGGGCATGGAAATCGCGGATAACGATATCGGCCATCTGAAAACTCCTTCGCCAACGAGATGGCGGCCCTGCTGGAACGATCAAGGCGGAACATCATTGTAACCGGGCCGAACTGCGCCCTGCCCTCTTGCGCGGTATAGGATTCGCGCTATATCGGTTTCATCCAGACATAACGGCTCCGCCGCACGGCTTCGTGCGCCCGGGGCTTTTCCTGTCTCCGCCGGGACACGGACCGAACAAGCGCACCGGTCCGAACGTATGGCGGAGAATTCCCAGGAGCCGCGCCGCATTTAACTTGGGCCGCGTACCCTCACGCGTGCCCGAAGCGCAGGGAAACCCATGGCGACCAAAGCGAAAGACGTTCCGACCCAGGCCCGCAACAGCCAGCAGCGCCGGATCCGCCGAATTTTCGGCAACATCCACGAAATCAGCGAAATGCCGAACCTGATCGAGGTTCAGCGCGAGAGCTACGAGCAGTTCCTCCGCTCGAACCCAGCAACGGGCTACGTCTCGGGTCTCGAAAAGACCCTCCGCTCGGTCTTCCCGATCCAGGATTTCGCAGGCACGGCGCACCTCGACTTCGATCATTATGAGCTCGAAGAGCCGAAGTTCGACACCGACGAATGCCGTCAGCGCGGCCTGACCTATGCGGCGCCGATGCGCGTTACCCTTCGCCTCACCACGTTCGAGATCGATCCCGATACAGAAGCCAAGTCGGTCATCGATATCAAGGAGCAGGACGTTTATATGGGCGACATGCCGCTCATGACCATGAACGGCACCTTCATCATCAACGGCACCGAGCGCGTCATCGTGTCCCAGATGCACCGTTCGCCGGGCGTCCTCTTCGACCATGACCGCGGCAAGACCCACGCCAGCGGCAAGTATCTCTTTGCCGCCCGCGTCATCCCGTATCGCGGCAGCTGGCTTGATTTCGAGTTCGACGCCAAGGACATCGTCAACGTCCGCATTGACCGCAAGCGCAAGCTCCCGGTCACCGCGCTTCTCCACGCGCTCGGCCTGACGAGCGAGGAAATCCTCAACACTTTCTACAGCCGCGTCACCTATGTGCGCGGCAAGAACGGTTGGCAGATCCCGTACAGCGCCGAATCCTGGCGCGGCATCAAGCCGAACCACGAAGTGGTCGACGCCGACAGCGGCGAGATCATCTTCAAGGCGCACGAGAAAATCAGCCCGCGTCTCGCCAACAAGGCGGCCAAGGACGGCCTGAAGAACGTCATCATCCCGACCGAGGAAATCTTCGGCCGCTTTTCGGCCTATGATCTCATCAACGAGAAGACCGGCGAGATCTACATCGAGGCCGGAGACGAGGTCACCGCCGAGAACCTCGAGAAGCTCGACAAGGCGGGCGTCGACCGCCTCGAGCTGCTCGACATCGATTACGTCAACACCGGCCCGTGGATCCGCAACACGCTGAAGGCGGACAAGTCGGAGGAGCAGGATTCGGCGCTCGCCGACATCTACCGCGTCATGCGCCCCGGCGAGCCGCCGACCCGCGAGACCGCGGACGCTTTGTTCTACGGCCTGTTCTTCGATCCGGAGCGCTACGACCTGTCGGCTGTCGGCCGCGTCAAGCTCAACATGCGCCTTGGCCTCGATGCCGAGGATACCGTCACCACCCTTCGCCGCGAGGACATCGTCGCGGTCGTCCAGGAGCTTGTGAACCTCAAGGACGGCAAGGGCGAGATCGACGACATAGACAACCTCGCCAACCGCCGCGTCCGCTCGGTCGGCGAGCTGCTTGAGAACCAATATCGCGTCGGCCTGCTACGCATGGAGCGCGCCGTGAAGGAGCGCATGAGCAGCGTCGACGTGTCGACCGTTATGCCGAACGATCTCATCAACGCCAAGCCGGCGGTTGCCGCGGTGCGTGAGTTCTTCGGCTCCTCGCAGCTCTCGCAGTTCATGGACCAGACCAACCCGCTGTCGGAAGTCACCCACAAGCGCCGCGTTTCGGCGCTCGGGCCGGGCGGCCTCACCCGTGAACGCGCGGGCTTCGAAGTCCGCGACGTTCACCCGACGCACTATGGCCGTATCTGCCCGATCGAAACGCCGGAAGGCCCGAACATCGGCCTCATCAATTCGCTCGCCAGCTTCAGCCGCGTCAACAAGTATGGCTTCATCGAGACCCCGTACCGCAAGGTGATCGATGGCAAGGTGTCGAACGAGGTCGTCTACCTCTCGGCGATGGAAGAGCAGAAGCACACCATCGCGCAGGCCAATGCCGAGCTCGACAAGGAGGGTCGCTTCGTCGAGGAAATCGTCTCCAGCCGTCAGGCCGGCGACTTCCTCATGGCGCCGCGCGACACCATCACCTTGATGGACGTCTCGCCCAAGCAGCTCGTTTCCGTCGCCGCCTCGCTCATTCCGTTCCTCGAGAACGACGACGCCAACCGCGCGCTGATGGGCTCGAACATGCAGCGCCAAGCCGTTCCGCTCCTCCAGGCCGATGCGCCGCTGGTCGGAACCGGAATGGAAGAGACCGTCGCCCGTGACTCCGGCGCGGCGATCGCCGCCCGCCGGGCCGGCGTCGTCGACCAGGTCGATGCTACCCGCATCGTCGTCCGCGTGACCGAGGATATCCACGCCGGCGAAAGCGGCGTCGACATCTACACGCTGATGAAGTTCCAGCGCTCGAACCAGAACACCTGCATCAACCAGCGTCCGCTGGTGAAGGTCGGTGACACGGTCAATGCCGGCGAGATCATCGCCGACGGCCCGTCGACCCAGTTCGGCGAGCTCGCGCTTGGCCGAAACGTCCTCGTCGCGTTCATGCCGTGGAACGGCTACAACTACGAGGACTCGATCTTGATTTCCGAGCGGATCGTGAAGGACGACGTCTTCACCTCGATCCACATCGAGGAGTTCGAGGTCATGGCCCGCGACACCAAGCTCGGGCCGGAGGACATCACCCGCGACATCCCGAACGTCGGCGAGGAGGCCCTGCGCAACCTCGACGAGGCCGGAATCGTCTACATTGGTGCCGAGGTCGAGCCGGGCGACATCCTGTGCGGCAAGATCACGCCAAAGGGCGAAAGTCCGATGACCCCGGAAGAGAAGCTGCTTCGCGCCATCTTCGGCGAGAAGGCCAGCGACGTCCGCGATACCTCGCTCCGTCTTCCGCCGGGCGT
The DNA here is from genome assembly GCF_011301715.1 of Sphingomonas sp. HDW15A. Classification (GTDB taxonomy): domain Bacteria; phylum Pseudomonadota; class Alphaproteobacteria; order Sphingomonadales; family Sphingomonadaceae; genus Sphingomicrobium. The sequence continues at coordinate 1,613,930 of NZ_CP049870.1, forward strand.
TAGCGGGACCGTCGTCGAGGTTCGCGTGTTCAACCGCCACGGCATCGACATCGACGACCGTGCGCGTGCGATCCAGAGCGAGGAAAAGGACCGCCTGCGGAAAGACGCCGACGATGAAAAGGGCATCCTCAACCGTGCGACGTTCGCGCGACTGAAGGAAATGCTCCTCGGCCAGACGGCGACCGCGGTTCCCAAGGGCGTCAAGAAGGGCGCCACGCTGGACGAGGCGACGCTCGAAGGCGTCGAGAAGCACGACTGGTGGAAGATTGCCGTCAAGGACGACAAGCGCCAAGCCGATCTCGAGGCCCTCAAGGCGCAGTATGACGACTCGTTGCAGGTCATCAATCGCCGCTTCGAGGATCGCGTCCAGAAGGTCGAGGCCGGTGACGAGCTGGCCCCGGGCGTCCTGAAGATGGTCAAGGTTTTCGTCGCTGTGAAGCGAAAGCTTCAGCCGGGCGACAAGATGGCCGGCCGTCACGGAAACAAGGGCGTCATCAGCCGGATCCTGCCAATCGAGGACATGCCGTTCCTCGAAGACGGGACCCACGCCGATATCGTCCTCAACCCGCTCGGCGTGCCATCGCGTATGAACGTCGGGCAGATTTTCGAAACCCACCTCGGCTGGGCCGCCCGTGGTCTCGGCAAGCAGATCGGCGACATGCTGGAGTCGATGCACGAGGCGGGCAAGGACATGAGCGGCAAGGACGTGAAAGCGATCCGCGCCAAGCTCAAGGACGTCTACGGCGATGCCTACACCAAGGACATCGACAACCGCGACGATGATGCGGTGATGGAGCTTGCCCAGAACCTGGTCGGCGGCATCCCGATGGGCACTCCGGTGTTCGACGGCGCTCGTGAATCGGACGTGTCCGACATGCTGGAGAAGGCCGGACTTGATCGTTCAGGTCAGGTCACGTTGTTCGACGGGCGCACCGGCGATCCGTTCGATCGCAAAGTGACGGTGGGCTACATCTACATGCTGAAGCTTCACCACCTGGTCGACGACAAGATCCACGCCCGTTCGATCGGCCCGTACAGCCTAGTCACCCAGCAGCCGCTGGGCGGCAAGGCCCAGTTCGGCGGACAGCGTTTCGGCGAGATGGAGGTCTGGGCTCTCCAGGCTTACGGCGCGGCCTACACGCTTCAGGAAATGCTGACGGTCAAGTCCGACGACGTGATCGGCCGCACCAAGGTCTACGAAGCGATCGTCAAGGGCGACGACACGTTCGAGGCCGGCATTCCGGAGAGCTTCAACGTTCTCGTCAAGGAAATGCGCAGCCTGGGTCTGTCGGTCGACCTTGAGTCCATCACGGACGAGGACGACGAACCGGCCGCCATCGCCGCCGAGTAACCAAGGATATCACCCAACCCCTCCTTCGAGTGGAGGGGCAGGAGTTTGAGAATGAACGAGCTGACCAACTTCGCGAACCCGGTGGCCAAGCCGGAGACCTTCGACCAGATCAAGATCGGCATTGCGTCGCCTGACCGCATCCGTTCGTGGTCGTTCGGCGAGATCAAGAAGCCCGAAACGATCAACTACCGCACGTTCAAGCCGGAACGTGACGGCCTGTTCTGCGCGCGCATCTTCGGTCCGATCAAGGATTACGAATGCCTGTGCGGCAAATACAAGCGCATGAAGTACAAGGGCATCGTCTGCGAAAAGTGCGGCGTCGAAGTCACCGTGTCGAAGGTTCGCCGCGAGCGCATGGGCCATATTGAGCTCGCCGCCCCGGTTGCGCACATCTGGTTCCTGAAGTCGCTTCCGTCGCGCATCGGACTTTTGCTCGACATGCAGCTCAAGCAGCTCGAGCGCGTACTCTACTTCGAATCCTATGTCGTCATCGAGCCGGGCCTGACCCCGCTTGAGAAGTTCCAGCTGCTGACCGAGGACGAGCTCCTCGAAGCGCAGGACGAATATGGCGAGGACGCCTTCTCCGCCGGGATCGGCGCGGAAGCGGTCAAGACCATGCTCATGGACCTCGACCTTGAAGGCGAGCGTGAGGAGCTTCTGAAGGAGCTTGCCGAGACCAAGTCGGAGCTCAAGCCCAAGAAGATCATCAAGCGCCTGAAGGTCGTCGAAAGCTTCATCGACTCCGGCAATCGCCCGGAGTGGATGATCCTGGACGTCGTTCCGGTCATTCCGCCCGAGCTTCGCCCGCTGGTTCCGCTGGACGGCGGCCGCTTCGCGACCTCGGATCTGAACGACCTCTATCGCCGCGTTATCAACCGTAACAACCGCCTGAAGCGGCTGATGGAACTGCGCGCACCGGACATCATCGTGCGCAACGAGAAGCGCATGCTCCAGGAAGCGGTCGACGCCCTGTTCGACAACGGCCGCCGCGGCCGTACCATCACCGGCGCCAACAAGCGTCCGCTGAAGTCGCTTTCCGACATGCTGAAGGGCAAGCAAGGCCGCTTCCGCCAGAACCTGCTCGGCAAGCGCGTCGACTATTCCGGCCGTTCGGTCATCGTCACCGGTCCTGAGCTGAAACTTCACCAGTGCGGTCTTCCGAAGAAGATGGCGCTCGAGCTCTTCAAGCCGTTCATCTACTCGCGCCTCGACGCCAAGGGTCTGAGCATGACCCTCAAGCAGGCCAAGAAGTGGGTCGAAAAGGAACGCAAGGAAGTCTGGGATATCCTGGATGAAGTCATCCGCGAGCACCCGGTTCTTCTCAACCGCGCGCCGACGCTCCACCGCCTGGGCATCCAGGCGTTCGAACCAGTTCTGATCGAGGGAAAGGCGATCCAGCTTCACCCGCTGGTCTGCGCCGCCTTCAACGCCGACTTCGACGGCGACCAGATGGCCGTTCACGTGCCGCTGAGCCTTGAGGCCCAGCTGGAAGCGCGCGTCCTGATGATGTCGACGAACAACATCCTCTCGCCCGCCAACGGCAAGCCGATCATTGTTCCTTCGCAGGACATGGTTCTCGGCCTCTATTACCTCTCGATGGAGAAGGAAGGCGAGCCGGGCGAAGGCTCGATGCTCTCCGACATGGCCGAGGTCCACCAGGCCCTCGCCGCCGGGGCAGTCACGCTTCACACCAAGATCATCAGCCGCGTCCCGCAGACGGACGAGGACGGCAAGACTTACATGAAGCGTTTCGAGACGACCGCCGGCAGAATGCTGCTCGGCGAGACCCTCCCTAAGAGCCACAAGGTTCCGTTCGAGACCGTCAACCGCCTGCTGACCAAGAAGGAAATCGGCGACGTCATCGACATCGTCTATCGCCACACCGGCCAGAAGGAGACGGTGCTGTTCGCCGACGCGATCATGTCGCTCGGCTTCCGTCACGCGTTCAAGGCCGGCATTTCGTTCGGCAAGGACGACATGGTCATTCCGCCAGCGAAGGAGGAGCTGGTCGACGAGACCCGCAGCCTCGTGAAGGACTACGAGCAGCAGTATCAGGACGGCCTGATCACGCAGCAGGAAAAGTACAACAAGGTGATCGACGCCTGGTCGCGATGCGGTGACCGCGTTGCGTCCGAGATGATGAAGGAGATCTCGTCCGTTAAGAAGGGCGAGGACGGGCGCGAGCTGCCGACCAACTCGATCTACATGATGGCCCACTCCGGCGCCCGTGGTAGCCAGGCCCAGATCAAGCAGCTGGCCGGCATGCGCGGACTGATGGCCAAACCGTCGGGCGAGATCATCGAGACCCCGATCATCTCGAACTTCAAGGAAGGCCTGACCGTCCTTGAATACTTCAACTCGACCCACGGCGCCCGCAAGGGCCTTGCCGACACGGCGCTCAAAACGGCGAACTCGGGCTACCTGACCCGCCGCCTCGTCGACGTCAGCCAGGACGCCGTCATCGTCGAGGAAGACTGCGGCACCGACCGCATGCTCGAGATGCGCGCCATCGTTCAGGGCGGCTCGGTCATCGCGTCGCTGGGCGACCGCGTGCTTGGCCGTACGACTGCCGAGGATGTCGTCGACCCCAAGACGGGCGACACGATCATCAAGGAAGGCGAGCTGCTCGACGAGGCGATGGTCGCGCGGATCGAGGAACTTGGCCTCCAGGGCATGAAGATCCGCTCCCCGCTGGTCTGCGCTGCCAAGCAGGGCGTCTGCGGCAAGTGCTACGGACGTGACCTCGCTCGCGGCACGCCGGTAAACATCGGCGAAGCGGTCGGCGTCATCGCCGCCCAGTCGATTGGCGAGCCGGGCACGCAGCTGACGATGCGGACCTTCCACATCGGCGGCGCCGCGCAGCTCAACGAGCAGTCGAACCTCGAAGCGCCGGTCGACGGCACCATCGAGTTCCGTGACATGCCGACGATTATCGATCCGCGCGGCCGCCACCTGTCCCTGTCGCGTTCGGGCGAAATCGCCATCCTCGACATGGACGGCCGCGAGCTTTCCACCCACCGCGTGCCTTACGGTGCGCACCTGCTGTGCGAAAGCGGCCATATCGTCAGCCGCGGCGACCGCATCGCCGAGTGGGATCCCTCGTTCAGCCCGGTCGTCACCGAGCGTGCCGGCACCATCCGGTACCAGGACCTGATCGAGAACCGGACGATGACGGAACAGACCGACGAGTCGACCGGCATCTCGCAGCGCGTGGTCACCGACGACGTCAACAAGGCGAAGAAGGACGACCTTCGTCCGCGCCTGACGCTGACCGCCAAGGGCAAGGGCGAAGACGCGGTCTATCGCCTCGCGACCGGCGCGATCGTCGCGGTCGAGGACGGCCAGGAAGTGGCGGCCGGCGAAGTTCTCGCCCGCTTGCCGCGCGAAGCCGCCAAGACCCGCGACATCACCGGCGGTCTGCCGCGCGTCGCGGAGCTGTTCGAGGCCCGCAAGCCGAAGGAAAATGCCATCATCGCCAAGGTTAGCGGCAAGGTCACCTTCATGAAGGACTACAAGGCCAAGCGTAAGATTGCGATCCTGCCCGAAGACGGCGGCGATCCGGTCGAATATCTGGTGCCGAAGTCCAAGGTGATCGACGTCCAGGAAGGCGATTATGTGAAGCGCGGCGACAACCTCGTCGGCGGCTCGCCCGATCCGCATGACATCCTGGAAGTCCTGGGTGTCGAAGCGCTTGCAGAATATCTCGTCGCCGAGATCCAGGAAGTCTATCGATTGCAGGGCGTGAAGATCAACGACAAGCACATCGAGGTAATCGTTCGCCAGATGTTGCAGAAGGTCGAGATCACCGACGGCGGCGACACCACCTTGCTCGCCGGCGAGCAGGTCGACCGCGACGAGATGGACGAGCAGAATGCCAAGTTGACCAAAAAGCAGAAGCCTGCCGAAGGTAAGCCGGTGCTTCTCGGCATCACCAAGGCGTCGCTGCAGACCCGCAGCTTCATCTCTGCGGCCTCGTTCCAGGAGACGACCCGCGTGCTGACCGAGGCTTCGGTTCAGGGCAAGGTGGACGTTCTCAACGGTCTCAAGGAAAACGTCATCGTCGGCCGGCTCATCCCCGCGGGTACCGGCGCCGGCATGAACCGGATGCGGGTTGCCGCTTCCAGCCGCGATGCTTCGCTGCGTGCGCAGCAGCGCAAGCTCGCGGAAGCGCTGATCGCACCGGATTCGGCTGAGGAAGAGCATCAGGCCGAACTCGCCCGCAACGCTCGCGACGAGAGCGCCGGGGGCGAGGATCCACTGGCCAAGGTGATTCCGTCGGGTCACGGCACCGATGCCGACGCCGGCGATTACCTGACCGAGGCAGAGGTCAAGACGGAGGAATGATCGAGCGCAGCTAGCCTGGAGGCTAGCGAGCATGATGTTTCCATCCAGGAATCAGGCCGTCGCCCCAACGGGCGGCGGCCTTTTTCGTAGATTGGCACTATTCCCTTCGGCGTGCTCGCCCTTACGCTTGGCGACAACTCGCATTGAGTCGCGTCATTCGCCGGAGAAACCATGAAGTCGTCCATCCTGCTCGCCGCGTTCGCCTTATCTCTTTCTACCCCTCTCGCTGCCCAGGCGCCCGTACCGATCATCCAGCCCGGCGCGCCGGGTGCGCCGGCCCGCGTGCTGACGCCCGAGCAGGCCGCCAAGGTCGCCGACACGCGTTTCATCGGCGCCGACCTCGAATTCATGTCCGGCATGATTCATCACCACCAGCAGGCGCTCGACATGGCGAAGCTTGCTCCGGCGCGCTCGAGCAACAAGGACTTGCTGACGATGGCCGGGCGGATTGCCGCCTCGCAAAAGGACGAGATGAAGTTCATGCACGACTGGCTTCGCGCGCGCGGCGCAGGTCCAACGGCACCCATGCCGGCAATGGCCGGCCACGACCACGGCGGTTTGGCAATGAAGGGGATGGCCACTCCGGCGCAAATGGCTCTGCTCGCCGCCTCGAAAGGCGAGGCGTTCGATCGTCTCTTTCTCCAATTGATGACCGCTCATCACGCCGGCGCGGTGACGATGGTCGAGGAACTGCTGGAACGTCCCGGCGCAGCCTACGACCCGGTGCTGTTCCAGTTCACAAGCGACGTGAAGAACGAGCAAACTGCCGAGATCAAGCGCATGGACGCCTTGAAGGCACGCCTATCTGCCGACCCTCGCGAGGCGCTCAAGGCCGGCTTCCGCGATGCCGGCCACGCAATTAGCAACATGACACTGGTGGCCTCATTGCCGAAGCCCCCAGGCTTCTTCGATCCGACGAACCCCGCGGGCTATCCGCCGATGAAGGTTAAGAAGGGGGTCAAGCCCACCGCCAATGCATTTCGCGACGATGGGCAGAGCAATGATGACATCGAATGGAGCGACCGCTCGCCCCTGCTGAGCTTCGCGCAGACTGACATGGCCTTTGCCGGCGACCGCCTATTCGTCGGCAACTATCACGGCTTCAACGCCTATCGCCTCGGCGCAGACGGCATGCCCGTGCAGGTCGCGTCAGTGGTCTGCGCCGGCGGTCAAGGCGACGTTTCCGTGATCGGCAACCTGCTCATCATGTCGGTTGAGCAGAACCGCGCGCGGCGCGATTGCGGCACACAAGGCATTGCCGACGATGTCAGCGCCGAACGTTTCCGCGGCATTCGGATATTCGACATTTCGGACATCGCACGTCCGCGCCAGGTCGGGCAGGTTCAAACCTGCCGCGGAAGCCATACCCATTCGATCGTCAAGGGCCCCGAAGGCGACGGCAGGATCCTCGTCTACGTCTCGGGCACCGGCAACGTCCGCAAGGCCGAGGAACTGGCCGGCTGCACAGACCAGCCCTCGCCGTCCAACAGCTTGTTCCGCATCGACGTCGTTGAAATCCCGGTCGATGACCCTGCAACCGCACGGATCGTCGACAGCCCGGCCGTCTTTGCCGATGCAAAGACAGGTGAGCTTGCCGGTCTTTGGAAAGGCGGAGACCACGGCGACGAAACGCAGAAAACTCATATCACCGACCAGTGCCACGACATCACGGTGTTCCCGGCCAGTCGCCTTGCTGCCGGCGCCTGTTCGGGCAACGGGATCATCTTCGACATCTCGAACCCGCGCAAGCCGCGCCGCATCGATGTCGTCAGCGATCCGGGATTCGCATACTGGCATTCCGCGACCTTCAACAATGACGGCACGAAGGTTTTGTTCACCGACGAGTGGGGCGGCGGATCGCGGCCGCGTTGCCGAAACCAGGACCGAAAGGATTGGGGCGCCGACGCCATTTACGACATCGTCGATGGGAAGCTGATGCGCCGCGCGACCTTCAAGCTTGCCGCGGCGCAGAGCGAGCAGGAGAATTGCGTCGCCCACAATGGCTCCATCGTCCCCGTTCCGGGCCGCGATATCATGGTCCAGGCCTGGTACCAGGGCGGCCTTACCGTCATCGACTTCACCGATAGCAGCGCGCCGTTCGAGATCGCCTATTTCGATCGCGGCCCGATCGATTCCAAGCGCGAGGTGCTGGGCGGATTCTGGTCCGCCTATTTCTATCGCGGACGCATTTACGCGACCGAGATTGCGCGCGGTCTCGACGTCCTCGCTTTGAAGCCGAGCGCGATGCTCAGCGCAAACGAGATTGCCGCGGCAGCGCTTGCCGACCAAGGACCGGCGTTCAATCCGCAGCAGCAGAATCCGGTCGCCTGGCCTGCCGTTCCGGTGATCGTTCGCGCCTATGCCGATCAACTGAAGCGTGCGGGCGCGCTCGATGGCGCCTTCGCAGCCCGGCTCGAGCCCGCTCTGGCGGAGGCCGATTCTCGCTTTGCATCGAACGCGCGCGACCCAGCGCTGGCCACCCTGCTCCTCGACCTTGCTCGCGCCGCCCGCAGCTTTGCTGTCGATCGTCCGCGGCACGCCGCGATGGCGGACAAGCTTGTGCAGATCGCCGATCGACTGCGCTAGCCGCCGGTACGAAAAAAGCCCCGCGCGGATCGCTCCGGCGGGGCTTCCTTCGTCGAAGCCCCGCGCGGATCGCTCCGGCGGGGCTTCCTTCGTCGAAGGCTCAGCTCAACACTGACCGTTGTTGATCATATTCTCGGTGCAATTGGCAGCCGACTGAAGGTCCTGACCAGCGCCACGAACGGCATTACACGCCGTCAGCACTAAGCCGCTCCCCAAAATCCCCACCAGCACCAACTTGCGAACCATGATCTGCGTCCTCCCATTTACGGTGACCGACCATGGCATGCGGCGTCCTGCGCGTCAGCAGGTACCGTTGTTGATGGCATTCTCGGTGCAGTTGGCGACGGACTGAACGTCCTCGCCTGCGCCGCGAACGGTGTTGCAGGCCGCGAGAACGAGGCCGCCGCCGATCAACAACATGGTCGTCACTTTACGAAGCATCACAGTTTCTCCTGTCTGGCCGCTGAACGAACGCCGCTTCGCACTCGAAGTTCATTCCGGACGTGTAATTTTCAGATGGGCCGTTGTTTTGCAACAACCATTACACGGCGACGGGCGCCGGGATATGCGGATGCGGATCGTAATTCTCGAACGTGAAGTCCGTGGCGTCGTAACCGAACAGGTCCTGCCCGCGGTCGGCGATGAGCAGGCGCGGCAAGGGGCGCGGCTCACGCTGCAACTGGAGCCGTGCCTGGTCGAGATGATTGGAATAAAGGTGGATATCGCCGCCGGTCCACACGAACACGCCGGGCTCCAGCCCGCATTCCCGCGCGAGCATGTGAGTGAGCAGCGCGTAACTGGCGATGTTAAATGGAACACCCAGGAACAGGTCGGCGCTACGCTGGTAGAGCTGCAGATTCAACCGCCCGGCCGCGACCTGCGTTTGGAACAGGCAGTGGCATGGCGCGAGCGCCATCTTGTGGATCTCGCCCGGGTTCCAGGCGGTGACGATCTGCCGGCGGCTGGAGGGATCGTTCCGGATCAACTTCACCAGCTCGGCGATCTGATCAACCCGGCGTCCGTCCGCGGTTTCCCAATCCCGCCATTGCTTGCCATAAACCGGGCCAAGGTCGCCGTCCGGCCCGGCCCACTCGTCCCAGATGCTTACCTTTCGCTCCTGAAGCCAGCGCACGTTCGTGTCGCCGCGCAGGAACCACAAAAGCTCGACGATGATCGAGCGCAGGTGGAGCTTCTTGGTGGTGAGAAGTGGGAAGCCAGCGGTGAGATCGAACCGCATCTGCCCGCCGAACAGGCTGAGCGTGCCAGTGCCGGTACGGTCCTGCTGGGGGACGCCTTCGGCAAGGATCTTCGCCATGAGATCGAGATATTGTCGCATGGTCCGAAGCCTAGCGGGACGAAAACCGGCGGCAAGGAGAATCCCGCCGAAGCAACGAAACGCCGCTCCGAAATGGACCTTAAAATGTTCGCGCCGATGCGGATGAGCCTATAATTGGCTTGGCATGTTCCAGCAGCGTGCCGAATCATTTCTTTTGAATGGGCTTGGGCCGGCCCGGCATTTCTTCTCCGGCTTGCTCGCGGAGTGCGATCCTCGCCGCGAGCATCTGTGGGTTGCTCATCTCGACGAGCAGGACCGGTGCATCCACCTGACGCGTTTCGACGGTGGCGACGGCGAAGCGCCGTTGCCATTTCGCGAAGTTGTCGCCGACGCCGCGGTCCACGGTTCGGTGGGGATCGTCCTCGCCCATAATCATCCGTCCGGCGATGCGACTCCAAGCGCCAGCGATTGCGCACTGACTCGCCGGCTGGCGCTTGTCGGCGAGGCAATGGACGTCGCCCTTCTCGATCACCTCGTGCTCGCCGGTTCCGAGTGCACGTCGATGCGCTCCATGGGCCTGATCTGAGAATCCGGCTGTCCTGCGAAAGTTAGGACTCGATCCGGCAGGCCTTGATTTCGGAAGGCTGCGGGCGTCGCTTCCCTGCCGTGAAAAGTGCCATGTAGCTGTCGGTTCCTTCGATGGGTGCCATAGCGACCCGGCGAAGCCCAAGAGAGGCGAATTCGCAGTCTAGTAGGGCCGGCGGCATGCCGTGACGCTTCACGGGGCGGTCGGCGTCGACGACAACGATGAGACCCCCTTTTTCAAACCGTCGAGCAAATGCCAAAGGAAGGCGTAGGGCTCGGTCACTTCATGGTACATGTGGACCAGGAAGATCCGGTCGAAGCTAGCTTCGGGCAGTTTCGGGTCATCGGGCAGTCCGAGCCGAACCGCGACATTGTCCAGACCTTCGCGCTGGACCCGCAAGGCAAGCCTGTCGCGCGTTTCGGCGCTGATGTCTTGAGCCAGAACCCTGCCGCGCGGGCCCACCACTGGCGACAATCGAACGGTGTAATAGCCCTCCCCGGCCCCGATGTCGGCAACCGACATCCCGGGCCTGATCCGAGCAAAGGCGATAACGGCCTCTGCCTCGCCGACACGGTCGCGGGCGTCCTCGGTCGAAAAGGCATCCGAGACGATGGGCGCGACCGGCCGATGGGCTTCTGGGAATGTCCGCTTCTCCTCGGCCCGGCATGACGCGACAAGGAGCAGGACGAGTGCGGCGAGCGCCCTACTCGACATCCTCGACCTCGACCTTTTCCCCTGTCACGCGCTGCGACAGAGCCGCGGCCATGAAGCGGTCGAGGTCACCATCGAGCACATCACTCGGCGCGGTCGAGGTCACCCCGGTGCGCAGGTCTTTTACAAGCTGGTACGGCTGCAGGACGTAGGAGCGGATCTGGTGCCCCCAGCCGATGTCGGTCTTCGCCGCATTGGCTGCATTGGCTTCCGCCTCGCGCTTCTGGAGTTCGTTTTCGTAAAGCCGCGCCTTCAGTTGCTTCATTGCCGAGGCGCGGTTCTTGTGCTGGGACCGCTCGTTCTGGCAGGCGACGACAATGCCTGTCGGCAAGTGGGTAATCCGCACTGCGCTATCGGTGGTGTTGACGTGCTGGCCGCCGGCCCCGGAAGCCCGGTAGGTATCGATCCTTAGGTCGCCTTCGTTGACCTCGATTTCGATATCGTCGTCGACTTCCGGATAGACCCAGACGCTGGCGAAGCTTGTGTGGCGTCGCGCGGAGCTATCGTACGGCGAGATCCGCACGAGCCTGTGGACCCCGCCTTCGACCTTCAGATTGCCGTAGGCATTCTCGCCCTTGATGAGGATGGTCGCCGACTTGATTCCGGCCTGCTCGCCGGAATGGTGGTCGACCATTTCGACCTTCATCCCATGACGCTCGCCCCACCGAGTGTACATCCGCAGCAGCATCGACGCCCAGTCGTTCGACTCGGTGCCGCCGGCGCCGCTGTTAATCTCGACATAGCTGTTGTTGGCATCAGCTTCGCCTGCCAGCAGCGCCGCGACCTTGTCGCGCTCGGCCCGCTCGGCGAGGTCTGCCAAAGCCTTGACGCCGTCATCGACCAGGGCTCCGTCACCTTCCGCCTCCGCCATCTCGATAAGCTCGACGGTGTCCTTGAGCTCGGTCTCGATCTTCGAAGTCGCGCCGATCGCCTCTTCGAGCCTGCGCCGCTCGCGCATCACATCCTGCGCCGCCTTGGTGTCGTCCCAAAGCGTCGGTTCCTCGACCTTGGCGTTCAGCTCGGCAAGCCGCTTGTGCGCCACGTCCCAGTCTAGGAAACGGCGAAGCAACTGAACGGCCGCCTTGATCTGGTCGATATGGGCTTGCGCTTCGGCGCGCATGGTCAAAAACTTTCGAAACGGGTTCGGAGGGATTGGGGGATCCCCTAGTAAATCCCGCCCTGCCTTTGCAAGAAATCGTCCGCCGCCACGCGCTGCGGAGAACGGTTGACGGCTCGGGCAACGCGCGGCTTCCGGCTCGCCTCCTGAGTGCGTTTGTCAGCTTCCGCGCGCTCCTCGCGGCGGAAAGAGCGGCGGGGCTCTGTCTCCGGCTGGAACGCTTCCCAGATTACCGATGACTTGGGATCTTCAGTGGTGGGAAAACTTCCGAACACGCGCTTGCCGGTCACCCGGTCGATTCGAACCATGCGAATGCCGGCGGGGGCAACGAACGGGATTTTGGGGGCGTCCTTCAACGACGCTTCGGCCCATTGCTTGAAGACCGGCGCGGCAACACGGCCGCCCTGCGCGGCATGGCCCATCGGGCGTGGCTGATCATACCCCAGGTAAACACCAGCGACGACTTCCGGAGTGCCGCCGATGAACCAAACGTTGGTCGGACCGCTGGTCGTTCCCGTCTTGCCAAACAACGGCCGCTCGAGGCTGCGCAGCGACGTCGCGGTTCCGCGCTCCACCACACCCTCAAGCACGTGTACCATCTGGTAGGCAGCCTGCGGATCGAGCAGCTGCTTCTGGCGTGAGGGCGGGCGCGGCATCGCCTTGCCGTCCCAATCTGGCGCGCTGCAATTCTGCATGACCTGGCAGCGATTATCGGTGCGGAAGATGACTCTGCCGTTCCGGTCCTGGACGAAGTCGATGATCGACGGCCGCACTTCCCGCCCCTGGTTGGCGAGTACGGCGTACGCGTTGACCAGATGGAGAACAGTCGTGTCGCCAGCACCCAGTGCGATGGACAGGTAATTGGGGTAATCGCCGACGCCCAGTTTCTTGGCGTTGGCGATGACCTTGGGCATGCCAGCTTGCGATGCGGCGCGGACGGTCATGAGATTGCGCGATTGCTCGACGCCCCAGCGCATCGTCTTCGGACCGGCATAGCGGCCATCGAAATTGCGGAAGCACTTGTTTCCGAGACCGGCGCCTTGCCAGACGCAGAATGGAGCGTCGACGATGATCGACGCAGGGGTCATGCCGTTCTCGAGCGCCGTCACATAGACGATCGGTTTGAAGGCGGATCCCGGCTGCCGCTTCGCCTGTGTCGCGCGGTTGTACGATGAACCGATCACGTCGAATCCGCCCTGCATGGCGAGGACCCGGCCAGTGTTGACCTCTTCAGCCAGGAAGGCTCCGCCGATTTCGGGGATCGAACGAAGCGCGTAGCTGTCTGTGCCCATCTGCTTGACGATGATGATCATCCCGGGGCGAAGGTTCGAAAATGCGCTTCCCCCGCCGCCTTTCTTTGGCTGCTGGGCCGCACTCGCCGGCAATATGCCCTTCGTGCCATTCGAAAAACCTATGGTCGCCTCACCAGAGGACTTTTCAAGGACGACGGCCTTTTTCCAGTCCGGAAAGCCTGTGCCGAGCGCTGCGACCCGCAATCGTGCCGCCCAGTCGCCGTCGATCGGCACGGTGAGACCGGTATCCTTCCAGCCCCGCCCGCCGTCGAACCGGGCCAGCCCTTCACGCAAGGCTTCGGCGGCGGCGTCCTGCATTACCGGCACCATCGAGGAGCGGACCCAGAGGCCGCCCGCGTAGACGCTGTTCGGACCGTCCTCCGACTCTTCGCCGAATCGGCGGATCAGGTCGCGGCGGACTTCTTCCATGAAATAGCCGCCCATCTGCCGAAACTTTTCGTTGCTGCCGTAGGGGATGGTACCCAGAGGTGCTTCCGTCGCTGCCGCCCGCTGCGCCTCGGTAATGTAGCCGTTGTCCATCATTTCGTTGAGGACGTAGTTACGACGTTCCAGCGCCTTGCGAGTCGCACGCACTGGATCGTAGTTGGACGGCGCTTTCGGAAGGATCGCGAGATAGGCGGCTTCGGGGAGCGTTAAGTCCTTGACGTCCTTGTCGAAGTACGCGCGGCTTGCGGCCTGAATCCCGTAGGCATTGCGCCCGAGGAATATGGAGTTGAGGTAGAGTTCGAGGATCTGCTCTTTCGTCAGCGTATCCTCCAGCCGGAAGGCGAGGATCATTTCCCGGATCTTACGGCTGACGGCGTATTCGTCATCCTGAAGCAGGTATTTCGCGACCTGCTGAGTGATGGTCGATCCGCCGGGAACGCGGCCGCCGCCGCCGACGCTGCTGAGGACATAATTGAACACCGCCTTTGTTAGCCCGGGATAATCGAGACCGCCATGCGTGAAGAAGGTCTTGTCCTCCGCCGATGTGAAGGCCTGCACCACCAGCGGCGGATACTCATCGAACGCCAGTTCGACCCGACGTTCTCGCGCGAATGTCTGGACGGGATTTCCGTCATAGCCGCGGACGTTGCTGGGTAGCGGCGGCTGATAGGACAGCAGGGTCTGGGAGCTCGGCAGACCAGCCGCGAAGTAGACGAAGGTGATCGCGCCGATGACGAACGCCACAACGCCGGCCCACGTCAGTCGCCGGAACCAGGTTTTTTCCCACCACGGGTCGATACGTTCGCGAACGCGACGATTGAACGCGACGAGATCTGGCAGGCTGTTCGAGATACGATCGAACGGGGCGGTCAATGTCGGCATGGTCGGTCGATCATCTAGCCGCTAAGCGGCGATGCGCAAAGGCGCTTTAGCGCGAAGCCGACAGAACGCTCTCGATCTCGATAGCCCGTGCGAGCGCAGCGACGATTGGCGCGCGGCCTTGGGGGTCAGGAGTGCTGCTTCGTCTTCGACGTTGCTGATATAGCCGGCTTCAAACAGCACGCCGGGCGCTTCCGACCGCTTGAGGACGTGGAAAGCAGCGAATTTGTGCGGCTCCGGCCGAAGTATGACGCGGCCTCTGCTCGACTCGACCAACCGGCCCGCCAAGGCCGCGGAATCCGCCATTCGATCCCGTAGGGCCAGGTCGGAGAGGAGAAATCGCACGCTCGCATCCTCTTCGCTCGTCATGCCTCCGCCAGCGGCATTCTCCGCGCTTGCGAAACGCGCGGCCTCCGCGTCGGAGGCCACATCGGAAAGCGAATAGACGGTCGCTCCGCGAGCAAGCTCATTGGGTGCGCTATCCATATGGATAGAAACGAACAGGCGCGCGCCAATCCGCCCGGCGAGGTCGGCGCGCTGGGCGAGCGTTAGCGTTCGGTCCCGATCCCTCGTCAGGGCGACGCGAACTCGCCCGTTCTTGACCAGCCTGTCCCGAAGCTCGCGGGAAAATGCGAGTGTCAGGTCCTTCTCGGCGGCGCTCCCAGAAACGCCGCTCGCCCCGGGTCCGTCCCCCATGGCCGGGATCGATGAGCACGATCGGCCGCCCGGGAACGCGGGCTTCGCTGATCGCGACGTCGCGGACGGGTTCGTCCAGTGCCACGGTCACGCCGCCGCGGCGCGCTTCGCCGAGCAATGCGTCATTGCCGCTTGAAGGATCGGCGCTGCACGCCGACACAAGCAGCGCTAGCAACGCCGGGCCGGCGCAGCGAATGATGTGGGTCCCTCCCATTCGCGCCGACTATCGGAGATGTCCCACCGTCAGCGCAAGTCATGCATTTGTTTCGATTGCGACCCTGCACAGGCGGTGCTAACCCCGAAGAAGCCCGCCTGCGACGCGCGGGCCTGCGCCTTTCCAGGCGCTGACTTACGAGGTTGACGCTGCATGATGCCAAAAGATGCCACCCGATTGCTCCCAGATGGGCAGGGATTGGCGTCCATTCCGGCCAGGACCGGACGGGCTCGCGCAGCAGACGCAATTTCCGCATCTCCCGGCGTCATGAAGACGCCGGCCATAACCATTGCGCGCGAGGTCCGTAACAGGGCTCGACGCGCCCGGAGAATATTCAATGTCCATGCGCATGCTAATCGATGCGCGCCACCCGGAGGAAACCCGGGTCGCGGTCGTCAAGGGAAGCCGGATCGAGGAGTTTGACTTCGAGTCCGCCGAGCACAAGCAGCTCAAAGGAAATATCTATCTAGCCAAGGTTACCAGGGTCGAGCCGTCGCTCCAGGCGGCGTTCATCGAATATGGCGGCAACCGCCACGGCTTCCTGGCCTTCAGCGAAATCCACCCCGATTATTACCAGATCCCGAAATCGGATCGCGAGGCCCTGCTTCGCGAAGAGGCGGAACATGCAGCCGAGGAAGAACGGCTCAGGGCGGAAGCTGAAGATGCCAGCCTGGACCCACATCACGAAGACGATGGCACTGACGATCGCCCGGAAGAGCCCGATGACGAGTATGCCGGAGAGAACGGCAACGGATCGACGTCGGTCGGCACCGAAAGCAGCCGTTCCCCGGTTGACGAAAGCGCGGCCGACGAACTTCGCAAGAAGCGCCAAGCGCTCCGCCGCCGATACAAGATTCAGGATGTCATCCAGCGCCGCCAGGTTCTGCTGGTCCAGGTCGTCAAAGAAGAACGTGGAAACAAGGGCGCGGCGCTAACGACCTACCTCAGCCTCGCCGGCCGCTATTGCGTGCTCATGCCCAACACCAGCCATGGTGGAGGAATTTCGCGCAAGATTTCGAACGGCGCCGATCGCAAGCGCCTGAAGTCGATCATGAGCGACCTGAAGCTTCCGTCGACGATGGGGCTGATCGTCCGAACTGCCGGGCTTGAGCGGACCAAGACCGAGATCAAGCGCGATTTCGATTATCTCGCGCGCTTGTGGGACGAAATTCGCGAGAAGACGCTGACCAGCAGCGCTCCGGCGCTGATCTATCGCGACAGCGACCTCGTGAAGCGTGCCATCCGCGATCTTTACAACAAGGAAATCGACGAGGTCGTCGTCGAGGGCGAGGACGGCTACAAGGCGGCGCGCGGCTTCATGAAGCTACTCATGCCGAGCCATGTGAAGCGGGTACGGTCCTACTCCGACCCCACGCCGATCTTCCAGCGCTTCGGAGTCGAGGACCAGCTCAATGCGATGTACCAGCCGGTCGTCCAGCTGAAGAGCGGCGGTTACCTGGTCATCAACCCGACCGAGGCGTTGGTATCGATCGACATCAACTCCGGCCGCGCGACCCGCGAGCACAATATCGAGCAGACGGCTTTCGCGACCAACCTTGAGGCCGCAAGCGAGATCGCACGCCAGCTTCGCCTTCGCGACATGGCCGGCCTCGTCGTCATCGACTTCATCGACATGGAGCAGAACGGCCACGTTCGCAAAGTCGAGAAGGCGATGAAAGAAGCCCTCAAGAACGACCGCGCACGAATTCAGGTTGGGCGAATCTCCAGCTTCGGCCTGATGGAGATGAGCCGGCAGCGGCTCCGGACCGGCGTTCTCGAAGCCTCGACCAAGGCTTGCCCGCACTGTGAAGGCACCGGTCTGATGCGCACCGCATCGTCCGCTGGCCTGAGCGCTCTACGGATCATCGAGGACGAGGCGGCTCGCGGTCGCGGCGACCGGATCATCCTTCGCGCCGGTCGCGAAGCCGCGATCTACCTGCTCAACAAAAAGCGCGCCGAACTTGCCGAGATCGAGGCACGCTACGGAGTTACCGTCGAGGTTCTGATAGACGAGAGCCTGGAAGGCGCGCGGATGAGCGTCGACAGCACCGGCCCACGTCCGGTTGCAGCCCCGCGGCCGCAAGCGCCTTTTGCCGAGCCGGCGGAGGACGACGATTTCGACGATGCGGTCATCGACGAAGACGAGGATGAAGAGGAGAGCGGGGAGCGCGAACGCGGTGAGCGCGATGGCATTGATCGCGAAGGTGATCGCGATTCGCGCAAGCGGCGTCGCCGCCGTCGCGGCGGCCGCGGCCGCAATCGCAACCGTCCCGAGGACGGCGAAGCTGAGAGTGCCGGCGAAGATTCCGCAGAAGAAGCGAACGATGCCGGCCAGCAGCACGCAGAAGTTTCTGATGCGGCTGAGGACGATGGCGCTCGCCGTCGGCGAGGCCGTCGCGGAGGCCGCGGCCGCAAGCCGCGCGAGGAAGGCGCTGGCGCTCGCGAGGAAGTCATCTCACCGGATGAGCAGCCCACGACCGAACCGGTGATCGCCGATGCCGTCTCCCTGGAAAGCGCCAGCGAGGCCGATGAGGAAGCGCCCAAGACGCGCCGTCGTCCACGCGCCCGCAAGCCTGTTGCGCAAGCGACTGCTTCGCCCGAAGCGGAAGTTTCGGCTCCGATCGAGGCGGAAGCTTCTGCCGATACAAAGGAAGCGAAGCCCAAGGGTCGTTCGAAAAAGGCAGCTGCGCCGAAGACGGACTCTGAAGCTGCTACCGCTGCGGTCGAACCTACGGCTAGAGACGAGGTCAAGCCGAAGGCGAGGCGCAGCCGTTCGAAAAAGCCGGAAACCGAGGTCGAACAACCCCAGCAAACCGAGGAATCGGGTCTCCAGGCCGCCAACGCCGACGACGATTCGGACGAGCCCAAGCGCGGCGGCTGGTGGCAACGCACTTTCGGCTAATTAGAGGGCGTTTCATGCACGGTTCAGGCCGGGGATGGGACAGCGCGACGATGAGCCGCCTTCCCTCCCGCCTGACCGGGTTGGTCATGCTGTTCCTGACCCTGTTGTTCGCTGTGGCCCAGCCGGCTGCTGCGCAGCAGGTATTGCGGGACAGCGAAACCGAATTGCTCTTCCGCGATATGTCCGCACCGCTCGTCAAGGCGGCCGGCCTGCGGCCTGAGAACGTCAAGATCGTCCTCCTGCGCGACGACGAAATCAACGCCTTCGTTGCGGGTGGCCAGATCGTCTACATTCACAGCGGCCTGCTCCAGAAGGCCGACAACGCCAACCAGGTCCAGGGCGTGATCGCTCACGAACTTGGGCATGTCGCGGGCGGCCACATCCTGCGGCTCAACGACGGTTTCAAGCAGGCGACGGCCATCACCGTCCTGTCCTTGCTCCTCGGACTGGCCGCAGCCGCGGCGGGCGCACCGGATGCCGGCATGGGCCTGATGATGGCAGGGCAGCGGGCGGCAATGGGCAGCTTCATGGCCTTTACCCGCGCCCAGGAAAGCTCGGCCGACTCTGCCGGTGCCTCCTACCTCTCGCAAGCCGGGGTGAGTGGCCGAGGGAGCCTCGACTTCTTTAAGAAGCTGCAGAACCAGGAATATCGCCTCGCGATCTATTCGAAGGACAGCTACGACCGTACGCATCCGCTCAGCCAGGAGCGCATCCAGGCCCTTACGGAGGTCTACCAGAAGGATCCAGCTTGGAACCGCCCGACCGATCCTGCGCTCGAAGCGCGCTTCCAGAGGGTGAAGGCCAAGCTGATCGGCTATGTCGATTCCAAGAATGCGATCACACTTTATCCGGAAAGTGATCAGAGCGTCCCGGCCCACTATGCCCGCGCCTATGCCTACCACCTCGGCGCTTACCCCGAAAAAGCGCTGTCCGAGGCCGATGCGCTTCTCGCAACGGCGCCTGATGACCCGTTCTTCCTTGAGCTGAAGGGCCAGATCCTGCTTGAAAGCGGCCGTCCTCGCGAAGCGCTACCGCTCTTGCGTCAGGCGGTCGCGAACGCTCCGGATCAGCCGATGATTGCCGTGAGCCTTGGCCATGCGCTTGTTGCCACCGAAGACCCGAAGAATCTGGCCGAGGCCAAGAATGTCCTTCGCGCCGCCGTTGGTCGTGACAATGAAAATCCCATGGCCTGGCTCCAACTGGGGATGATCTACGATCGTGAGGGCGACCGGCCTCGCGCTGCGCTGGCGATGGCCGAAAGTCGCAATCTCGAGGGCGAGCCCAAGCTTGCCTTGGCGAGCGCGCGGACGGCGATGGCCGGCATTCCGAGCGGCACGCCGGACTATCTCCGCGCGCAGGACATCGCCATGGTCAGCCAGGCCGCCCTCGACAAAGACAAAAAGAAAAAGAAGGATTAGCCCGACCGTGACACAAGGGGGACGCTCGCCGCTGGCGGCAGGGATTATCGGCGGCCTGGTCGGCGCGCTCGCGACGGCACTCATCCTTCTTGCCGTCGTTCCGCAATGGCTCGGCCCAAGGATCGTTCGCGAAGGGCTGATGCGTGATCCGGAAGTGCTGATCGCCGGCAGCGATGCGCTGAAGGCAAAGCAGGCTTCGGTTGCGCTGACGCCTATTCGCGCGGCGCTCGAGACGCCGTTTGCCTCGTCATGGAAGGGTGCTTCCAGCCCCACCGTGACGATGACCTATTTCTACGACTACGCCTGTGGCTATTGCCGCAAGTCGAACCCCGACATCGAACGGCTGCTGGCGGAAGATAAGGGCCTGCGCGTGGTCTTTCGTGAGCTTCCGATCCTGGGTCCGGACAGCGTCGCTGCGGCCCGGGTCGCGCTTGCCGCGTCCAAGGCCGGCAAGTTCGCCGCCTTCCACGATGCCCTGTACCAGGCCGGCCGGCCCACCCCGCAGTCGATTTCCAGCGTCGCCAATCGCCTCAACCTGACTCCCGCCGAGGCTCAGGACCCGACGATCGACGCGGAAATCCAGAAGAACATGTCGCTTGCGGGACAGTTGGGTGCCACCGGCACGCCCTTGTTCATCGTGGGCGATTCCGTGATCAATTCGGCCGCGGGTTATGACGCGCTCAAGCAGGCGATCGAAGCGGCCCGCGCGTCGCGCGGCTGATCATTCGCCCTTGAACCCCTGGGCGATGACGTACCATTCGCTCGAATCCTTGCGGCTTGCGGGCGGCTTGGCGTGCTTGACCGTCGTAAAGTGGCGCTTCAACTGCGCAACCAGCGCATTGTCGGCACCACCCGCCAGAACCTTCGCGACATAGGCACCGCCGGGTTCCAGGATTTCCTTGGCGAATTCCAGCCCTGCTTCGACCAAAGCCATGGTTCGCAGATGGTCGGTTTGCGGGTGGCCGACGGTATTTGCGGCCATGTCGCTCATTACCAGGTCGGCCTTGGGCTTGCCGAGCGCTTCCTGAAGCCGCGCTGGCGCGTCTTCGTCCATGAAATCCATCTGCAGGATCGCGACGCCGTCGATGGGGTCGGTCGGCAGCAGGTCAATGCCCGCCACCGCCGCCTTGGGCGACTTGCGGCGCACGACCTGGCTCCAGCCGCCGGGCGCGATGCCAAGATCGACGACAGCGCGGACGCCCTTCAGGAGGTTGAACCGCTCATCGAGCTCGAGGAGCTTGTAGGCCGCCCGGCTGCGATAGCCTTCCGCCTTGGCGCGCTTCACATAAGGGTCGTTGAGTTGCCGCTCGAGCCAGCGGGTCGAGCTGACCTTGCGGCCCTTTGCGGTCTTGACGCGGGTTTTCGGCCCGCCTCCAGCGCGGCTCATACCAGATGGCCGTCGTTTGCCATCAGCGAACGCAGGATCCCTTCGCGAATGCCGCGGTCGGCCACGCCGAGGCGGTCGGCCGGCCAGATGTCGAGGATCGCCTCCAGGATTGCGCAACCGGCGACGACCAGGTCCGCCCTTTCCGTGCCGATGCAGGGCAAGCTGGACCGCCCCCCAAAGTCCATTTCGGCAATCATAATCGATATTCGTCGCATGTCGTCGATCGGGACGTGCAGCCCGTCGACGGCTCGCCGGTCGTAGCTCGGCAGCGCAAGGTGCACGCTGGCCAGCGTCGTCACCGTGCCCGACGTTCCGAGCAGGCGGATGCCCTTCTTCTTCGACGGCAGGATCTCAGCGAAGCGCGAGAAGCTGTCGCTGGCGCGTGCCTTCATGCGCGCGTAGGCCTCAAGCCGATTATCGCCGTCGATCGCACCGCGGCCCTCGCTTTCCGTTAGCGACACGACGCCCCACGGGGCCGACCACCAGGCGCGGATTCGCGGAGGAAGATCCTCCTCGCCCGGTTCGACTAGGACCAGTTCGGTCGATCCGCCGCCGATATCGAAGATCAGCGCTGGCCCGTCGCCCGGCTCGAGCAGCTTGTGACAGCCGAGAACCGCGAGCCGGGCCTCCTCCTGCGGCGAGATGATCTCCATCGCAATTCCGGTCTCTCGGCGCACCCTCTCGGCGAACTCGCGCCCATTGGCAGCGCGGCGGCAAGCTTCGGTTGCGACCGATCGGGAAAGGGAAACGTGCCTCCGCCGCAATTTGTCTGCGCAAACGGAAAGGGCTCCGACCGCCCTGTCCATGGCCTGCTCGCTGAGCCGCCCGGTCGTACTCAGCCCCTCGCCCAACCGGACGATTCGCGAGAAGGCATCGACAACGGTGAAACCGTCGTTGTTCGGCCGCGCGACGAGAAGCCGGCAATTGTTTGTACCGAGATCAATGGCGCCATAGGTGTGGCGATTGCCGCTACGCCTCTGGAAGCGTGGTGGCGGTGCCACCGGACTCCCTTGCTTCGGGAGTGGGGGCGAGGCGGCGACATCTTGCGCCATAACCGTGAAATTCCATTCTATCCTTCGCCCCGGTGCCGGTTCGGCTCCGCGACTGACTTGGTCCGAGCTTAATTCAGATTAGCCCCGTCGCGCAACCGATGGATGAATGGGGTGCCGCCGTTGACAGCGACAGGCGCGCTTCTTATTCCGCGCGCCGACAGCAATGCCCGATCGTCTAATGGTAAGACTACGGACTCTGACTCCGTCAATCGTGGTTCGAATCCACGTCGGGCATCCAGCCTTCTCAGCCGAACGCTGCGCTTCCGCTCTTCCAGAGCATGTAGGCCGCAACGGCGAAGATCAGACCGGCGAAGACCTTCGACAGGGTACCGGCCGCGGATAATCGTTTCGCAAGCCTCAGTCCTCCGGTGCTGCCAAGCAGGCCGCCGGCCACGAAAACACCCGCCAATGCCCAGTTGATCAGGCCGGACGCCGCATAATTAAGCGACGTCGTCAGTCCGAAGCTGGTCACCGCGACCAGGCTCGTCCCGACCGCATTGATCATCGCCATGTCGGTCGCCGCGATCAAGCCCGGAACGATCAGGAAGCCGCCGCCGATCCCGAAAAAACCGGAGAATGCCCCCGCTCCAAGGCCGTAGATGCTGAGTTTCCCGGCATTCTCGCGGCCAAGCCTGACGTCCCCGTTGCCCGCGCTCCCGCGACGGCGCAGCATCAAGATGCCGACGGCGATCATCACAAGCGCGAACAGGAAAAGCAGTTTCTGCCCGTCGAACGCCTTTCCCGCCGTGGACCCCGCGAACGCCCCTGCGATTCCGGCGGCCGCGAAAAGCAGTCCGCAACGCCATTTCACGTGGCCCGCGCGTGCATGGTTGAACAATCCGAGCGCGGCATTCGCGGCCACTGCCAGGGCGCTCGTGCCGATCGCAACGTGCGGCTGGGGCACCCCGACCAGATAGACCATCAAGGGTACCGCCAGGATGGATCCGCCGCCGCCGACAAGCGACAACGAAAAGCCGACCAGCGCCCCCGACAGGGCGGCGAGAATGGTCTGGACCAGGTCCATTCAGCTGGCCTTGCGGTCGAATGTCGCGCGGTAAAGCGCCATTCCGGCGATCATCGCGGCGAGGAACGGCAGCACTTTCACCGGCACAAGCGTAAGGGAGGCCACCGCCGGACCGGGACAGATCCCCGCTAGTCCCCAGCCGATACCGAACAATGTGGCGCCCGCGACCAGCCTGGGGTCGAGGTCCTGCCGATCCGGCAGGCTGAATCGTTCCGCGAACAGCGGTCGCTGCATGCGGCGCTGGAAGCGCCAGGCGATGGCCATGACGAGGAGCGCACCGCTCATGACGAAGGCGAGGGTCGGGTCCCATTCCCGAAGACATCGAGGAAGCCTCGTACTCGGGCGGGGTCGGTCATTCCGCCGATGGTCAAACCGGCCCCGAAGATTGTCCCGGAAGCCAGCGGCGGCAAAAGACGGCGGATCATGCTCACCAGCTTGCTCCCGCCAGGCGAAGCAGGGCGATCGTCGCGATTCCCGACACCATGAACGTTGCCGTGGCGACCAGCGAGCGCTGCGAAAATCGGCTGACCCCGCACACCCCGTGGCCGCTGGTGCAGCCACTGCCGAGACGGGTACCGAAGCCGACCAGAAAACCGGCTACAAGGACCCCGGAAGCGGGATATATTGAATGTCGCCTACTCCCCTCAGCGCAGCGACCAGCAAGGCTCCGAGCGGCAGTCCGACCAGGAACATCCAAGCCGATGATCGGGACATGTTGCCGCTCGCAAGGCCAAGGCCCGCGCTGCGATTCCGGAGACGCCAGCGATGCGTCCGGCACCGAGAAGCATGAGCGCGCCCGCGAGCCCGATGACCAATCCGCCAATCAGTCCGCTTACTGGAGCGGCATCGGGGAACCCGCTCAAGATCATAGCGAATTCAGCGGAAGTTTGAGGTAGCTCACGCCATTGTCCTCTGGCTCCGGCAAATGGCCTGCGCGCATGTTCACCTGTATAGACGGCAGGATCAGCTTGGGCATTTCGAGCGTCGAATCACGCTGGATGCGCATTGCCACGAAATCATCCTCGCCGACGCCTTCATGAATGTGTACGTTCCCGGTGCGCTCCGCGAGCATGGTCGTTTCCCATACGAATTCGGTACGGTTCGGCGCCTTGTAGTCGTGGCACAGGAACACGCGCGTCTCGTTTGGGAGCCGCATCAGCCGCCGGATGCTCTTGTAAAGCTGGCGCGCATCCCCGCCCGGAAAGTCGACCCGCGCCGTACCATAGTCGGGCATGAACATCGTATCGCCCGTGAAGAGCGCATCGCCCAGCAGGTACGCCATGTCGGCCGGCGTGTGGCCGGGCACATGAAGGGCGATCAGCGGGATTTCCCCAACCATCAGAACATCGCCATCTTCCAGCAGGCGATCGAATTGGGACCCGTCACGAGCGAACTGCGTGCCTTCGTTGAAGATCTTGCCAAAAACGCCTTGAACGGTCTGGATCTCGCGGCCTATCGCGATCTTCCCGCCGAGTTTTTCCTGAAGATAGGGTGCGGCCGACAAATGGTCGGCATGAGCGTGCGTTTCGAGGATCCACTCGACGCTGAGGCCTTGCGCTTCGACGTGGCGGATGATCTCGTCGGCGGAATCGAAGCTTGTCCGCCCCGATGGCTGGTCAAAATCCCAGACGCTGTCGATGATCGCCGCCTTGGCGGTCTGGGAATCGCTGACGACATAGCTGACCGTGAACGTCGCCTCGTCAAAGAATCCTTTGACCTGCGGTGCCCGCATTTCGCCGCGAAGCACGGCGTTAACCTGCTCGATTGCCTGGGCAAGGACGTCATCGCTCACAATGGCTCTCCGCGGGTTGGCCAACGACAAAGTCGGGGCAATAGATATCGTGAAGCGCAGAAAGAAGGGCGCGAATCTTCGGGTCCGCAATCCGGTAGTGCACCGACTGCGCTTCTTTCCGCGTCGCAACCAAACCTTCCGCGCGCAGTAGGGATAGGTGTTGCGAAAGCGCGGATTGGCTAAGCCCGACACGATGAGTGAGCTCGCCGGCCGAGAGCTCACCCGCTTCCGACAGGTAACAGAGCACCCGCAGGCGCCCTTCGTGCGCCATGGCTTTCATGACAGTTGCGGCCTGCGCTGCTTGGCCGACGAACTCTGGCGACATTGACGAACCCGTTTTATTAGTTTCTTCTAATTTAGGGTTTTCTCAATTAAAGTCAATTGGCGTCAGGCACATTGGTGCGGTAGTTGCGAACCATGCCCAACGATGCTCCGCTAACCGTCATAGGCAGCTTCGTAAGTCCGTACGTCCGCAAGGTTCTGGCCGCCCTGGAACTCAAGAATATCGCTTACCGGGTCGATCCGATCACGCCATTCTTCGGAAATGACGAGTTTCAAAGGCTGAGCCCGCTTCGCCGAATCCCGGTGCTGATCGACGGCGATACGGTCGTGAACGACAGCAGCATCATCTGCGCCTACCTTGATGAAACCCGCGGCGGTCATGCGCTCTATCCGGGCGATGCGGCCGCCCGGGCCCGCGCTCGATGGATCGAGGAATATGCGGATTCGCGGCTCGGCGAACTGACCGTCTGGGGCTTGTTTTATCAGCGCTTCGTCCGGCGGATGGTTTGGGACGAACCTGCCGACGAGGAGCGCGTTCGCGACACAATCGAAAATGGTCTTCCGCATGCTCTCGACCATCTTGAGACGATCCTTCCCAGCGAAGGCTGGATATTCGGGGAGATCGGCGTCGCCGACATTGCCGTCGCAACCTTTTTCCAGAATGCGGCCTACGCCGGCTATTCGATCGACCCGGAGCGTTGGCCTGTATCGGCAGCGTTCGTCTCTCGCGTACTTGGCCACCCGGTGATTCAGAAGCTTGGCGCGTGGGAAGCAATCCAGCTGAGCGCGACGATCAGCGGTCGCCGCCAGGCGCTGATCGGAGCAGGCGCGCCGTTGAGCGAAACGACGTGGGCGGAGCGCACTCCGCGGCGCGGGGTTATGACGCTTTAGACCAGTGGCCTAACCGTGGTGCAGCTGGGTGCCCGCGATCCAATGCTCGAGGCGAGTCTTCAGCGATCGCCTGGACGGAATGAAACCGGGCTGCGCGGCTGCGGCGGTTTCAGCCGCATGGTCCTCCATGCCGTCATAGATCAGTAGGTTCGGCGGCAGTTTCGGGCGAAGCGTCTCGCGGCCGCGCATCACGTCCTCGGCCATCGCCAGGCTACGATGCACGTCTTCCGCGGTGAAGGGTTTCAGAAGACAACCAAGCGCCAGGTCCGGCATCGGGAAGGCGGGGCCTTGCCGGTCACGAATAGGCAGGGAATGTCATAGTCGCCGAGCCGGACCGCGACCGAAAAACCTGTGGAGCCCCTGGCTAGTTGAAGGTCGACCAGCGCCAGATCGGGGTCATGCTCTTCGGCGGCCGAGACCGCGCCGTCCAAGTCGTCCGCCCGGGCAACGACGCGGTATCGCGGATTGTCTTCTACAAGATACTTCAGCGTGGTCGCCAACTGGGTATCGTCTTCGACAATCAGGATTTTGAGCACCTGCCGCCTCCCCTAGGGCCGAAAAAATCGAGCCGCTGGAAGGGGATGCTGCGTGATTGAGAGTCGCGTGCGAATCCCGTGGTTAGCAAGTTTACGACGAAGCGATTCCCGCGCGCGACGAGCCGCGCTTATGAGCGATAAAAGATGTGAGTGCCGATCTTGTTTGCCCGGCTGAGGCGGCGGCCCCACGACGGTGCGACGTAGTCAGCGTGATACCAGAGGACGTCGTTCGACAGGCTCGGGACCACGTTCGCCATCGCAAGGCGGGTTACGCCTTGGGCCTTGCGCCACGCGGCGGAGGCATGGTCCACGCTCGGCATCGTTCCCGTGCGCGGGTTGACGAAGGAGAATTGCCACGGCTGCTTCACCACGCCGCACCAGCTCGACGGATATTTGCCGGAGGCGGCACGATTGATGATGACCCGCGCCACGGCGAGCTGGCCGGCAAGGGTTTCGCCCCGCGCCTCGTGATAAACCGCAACGGCCATGCAATTGGCTTCTTCGTCTAGCGGCGCGCCGGCTGCGTAGCGATCAACGAGCGCGTAAAGCGGCCAACCGTTGTTGTAGAGAGAGGTGGCTTCGCGAGCGATGGCGCCAATCGAGCCATTGACCGCGTTACCGAACGTCACCGGCGCGATAGCGGCCGGAGCTGTCGGAGCCGTGCTGGCGATCGCAGGAACCAGCTTGGCGGTCGTTGTGCCGGCAGCCTGGTCCTGACCGAAGGCCTCGGTCGATCCACCCACCAGCGTAAAACAGAGTGCTGCGACCGCGGCGACGCCGCGGTTACCCAACTTACTGAACAATCCTTATTCCCGCATTGGCGGTCAGCTGTCCGTCAAGATCAATCCGCGCACCCGAATGGCGCGCCGCCCTGATTTTCAGTCTGTCCGTCTTGCCCTGGGACCCGGCGACAAGGCGCTCTCGTGGTCCGCTCGCTTTCAAATTTGCTGCGCTGCAAATAGACGGTGCTGACATTGTTGCAAGCGGAGTCAGGACGAGTCGAGCCTCTCACCGGACGAAATGCGCAACACGTTGGGAACAAAGAATATTCTGTTATCAGAGGGGATTTTGAAGATGGCATTCTGGCTGATGCGCTCGGAGCCCGATGTTTACGGCTGGGATGAGCTTGTTCGCGACTGCGGAACGGAGTGGGACGGCGTCCGCAACTACACCGCGCGCAACTTCCTGAAAGAGATGCAAGTCGGCGACCTTGCGATCTTCTACCACTCCAACAAGGAAAAGGCGGCGGTCGGGATCATGGAGATCACCCGGGCGTGGAAACCCGATGGCGCGGACGGCCAGTGGGCCAGCGTTCGCGTCGAGCCTCGCGAGAAGCTTGCACGCCCCGTCAGCTTGACGGCGATTAAGGGAGAGCCGAAGCTCGCCGCGCTCGAAATGCTCCGCCAGTCGCGGCTTTCCGTGACCCCGGTGCGGGCCGAAGAGTGGAAAATCCTGCTGGAGATGAGCCGGACCTGATGATCGCTCTTCTGCTCGCTTCTGCTGCGCTTCCGCACCTGACCCCGGACGGCTGGGGCGAGGTGCGAATCGGCATGAGCCAGGTCGCAGTGGCTAGGGCGCTCGGAACCACGCTCGAAGGCGAGCCGATCGAGGATGAAGATACCTGCGTCGAGAAGATCTCGGAAAGGCATCCTGGCATGTGGTTCATGTTCCAGGAAGGAAAGCTTACCCGAATCTCGATCGGTGAGAACAGCAAGGTAACCACGCCGCGCGGGCTGGGGATCGGCGCAAGCGCAGACGCCGTCCGCAAGGCATATTCGAAGGGCCTGAAGGCCGAGCCGCATTATTATCTGGGGCTACCGGCCGAATATCTCACCTATTGGATCGTCGCGAAGAAGCGAGGGGTTCGCTTCGAGACTGACGCCAGGCGCCGTATCGAGACCATCCACGCCGGCAACGACAGCATCGAGCTGGTCGAGGGCTGCGCCTGAATTCCAACGCGTTTTTCGGCGCATAAAAAAGCGGCGCCGGATCGCTCCGGCGCCGCCCTTTTTCTGTGAGCGCTACCGCTTAGAAGCGGAAGCCGGCGCGAATGCCAAGCCCACGGGTGTCGCCGACGTCGACCCAGCCGGCCAGGTTCAGGCCGTAGGTGCCGCTTCCGCCACCAAGACCGCCTTCGAGGCGGGCCCAGGTGCCCTTGCCGCGCGAACCGAGGTCCGAAGCGAAAGCACCGTTGGTGATCGTGAGATCGGCGTCGCCTTCGAACTCGCGATAAACGGTGGCGCCGAGGTACGGGTTGTACAGGCCGCCGAAGTTGCCACGAACGCCGAGGCGGCCGCGGGTCGAGGTCAGCTTGTCGAACTCGTAGCCGAAGCCAAAGGCCGCGACGTCGTCGAGATCGCTCCACACGTGGCTGAGGCCAGCGTGGATATCGAGCGACGGCACGATTCCGACCGCGAAGCGATAACCACCGGCGATATCGAAGCCGGTGCTGTCGCCGTCGACGTCATTGCCGTCGAACAGGCCGTCGAACTCAACGTCATAGCTGTCGTACTTGAACAGCGCCTCGGCATGGAGACCGGTGAGGCCGCCGTACTGACCGTAAAGGCCGATGTTGAAGCCCTTGCCGTCGAACTCGCCATCGCCTTCGCCCTGTGCATTCTCGTAGCCGACGGTGACGCCGACACGGGCCAGTCCGAAGCCGTAGCCGACACCGGCTTGAACGCCGAAGCGGTTCAACTCGATGTTGTTGTCGGCATCGTACTGAACGCCGTTGACCGTCTGGCTATTGGTCGTTCCGGTGTGACGCTGACCGCCGTAGATGTTGCCCCAAACGCTCAGGCCGGCCTTGTCGGACGGAGCGAGCGTGTTGGCGAACACCTCGTCCGCGCTCTGATACCACATCTCACGGACGAGACCGGTGGCAGCGAGCGGAACGAAGGCGTTTTCCGGATCGAGCAAGGTGACGAGGAAGAAGTCCTGCCCACGCTGCTCGACGTCGAAGTCGATCAGCGGGTTAGCGGATTCTTCGCCGATGACGAACGAGCCCGGGGCACTGGTGAACGCTCCGGTGACGTCAACGAATTGGATTCCGTCCGGATCGAACACGCCGAGACCGACGGTGTTCACATCGACGACCGTCTGGCCGCTGACGTTGCCGTTGATGACGAGCAGGTCGGCCGTCGTGCCGCTGACGTCGATCTGGAGGCGGCCGGTGCCGCTGTAGGCGCTGTTGATGGTCAGCGTGTCGCCAACCGCACCATCCAGCAGGTCGATGACGCCGGCGTTGACCAGGCTCGTCTGGCCGGTGATCGTCGTCGCGCCTTCGTCGGCAACGATAACGCCGCTGGTCGTGTTGGTGAACACGCCGGCCGGGACCGTGAAGGTGCCCGCGGCGAGATCGATCGTGCCGCTGTTCGACATCGACGTGAAGCCAGCGATGGTCGCATTGCCGGTCGTGTCGATGAAGCTTCCCGGACCGTTGACGAAGGCAATCGCCGGGCCGGTCAGCGTCGTACCAGCCGAAAAGTTGATTCGGCCCGTCTGGGTGAACGTCTCGAGACCCGCGAATGTCGTGTTCCCGAGAATGTTCAGGACACCGCCGGTCGTGTTGTTGAACACGTCAGCGCCCGCACCGAAATCGGTGACACCCTGGGTGTTCCAGATCGCGGCGTTCGTGACAGTATCGGCGCCCGCATTGAGCGTCAGTCGGCCGTTGAGGACTGCCGTATGGTTGGTTGCCGAGCCGTTGTTGAGCGTCACTGCACCAGTGTCAGTGTTGCTGAGCGCAAGTCCAGTCGACGCAGCGCCAATGATGCCATTGTTGTTCAGAGTCGTGGCGCCCGTACCTTGAAGCTGGATCGCAACATTGCCGCCGGTTACGTTACCGGCAGTTCCGACCGTGATGGTCCGGGCGGCACTGGCGGTGGAAACGAGCCCGGCGTTCGTGCCGGTCGTAACCCCATTCAGGACAACCGTTTGCGAACCAGTCGAATTCACCACTACGGCGTCACCAGCGGCCGAAACGGCACCGAGGGTAACGCTAGTAGCTCCGGTCGCGCCTAGCACGTCCACGCCACGCGTGCCGGTTGTGTCCACAGCCCCGGTGTAATTGACCGTTGTCGTCCCGGTGCCATTATTGAACACAAAGATGCCAGTGCCTGCGCTGGAGATCGCGCCCGTCCCGGTCACACTCACCGGAGCTGCCGATGCGGCATTGCTCAGGAACGCTTCGATGCCTCGAACGGCAACTCGATCTGTCGCACTTCCGACGGCACCGTTATTGACAATCGTCGCGGACCCCAGGCCGAACTGATTGACAAAGATGCCGACATCGAGCGTCCCCAGAGCTCCGGTCAGGCTCGCAATCGTCGAGTTGTTAGTGACCCCAAGGTTGCCCGTATAAGCCGGGTTAGAACCAACTACTCCGATTGCAGTATAATCTGCGCGGATCGTCGTGCCGGCAACGGTGGTCACGGCGACGTTGCCTACCGTGCCGTTATGATCAACCGAAATGCCGATCCCGCTGGGATAGATACCGGTGCCTGAGGTCACGTTGCCGCCCACGGTACCTGTAAACGTGGCCGTTCCACTCAGATTGACATCGAGACCGTTGCCGGCACCAAGGTTCGTAATGCTGCCGGCGCCGGAATAGGTCACCGTTGAGCCGATCGACGAGATTGACAGCGCGCCGTTGCCGCCTGCCGTCGGCGACGTGGCCGAGATGCTGCCATTGTTAACGACGTTCAGCGCGTTCGTGCCGCCCACCGTATTAGTGAAGGCGAGGCCATAGCCGTCAACGATCGCGCCAGTCGAGACCGTGCCAGTGAAGGCGGTCGTCGAGGTATCGACATTGTAATTGCGGTCGACCGCGGGGCTCACGCCCGCATAAGTCGTATCGGTGGTGGTGGTGGTTGCGCAGACGACCGTTCCTGCGACCGGCGTTCCGGCCGGGGTAACGGTGCACGCAGCCTGAGCCGGCGAAGCGACAACCAGAGTCGCACCGGTGATCGCGCTCGCAAACAGAGCGCGACGAGTTGAGATATGCATGAAAGTAGTGCCCTTTTTACTCGCCGACCCGGGATGGGCCGGCAATACAAAAGTGGTCTCCACCGAGCATGGCGGACCACTGCGGGCTAGGAAGCGATGCGGCGAAACAATTGCAAGCCGGAAATTCAATCAAATCGACAAACGTTATACTGTTATCGTTATTTGGCCGGTCCCTGTTGCAGGCAGGTTACGCCGCTTCGAGCTTGCGCGCCTCGCGCTTCCGCTCGTGCGGGTCGAGGAAGCGCTTGCGAATGCGGATCGCCTTCGGGGTGACTTCCACCAGCTCGTCATCCTGGATGTAGGCGATCGCCTGCTCCAGGCTCATCCGCTTCGGCGGGGTGAGACGGATGCCTTCATCCTTGCCGCTGGCGCGGAAGTTGGTCAGCTGCTTGGACTTCAACGGATTGACCTCGAGGTCCTGCGGCTTGGCATTCTCCCCGATGACCATGCCTTCGTAGAGCATCTCGCCCGGCGAAACGAACAGGATGCCCCGATCTTCCAGCGCGTTGAGCGCATAAGCGACGGCGGCGCCCTGCTCCATCGAGATAAGCACGCCGTTCTGGCGGCCTTCGATCTTGCCCTTGTACGGTCCGTACTTCTCGAACAATCGGTTCATGATCCCGGTGCCGCGCGTGTCGGACAGGAACTCGCCGTGATAGCCGATGAGGCCGCGCGACGGCGCCGAGAAGGTCAAACGGGTCTTGCCGCCGCCCGACGGGCGCATGTCGGTCATCTCCGCCTTGCGCATCGCCATCTTGTCGATGACCGTGCCTGAAAATTCCTCGTCGACGTCGACGACGACCGTTTCGTACGGCTCCTCGCGGCCGCCCGGGCCATCGCGGAACAGCACGCGTGGACGCGAGATGCCGAGTTCGAAGCCTTCGCGGCGAAGCGTTTCGATCAGCACGCCAAGCTGGAGCTCGCCGCGGCCGGCCACTTCATAGGCCTCGCCCCCTGCGTCTCGGTGACCCGGATCGCGACATTGCCCTCGGCCTCGCGGATCAGGCGGTCGCGGATCACGCGGCTCTGAACCTTGTCGCCATCCTTGCCAGCGAATGGGCTATCGTTAACCGCGAAGGTCATGCTGAGCGTCGGCGGATCGATCTCGCGCGCATGAAGCGGCTCGGCAATCTGCGGCGTGCCGATCGTGTTGGAAACGGTGGCCTTCACAAGGCCGGCAATGGCGACGATGTCTCCGGCGCCGGCGGTTTCGACCGGCACCCGCTCCAGGCCCTGGAATGCGAACAGCTTGCTGACTCGTCCGTCCTCGACGACCTGGCCGTTGACGTCCATCGCCCGAATGGGATCGTTGATGTTGAGCGTGCCGCTCTCGATCCGCCCCGTCAGGATCCGGCCAAGGAAGGCGTCCCGATCGAGCAGGGTTGCGAGCATCTTGAACTCGCCATCCCTCGGCAGGCCCGGCTCTGGAACATGGCTGACGATGGTTTCGAACAAAGGCGTGAGATCGCCCTCGCGAACGCTGTCCTCGCGTCCGGCATATCCGGCCCGGCCCGAGGCGTAGAGTGTCGGGAAGTCGAGCTGCTCGTCGTTCGCGTCCAGGTTGAGGAACAGCTCGAAGACCTCGTCCAGCACCTCGGCCGGACGGGCGTCCGGCCGATCGATCTTGTTGACGACGACGATCGGCTTAAGGCCGAGGCCAAGCGCCTTGCCGGTGACGAACTTGGTCTGCGGCATCGGCCCCTCGGCCGCGTCGACCAGCAGGATCACACCGTCGACCATCGACAAGATCCGCTCCACCTCGGCGCCGAAGTCGGCGTGCCCAGGCGTATCGACGATGTTGATGTGGGTTCCCTGCCACTCGACCGACGTGCACTTCGCGAGAATGGTGATCCCGCGCTCTTTTTCGAGGTCGTTCGAGTCCATCGCCCGCTCCTCGACGCGCTGGTTGTCGCGGAAGGTGCCGGATTGGCGGAATAGCTGGTCGACGAGGGTCGTCTTGCCATGATCGACGTGCGCGATGATGGCGACGTTACGCAGGGTCATATCGATTTCCGTGATTTAAAGTTGGCGCGCCCCTACAGGAATTGCTGCGTTGCGGCAATGGCATCGAATTGAAAGCTCGCACGTTTTGACGGGGCAGTAAGGAGAAGTTCGATGCCGAAGGGCGCGTACACAGCCAAGCAGGAACGCAAAGCCGACCACATCGCCGAAGGTTACCGCGAGAAAGGTGTTTCCAAGAAGGAAGCCGAAGAACGCGCGTGGCGGACGGTCAACGCACAGGACAAGGGCGGCAAGAACGACGGCTCCGGCCGCAGCCGCAGCCGAAGCGCCGCCGCAAAGAAGGGATGGGAGACCCGCCGTCGCCGCGGCAACGCCTGATCCGGTTATTTCGGGAGCCGCTCCAGTATTTCGATACCGCGCTCAAGCGCGCGAAGCTCACTTTGCGCCAGCTTGGCGAGACGGTTCTCCAAGCCGCGATTTGCCGGTGGGGGCTGCTCCAAAAACTGCTGCCCGGCTTCCGTTAGCCGGAGGGCCAGGCGGCGGCGGTTGTTGGGATCGGCACTGCGGTCCACCAGGCCCGAACGGACCACAACATCGATCGCGCGGCTGACGGCGGGCTCGCCGCGCCCAACCCGAGCTGCGACCTGCTTCAAGGTCGCGGGCGCGTTCGTCCGTACCGCTTCCAGCAAGTCTCGCTGCTGACCCAAGGCCCGAGCCGCAACCGCATCGCCGCCAAGCTGTTCAACCAGACTCGCGAATCGCTCCGCGAGACGGACTGGGGATGATGATGCCCACATGGCCGGTTAGCCTAGCAAGGATTTCACGGTCCGCAAGTTTGCACCGCCGCAAATATTCGATCTTCTAATGCTCCGTCGGCGGGCCTGCCGGGCGGGACGCTCGGAAAGGCGGCATACGGCTCGCCACCGGCCCGCGATCGGCGAACTGGTTTTTGAGAGCCGCTCCAACATGCAGGACAAGCAGGCCTATAGTGATGAACACCAGCACTTCATGGACGTCGCCGAATTCATTTTCTTTGGGCACACCCGGAATGGCCGGTAGAGCGAGGCCGAACTTGAGCGCCACCCAGTCGTCTTCGGCGCGACCGGACACCGCAAGCAGCCCCGTCAGCGGCAGGGCGATCAGCAGAATATAAAATATCCGGTGATTCCAGACGGCCATTGCCCGCTCCCAGCGCGGGAAGTCCTGCGGGTAAGGAGGCGGGGGGTTGACCAGGCGAACGCCAAGGCGGGCAAAGGCCAGGAGAAGGATGATTGCGCCAAGCGTCTTGTGCCAGGCGAACACCTCCATCCGATCCGGCCCGCGTGGCAGATCGCTGAAATAAAAGCCCAGCACGACTTGGGCGATCAGCAGGGTAGCGGTGATCCAGTGGATCCACACCACCGTCGAGCGATAGCGGATTGCGGCCGGGCCACTGGATTCCGAAACCATATAATCGCTCATCGCATTGGCTCCCTTGTTCTAGTCA
The DNA here is from genome assembly GCF_011301715.1 of Sphingomonas sp. HDW15A. Lineage (GTDB taxonomy): Bacteria > Pseudomonadota > Alphaproteobacteria > Sphingomonadales > Sphingomonadaceae > Sphingomicrobium. The sequence continues at coordinate 1,649,168 of NZ_CP049870.1, forward strand.
GTCGATTTGTGCGGAAGTGACGCGGGAATGCAAGCGATGACGCGGATCAGCCCGCGGCCTTGATGGTCAGCGCGATGTGGGGTTCGAAGCCGAGGCCGTGATCGTCGCGCTGGGGCAGGCGCGTGACGAACAGCCGCCACTGCCCTTTCGGATACTGCGCGGATCGCCCGATCCGGATTTGTTCGACCCCGCCCGTCACCTCATTCCGGAGCATTCGCGCGAGGCTCGCGGCTAGACGCGCATTTTCCCCACGGTCCTGAAGTGCGACCGAAATCCCGCTCAATCGAAGTGGCCGGTCATCCGCGAACATCGTTTCGGCAGCCGGAGTGAGCGCGGCGATGCAGCCGTGACGGTCCAGCAGGACCGTCGCCCCGTGAAGCGTATCGAGGTTACCGATCATTAGCTGCGACGCCTCCCCGTCCAGCGCAATCTGCATCTGGACGGCACGTCCCATCTGGTGACGCAAATGGGCAAAGCGCTCCAGAACCTCTGCATCGCAAGGGCCGTCACGCCGCCCCCGGAGCAAGGCCAGGCCGATCAGATTGTTCTGGTCAAGCACGATCGCCGACTGGCAGCCGAACGGAATGTCCATTTCACTTGCCGCGTCGTCATAGTCGGATGTCTGATGCGTCAGCCGGTAAGCCTGGTAATGTTCTTCATGCTGGATCGCCATCGGCACGGTCGTTGATCCCACGCGCCAGTTGCAGGGCCCGTGCAAATGCGCGCTCTCGATATAATGGCGATAGCTCGCAGGCGCTCCGACGAAAACGTTGAGCGGGATGAGCATCGGCCCGCCGATGCCAAGCAATTGCGCGGCGTGACTGCCGGTGGCCTCCGCGATCGCTTCGATAGCCCGCTCCCAGCCGCGGTCCTCGAAAGGCGCGTTCAGGATTCGCAGTTCCGCATCACGCAACGCGCGGTTCGCCATCGACAAGCCCCCGACAGGGCCGTGTGGCGCCCCGTCAGCGGGTAAACTTCTCACCTTTTTGTGCTTTGTCCAGAAGCAATTGCGAGAAACTGAAGTCACTTCCCATACGCGCTTCCTGGGCCTTGAGGCCGTCAACGATCTTTTGAAGCCCTTCGGTATCAGCCCAGAACATGGGACCGCCGCGATAGACCGGCCAGCCGTAGCCATAGACCCACACTACGTCGATGTCGGATGCACGCTGGGCCATGCCTTCCTCAAGGATTTTCGCGCCCTCGTTGACCATTGTGTAGAGCGTGCGCTGAACGATTTCCTCGTCCGAAATCTCGCGCCGCTCGACGCCTTGCTTGGCGGCGAAATCCTCGATCACCTTTTGAACGACCGGCGATGGCGACGGCCGGCGCTTGTCGTCATAGTCGTAGAAGCCTGCGCCCTTCTTCTGGCCCCAGCGATCCATTGCGCACAGCGCATCGCGAACATTCTCAATCCGATTCGGGTCGCGATGCCAGCCGATATCGACGCCGGCCAGATCGGCCATCTGGAACGGGCCCATCGGCATCCCGAATTCGACGTGGACTCGATCGACCTGCTCCGGCATTGCACCTTCCAGCAGCAGCTTCGTCGCCTCGACCTGGCGCGGCATCAGCATGCGATTGCCGATGAAGCCGTGGCAGACGCCCGCGACGACGGCGACCTTGCCGATCTTCTTCGCAAGCTGCATCGCCGTGACCAGCACGTCGTCCGCAGTCTTCGCGCCGCGAACGACCTCCAGCAGCTTCATCACGTTGGCGGGCGAGAAGAAGTGAAGGCCGACGACGTCCTGCGGCCGCGAGGTCACCGCGGCGATCTCGTCGATGTTGAGATAAGACGTATTGCTGGCCAGGATCGCGCCCTGCTTCACCGTCTTGTCGAGGCGGGTGAAGATGTCCTTCTTGATCTCCATCTGCTCGAACACGGCCTCAATGATAAGGTCGCAATCGGCCAGAGCTTCGAAATCGAGCGTCGGCGTGAGGAGCCCCATGGCCTGCTCCACCTGGTCGCCGCTGATCCGGCCCTTGGCGGCGGTCGCCTCGTAATTCTTGCGCATGATCCCGGTGCCGCGGTCGAGCGCTTCCTGGTTCATCTCGTAGATGGTCACCGGGATCCCAGCGGACAGGAAGTTCATGGAGATGCCGCCGCCCATGGTGCCCGCGCCGATCACGCCGACCTTCCTGATCGTACGCGGCTTCACGTCCTCGGAGATGCCGTCGATCTTGGCGGCCTTTCGTTCCGAGAAGAAGAAATATTGCTGGGCCTTGGCCTGCGTGCCGCCCATCAGTTCCATGAACTTGGTGCGCTCGACGATCACGCCCTCCGCGAACGGCTTTGTGACCGCGGCCTCGATGCACTGGATGTTGGCTTCGGGCGCCTCGAACCCGCGAAATTTGCGGGCGTTGGCCTTGCGAAATTCGTCGAACAGGCCGGGGTTGTCGCGGGCTTCCTGGAGCTTTTCGTCGCGCTCCGACGATTTGGGCAGCGGGCGGATGTCCCTCACCTCTTCAGCGTAAGCGACGGCATGGGGAATGAGGTCGCCCTCTACGATCCGGTCGACCAGCCCGACGTCGCGGGCCTGGTTCGCCGAGATCATCTTTCCCGTGGTCGACATCTCCAAGGCCTTGGGAACGCCGGCGACGCGCGGCAGCCGCTGGGTCCCGCCTGCGCCCGGAAGCAGACCGAGTTTCACTTCTGGAACGCCGAGCTTCGCGCTCGGAACCGCCACGCGATAGTGACAACCAAGCGCGACCTCGAGCCCGCCGCCCAGCGCCGTGCCGTGAATCGCCGCGACGACCGGTTTCGAGCAATTTTCGATGGTGTCGACGACGGTCGGAAGCCACGGCATGACCGGCGGCTTTCCGAATTCCGTAATGTCGGCGCCGGCGAAGAAGGTCTGGCCTTCGCAGGTGATCACCACGGCCTTCACCGCGTCATCGGCTTCGGCTTCCTCGATCGCCGCGACCAGGCCCTGGCGAACGGCTGCGCCAAGCGCGTTGACCGGGGGATTGTTAGATTTGACAATCAACACGTCGCCATGACGGCTGGTCGAAATGGGGCTGGTGGCGGGTTTGTCGATGACGTCGGTCATGTGGAGGTCCGTCCGTAACTTTGGTGGTTGAATGGGTGCGATGCGCTCAAGCCGCCATCTACGACGATGGCCTGTCCGTTAACATAGCTCGACTCTTCGGAGGCGAGGAACAGTGCCGCCTTAGCGATCTCCAGCGGCTGGCCGCCGCGCTTCAGCGGGTTGAGGTGGCCGATCTGGGCATCCTGCCCTTTTGCCCGGGCGCGGTCGAACATGAATTGCGTCATTCCCGTCTCGATCAGCCCAGGGCAAATGGCGTTCATCCGGACGTTGGAACCGGCAAGCTGGGTTGCGGCGACCTTCACGAGGTTGATGACCCCGGCCTTCGAAGCCGAATAGGCCGGTCCGCCGGCGCCAGCGCGAAGGCCTGCGACCGAGGCGGTGGCGATGATCGAACCGCCGCCGCGCGCCTTGATGTGTGGAGCGGCATATTTCACTGCCAGGAACGGCCCGATCAGATTGATCCGCAGGATTTCCGCCCAAGCGGCCGCGTCCTGGTCGAAGATTCCGTCGAAGCCGCCCGACACGCCGGCATTGGCGAAGAATATGTCGAGCCCGCCGTGCTCCGCGACGACCTGTTCCACCAGCGTCGAGACGTCATATTCGAAGCCCGCGTCGCACTCGACATCGGCACCGTTACGGTCGGCGCCGACCACGGTCGCGCCTTCCTGACGGAACAGTTCGACACTCGCCTTGCCGATGCCCGAGCCGGCGCCGGTGACGATGGCGACTTTCCCGGCGAGGCGGCCGCTCACAGTCCCACCCCGATCATGCTCCCGCCGTCGACGATCATCGTCTGGCCGGTCATGAAGGTCGATGCCGGCGACGCGAGGAAAACAGCCGCCCCGGCAATTTCATGCGGCTCGCCGATGCGCCGCAGCGGCGTGGTTCTTGTCACTGCCTTTAGCGTGTCCGGATTCTCCCAAAGGGCACGGGCGAAATCGGTCTTAACCAGCCCCGGTGCGATGCAGTTGACCCGCACCTGGCTCGGTCCGAACTCGGCAGCGAGGTTTCGCGCCAGTTGAAAGTCAGCAGCCTTCGACACGTTGTAGGCGCCGATCACGGTCGAGCTGGCAAGTCCTCCGATCGAGCTGACAATAACGATCGAGCCGCTTTTGCGCTCCTGCATTTCGGGCGCGACCATCCCGATCAGCCAATGGTTGGACAGCACGTTGTTGTCGAAGATCTTGCGGAACTGATCGTCGCTGATTCCCGCCATCGGCCCGTAATAGGGGTTGGACGCCGCGTTGCAGATCAAAACGTCGATCCGGCCAAAAGCCTTCCGGGTTTCATCGACGAGGTTCTGCAGCGCGGCCTTGTCGGAGATATTGGCAGCGACGGCGATGGCCGTCTCCTCCCGGTGCTCGGCGTTGATGGCAAGGGCGACCTCGTCGCACGCGTCCTGCTTGCGGCTTGAAATGACTACCTTCGCGCCATGCGCGGCGAGCGCCGAGGCGATGGCTAGCCCAATTCCGCGCGACGAACCGGTGACGATTGCCACCTTGCCGCTGAGGTCAAATAGCCGCGGTACGGTCACGCCAGCGCTTCCGCATGCTTGGCGAATTCGATCAGCGCGATCGCCCGGTTATGCACCTCGTCCGGCCCGTCGGCGAGACGCAGCGTGCGAATTCCGGCCCAGCTCGCCGCCAGCGGCGTGTCCTGCGACACACCCGCACCGCCGAACGCCTGAATGGCGTCGTCGATGACTGCAAGCGCCATTCGCGGCGCCTTGACCTTGATCATTGCAATCTCGGCCTTCGCCGCCTTGTTGCCTGCCTTGTCCATCAAGTCGGCCGCCTTGAGACAAAGCAGTCGCGTGCAGTCGATCTCGATCCGCGCCTCGGCAACGCGCTGCTCCCAGATGCTGTGCTCGGCAATGCGCTTGCCGAAGGCGGTGCGCGACTGGAGGCGGCGGCACATCAGCCCGAGCGCTTCCTCGGCGGCGCCGATGGTCCGCATGCAATGATGGATCCGGCCGGGTCCAAGCCTCCCTTGCGCGATTTCGAACCCCCTGCCCTCACCGAGCAGCAGGTTGTCCGCCGGAACGCGAACATCCCTCAGGCTGATTTCCATGTGGCCATGCGGCGCATCGTCATAGCCGTAGACGGTCAGCGCGCGGTGGACGGTGATTCCGTCGGCATCCATTGGCACGAGGATCATCGACTGCTGGGCGTGCTTGCGCGCTTCCGTGTCGGTCTTGCCCATCAGGATGGCGACCTTGCATCGTGGGTCGCCCGCGCCGCTCGACCACCATTTGCGGCCATTGATGACGTAATGGTCGCCATCACGGTCGATCCGGCATTCGATGTTTGTCGCGTCCGATGAAGCCACGCCCGGCTCGGTCATCAGGAAGGCCGAGCGGATTTCGCCGCGCATGAGAGGCGCCAGCCATGCGTCCTTTTGCGCGTGCGTGCCGTAGCGGTGGAGCACTTCCATGTTGCCGGTGTCGGGCGCGGAGCAGTTGAACACCTCGCTCGACCACAGGATGCGGCCCATTTCCTCCGCGCACAACGCATATTCGAGGTTGGTGAGCTGCTCGCCCTCAAATTCGAAACTCTCATCAACATGCTGGAGTGCGCCGCCCGGCGGCATGAACAGGTTCCAGAGGCCGGCCGCCTTGGCCTTCGGCTTCAGGCCCTCAATCAGGTCGAGCGGCTGCCAGCGGTCGCCGCTTTCGATCTCGGTCTTGTAGTCCGCGACTCGCGGCCGAACGTGATCGTCAATGAACTGCCTCACGCGGTCGCGGAAGAAAGCCTGCCGTTCCGTAAGGTCAAAATCCACTGCGCCGTCTCCCGCTTGCAAGGGCACTGGGTCTCGTTCCAAAACGGGCTAGGACTCTGACTGGCGAAGGGCAAGACCATGGCGGACATCGAACAATTCCGGACTGAAACCCGCGCCTGGCTTGAGGCGAACTGCCCGACTGAAATGCGAACGCCGATGCGCGGCGAAAAGGACATGTGCTGGGGCGGGCGCAACTGGACCTTCCAGTCGGACGCGCAGAAGCAATGGCTCGAGGCGATGGCAGGGCGTGGCTGGACCGTGCCGGACTGGCCCAAGGATTATGGCGGTGGCGGGCTAAGTCCGGCCGAGACCAAGATCCTGGAAGAGGAAATGGCAGCAATCGGCGCGCGTTCCCCGCTCACGAGCTTCGGGATCTCGATGCTCGGGCCGGCGCTGCTGAAATATGGGACGGAGGAGCAGAAAAAGCGCTTCCTTCCCGAGATCGCCCTCGGCGAGATCCGCTGGTGCCAGGGTTATTCGGAGCCGGGCGCCGGAAGCGACCTCGCCGGCCTTCAATCGAAATGCGAAGACAAGGGCGACCACTGGCTGGTTAACGGCCAGAAGGTATGGACCTCCTACGCCGATCAGGCCGACTGGATCTTTTGCCTCGTCCGCACCTCCAGCGAGAGCAAGCACGGCGGGATCAGCTTCCTGCTGTTCGACATGGAAAGCCCCGGCGTTTCGACCAAGCCAATCCTTTTGATCAGCGGCAGCTCGCCTTTCTGCGAGACGTTTTTCGACGACGTGAAGGTGCCGAAGGACCAGGTTGTCGGCGAGGTCAACAAAGGCTGGGACGTGGCGAAATACCTTCTCGGCCACGAGCGCGAGATGATTAGCGGAATGGGGCTTGGCGGGAGCGGCTCCCTTGGGGCTGCGGTTGGGCCGGTCGATGACCCGCTGCTCCGCGCCGAGATCGCCAACTTCGACGTCGACTCCATCGCTTTCTCGGCGATGAGCGAGCGTTTCATCGACCAGTTGAAGGCCGGCGAGGCGCATCCCGCCATGCCGTCGATGATGAAATATGCCGGAACCGAGCTCAACAAGCGCCGCCACGAGCTGCTGATGGCCGCTGGCGGCTCGGACGCGCTGGAGTGGGACAGCGAGCGTTCGAAGGGCGGCAAGGCCGCGCGCGACTGGCTCCGCACCAAGGCCAATTCTATCGAGGGTGGGACGAGCGAGGTCCAGCTCGGGATCGTCTCCAAGCACATCCTCCAGTTGCCGGGAGCCTGAGGCGATGATGACGCTTAACGACGACCAGCGCATGCTCGCCGACACCGTCGCGCCGTTCATGGCCGAGGAAGGCACGATTTCGAAGCAGCTTCGCCACTGGCGCGACACCGGCTGCACCGACGGCTTCGGTACTGCCCTGTGGAAACAGTTCGCGGAGCTGGGCCTCACCGGCATCCTCATCCCCGAGGCACAGGGCGGCGCGGGACTAGGCCAGGTCGAGGCCAATGTCGTTCTCGAGGAGATCGGCCGCAACCTGACGCCCTCCCCGTTCCTGACGACTGCGGTCGCGGCCGTGCGCGCGCTCGAAGGCTCCGCGCAGGCCGAGCGCTGGTTCCCCGGCATCGTCGCGGGCGAGACGGTCGCGGCGCTGGCGATCGACGAGGGCAAGCGCCACGATCCGGCCGCCACAACCCTTGAAGCGAAGCGACAGGGCAATGGCTTCGTCCTCAATGGCGCCAAGCAGTTCGTCGTTCACGGCAACAGCGCGGACGTGATTCTGGTCGCCGCGCGCACCGCTGGCGCTCCGGGCGAAACGGAAGGCCTCACGCTCTTCGCCGTCGAGAAAAGTTCGAGCGGCCTGGCGCTTGAAAATCTCACCATGGCGGACAGCAGCAAGGCGGCTCGGCTGACGCTTGACGATGTGGCGGTCGATTCCGATGCGGTGATCGGTGAGGTCGACGGCGGCTGGGCGCCGCTCACCCGCGCCCTGAACGCCGGCCGCACCGGTGCCGCGGCCGAGCTTACCGGGGTCGCTGCCGGAGCAACCGCGATGACGGTCGATTACCTGAAGCAGCGCAAGCAGTTCGGGCGGCTGATCGGCGAGTTCCAGGCGCTCCAGCACCGTGCCGCCCACCTCTATGGCGAAATCGAAATTGCCCGCGCCGCCGCGCTCAAGGCCGCGCAACTGCTCGATTGCGGTGACGACAAGGCCGCGCTTCTCGTCGCCGTCGCCAAGGCCAAGGCCGGCAAAGTCGCGCGTCTCGCCGTCCAGGAGGGCGTGCAGATGCATGGCGGCATCGGCATGACCGACGAGCATGACATCGGCCTCTACATGAAGCGGCAGGCTGTGCTGGACGAGTTGTTCGGCGGCCCGCGCTTCCATGCGGGCGAAGTGGCAAGGCTCAGCGGCTACTAAGGCCGCTCAAGCAGGAAGGTGATCCGCGCCGTCGCTACCGGCTTTGCGCGGTCGGTTTGCCACGCAACGGCATCGACATTTGCGATCCGATTGCCGAGCCGCTCGATGACGCCGTCACAATGGGTGTCCCCTCTCGCTGCGCCCGCCCCGCGAAGATAGTCGACCGTGATCGTGACCGGTTTCATGGTGACGCGTTCGTCATCGATCGCCAGCCTAAGCCTTTCGAATGCCGCGAACTCCAGCAATCCAGCGATCGCGCCCCCGTGCAGGTAGCCCGGTCGGCCGATCACATTTTCGTGAAAAGGCATGGTGAAGTGGCCGTGCTCGCCCCGCGCAAGCTGGAGCAATCGGCCGTAGGGAGGAAGGTCGGTCACCGCGCTTCCCTAGCGCGGCAAGATCGGTCGGTCAGCCCCGGGCCTTGTAGCTCGCGACGCAGCCGAGGATGAAGCTGGTGATGAGCGCAAGCTGGACCTTTCCGGTTGGATCGGACCAGCCGAAATAGTTGGAGCCGAAGCCCACCAGCATCACGAACATCGCCAATGATAACGCTGCAGCCATAGGTCCTCCCCACGTGCGAGAAAATCGGAGACGCCGACGCCGATGGACTCGCGCAGACGGACAATCGGCAATGTTGGTTAAGATGGGGTAAAAACTTGCTCCGCCGGGTCCAAGCCGTCATAGGGCCGCCAAATGCCGGAAGCAGGAAAATCGCACCGATGAAAGCACGTGTCTTCGTCACTCTGAAGCCTGGCGTGCTCGACCCGCAGGGCAAGGCCATTCACCATGCGCTGGAAGGACTCGGCTTCGACGGAGTCAACGACGTTCGGGCCGGCAAACTGATTGAACTCGACCTTGCCGAAGGAACCAGCGACGAGGCGATTGCGGACATGTGCCGCAAACTGCTGGCCAACACGGTCATCGAGAATTTCAAGATCGAGCGGGCGGCATGAACAGCGCGGTCATCGTCTTTCCCGGTTCCAACTGCGACCGCGACCTGGCGACGGCGATCAAGATGGTAACTGGCAAGGCGCCGGCGATGGTCTGGCACCGCGAGACCGAGCTTCCCGCCGGAACCGACTTCGTCGCCGTGCCCGGCGGCTTTTCCTACGGGGATTACCTTCGTTCCGGCGCAATGGCCGCGAGAAGCCCGATCATGCGGGCTGTTGCCGACTCGGCCGGCAGGGAGGTGCCGGTGCTTGGCATTTGCAACGGCTTCCAGGTCCTGACGGAGGCGGGCCTGCTTCCCGGCGCGCTGATGCGCAATGCGGGTCTTCACTTCGTGTGCCGGACTGTCGGGCTGAAGGTCGAAAACAGCCAGTCGCTCTTCACATCGGCCTATCGCTCCAGCGAAGAGATTGCGGTGCCGGTTGCCCATCATGACGGGAATTTCCAGGCGGACGCCGAGACATTGGACCGGCTCGAAGGCGACGGCCGGGTCGCGTTTCGCTACACCGAAGAGGTCAACGGCTCGGCACGAAACATCGCGGGCATCCTCAATGCGCAGGGCAATGTGCTGGGCATGATGCCGCATCCGGAGAGAGTCATTGAGGCTGCGCACGGCGGCACCGACGGGCGCCGCCTGTTCGAAGGGCTGCTGGAAGCTGTTGCCTAGCGCCCGCGCCTGAGGGCGATCGGCTGGCAGCCGATATTGCTCGGCGGCAAGAAGCAGTGGAACGCGCGATCTGGGCCCGGCGCGTCATTGACGACGACCTTGCGCTCCAGCGTCATCGGGTTGGTGTAAACGATCACCGTATCCGCCTGGGCCATACTCGGCCACGCAGCCGCGGAAACGGCAAACGCCAAGCTTCGAGCGATCCATTTCATCAGCAGGCCCCTTTAATTAACGGCAAGTTTCCGCCTTTTCGGGTGAATTGTCCATGAATGAAAAGCTTTTGGCGGCTCCCTCCATTGTCGCTAGGAGAGGCCCGCGCGCGCCCGTAGCTCAGTTGGATAGAGCACGTGCCTTCTAAGCATGAGGTCGCTGGTTCGAATCCAGCCGGGCGCGCCAATTCTTGCGCAAGGCGTTTCGACCTACCATGGGTATTCTCGTCGTGGCGTTGTTAAGGGCTTTGAACGAGCCTATGATCTGGAGCGTCAGTTAGGAGTACCGACAAGAAATAGGAGGCCCAGATGCGTTTGCCCCTGCTCCTAGTTTCCGCGCTGCTCTTCGCAGTTCCTCTGGGCGCCCAGCCGGTCGACTGGTCGAACGCCAAGGTGGTGGACGTCGAACTATCGAACTACGCGTTCTCGCCGACCACTCTCACCCTTCAGCACGGCGTTCCCTACAGGCTTCATATCGTCAACAAAGCTGGGGGCAGCCACAACTTCCTGGCCAGGACCTTCTTCGCGCAGGCGACGCTCGACCCTTCAAGCAGCGCGGTCGTCAAAAAGGGCGGGGTTGAGCTTGGCGGCGGGGAAAGCGCGGACGTACGCCTGATTGCACCGCAACCCGGCACGTTCGACGTTCACTGTTCGCATTTCATGCATTCCTCCTTCGGCATGAAGGGCACGATCGTCGTTCAGTGAGTCCCGATTATCCAATCCTGACTAGTGGTCGTTATGCCGCCAGGGAGGACATCGCGCCGAGGGCTTTCTTCCGGCCTGGTGTCATGCGCTGCTACCTGACGTTGCTGGCCATCGTCGCCGTGCCTGGCGCGGCCATTGCCGCGAACGATCCTGGCAAGAAGGCTTGTGCGCAAGAAGCGCGGCGCTTGTGTCCAGCCGAAATGAAAACCTTGAGCAGAAAGAAGGTCGAAGCCTGCATGATCGTCAAGATCGAGCAAACGTCGCCCGTTTGCCGATCGACGATGCTAAGGATCAAGGCGGAGCGCGAAGCGATCGTTAAGCGCTGAGGTGGTCGCGCGTCCCGTAAAGGACCCGGTTTTCCGTCCGGATCCTCACGCTCAGCATCGTGGCATTAAGCAGCGTGAAGATCACGGCCACCCACACCAGTCCGAACATCAGCGGCAGCACGGCGATTTCGGCAATGACTACGGCGTAATTGGGGTGCCGCACGAAACGGAACGGTCCGGTTTTCACTAGCGGCGCCTTTGGCATGACGATGATCCGCGTTGTCCAGCGCCTTCCGAGTGTCATGAGCACCCAAACACGAAAAACCTGGAGCACCGCGTAGGTTGCGAGCAGGGGCAAGCTGACCGGGCGACCACCTGCTGTTGCCCACAGAGTCGCCAGCCAAGCGGCGTGCATCGCCACCATAATGGGATAATGGACCGCGCCCGCTTCATAAGCGCCGGCCGCAAGCAACCTTGCCGTGTTCCGCCGGTCGATCGCCAGTTCCGCCAATCGCTGCACCGTCACGAACGCGAGGATGACGTAGGCCCAGTTCATGCCGTGCACCGCAGCGTGAGGAGAGACGCCGTGAACCCCGGTCCGAGTGCGTTGAGCGCCGACGACCCGGGCAATTCCGCGGCGCGGCAACGCTCCAGCACGAACAGGACCGTCGGAGCCGACATGTTGCCATGATCGCGCAAGACCTCACGCTCATGGTCCAGAGCCCCCGGTGCGAGGGCCAATGCGTCCTCGATAGCGCTGACCACCTTCGCCCCGCCGGGATGGCAGATGAAACGCTCGATATCGCCAATAACGAGGCCCTGCGTTGCCAGCATTTCGCTCACCGCCTGTCGCATCTCACGCCTCGCGAAACCCGGTATCGCGCGGTTGAGAACGACGCCAAAGCCGGTCGGCTCGGCCTGCCAACCCATGATGTCCAGCGTGTCATTCCACGTCTTCTCGGCGCTTCCTTCGATCTTCGCAAAGCCGCCCTCGCCGCTGCGCACGATGCACGCGGCCGCACCGTCGCCGAACAAGGCGGTTGACACGAGATCGGACTTGTCTGCGTTCGCGGTGCGAAGAGCGAGGCTGCACAATTCGACCGTCACGAAAAGGACCGTCCTCCCCGGCGCTGCCCCGGCAATTTTGCTTGCGAGAGCGAGCCCAGTCACCCCTCCGGCGCAGCCCAGCCCGAATATCGGCACGCGAGCCACGTCCGTGCGAAACGGCAGTCGTGCCATCGCTCGGGCTTCTAGGCTCGGCGTAGCGATGCCGGTCGAGGAGACGGTGACGATGGCATCGATGTCTTCCGCCCGAAGCTTCGCTTCGTCGAGCGCTCTCGCCGCGACTTCGACGAACAAGTCCAGGGCGACATCGAGATAGACGTCCGTTCGCTCCTGAAAGCTGCGTTCGACAAAGTACCATTCGGCCGGCATCGCGATCTGCCGGTTCTCGATCCCGGCATTGGCATAAACAGCGGCGAGCCGGTCGAAGTCTTGGAATTTGTTCCCGATCAGCTCGCGGGCCGCCGCCAGCGCGTCGCTCTGGGAAAGCACGTTGCGTGGCGTTCCGGTCGCAAGAGAAAGGATGGAAACCGATTTCATTGCAGCATCCGTCCTTATAGACAGGTGGACCGGAGAAAACGGTTCAGTGTTCCAACGAAACCCAATTCCCGACGTTCCCATTGTTAGCCGTGCCGAGCGTTGAAGGACATTCGAAACGCAGTTGCCGACATCGACCGAAGCGCCCGACGGGGGCCAATCGCCTGCCTCCGGGGCGCGCGAGTGGTTCGGATTCGTGCTGATGTCGCTCGGCATGTTCATGGCGATCCTGGACATCCAGGTCGTCGCGACGTCTTTGCCCACGATCCAGTCCGCGCTCGGCATATCGGCCGACTGGATGGTGTGGGTGCAAACCGCTTATCTCACCGCCGAGATCGTCGCGATTCCCCTGACCGGTTACCTCACCGCGAGGCTCGGGATGCGCTGGCTGTTCGTCGGCGCGGTCTGCGTCTTCACGCTTGCGTCGCTGGGATGCGCCCTGAGCCAAAGCTTCGAACAACTCATCGCCTGGCGCATCGTGCAGGGCTTCTCCGGGGGAACTTTGATTCCTTCGGTCTTTGCTGCCGTCTTTCTCTTGTTTCCGGAACGCTCCCAGGCATTGGCCACCACCATTGCCGGTGTCGCCGCTGTCCTCGCACCCACCGTCGGGCCCATCGTCGGCGGCTGGATTACGCAGTCCTTCTCCTGGCATTGGCTGTTCATGATCAACATCGTGCCCGGGGTCGTCGTGGGCGCGGGCGTAGCGTTGACGTTGCGGGGGAAAGCCTCGGAAAGGACGCGATCGACCGCGATTGATGTCCCTGCCCTTGCCCTGCTGGCAATGGGACTGACGGCGCTGCAACTGGGTCTGAAGGATGCGCCGTCTCTTGGCTGGGACGCGCCGCGCGTGCTCGGACTGCTTGGACTATTCGCGGCATGCGGGGCCGCGTTCGTCTGGCGGACGCTGGCGTCGCGAGCGCCGCTTGTGGAACTCCGCTGTTTCTCCGACAGGAATTTCGCGATTGGTTGTGTTTTCAGCTTCGTGCTGGGATTCGGGCTGTTCGGATCGACCTACCTGATGCCGTTCTTCCTCGGCCTCGTCAGGGAACATGGGCCATTGCGCATCGGTGAGATCATGCTGGTGACGGGCATAACGCAACTACTTACCGCACCCATTGCCGTCTATCTCGAGCGCCGCCTCGATCCCAGATTGCTCACGGCATTCGGCTTCTCTCTCTTTGCGGTCGGCCTTCTGATGAGCGGCGAACAGACTGCAGCCACCGACTTCTGGGGGATGTTTGCGCCCCAGATAGTGCGTGGAGCGGCCATCATGTTCTGTATTTTGCCGCCGACGCGAATGGCATTGGGGCGCTTGCCGCCTCATCTGGTGGTGCATGGCAGCGGGCTGTTCAACCTGATGCGCAATTTGGGCGGCGCGATTGGGCTCGCCTTGATCGACACCACGATTTTCAGCCGTGCCGCGACCGAAGGGAACGAGATCGTCGACAAACTTCGCTCCGGCGACCTCGCTACCGCGCTCGCGATAGGCATTCCGCGTGATGCCTTTCTGGAACAGCGCGGCCAGCCGCTCGACGAATTCGCGCTCGAGATGATTCGGCCCTTGGTCGAGAAGGCAGGGTTGGTTTCGGCGATCAATTCGGCGTGGCTTCTGTGCGGTATCCTTACGATGCTGGCGGTGACCTTGATTGTCTTCGTAAGGCGCGTGTCGCCTGCCGCAAAAGCCGCGAACGCCGCGGTTGCGGCAGATCGCTAGACCAGCTTCCCCGGGTTCATCAGGCCTTTCGGATCAAGTCCGGCCTTGATCGCTTTCAACGCTGAGACCCGGTCCGGCGAAAGACGGGCGAGCTCGTCGCGCTTCATCTGACCGATGCCATGCTCGGCGCTAATCGATCCGCCCGCCGCCGTGACCAGGTCGTGCACCATCCGGCTGACCGCTTCCCCTTCGCGCTCCAGCCAGTCCTCGCCTCCGCGCCCCATCGCGCGGACGTGGAAATGGATGTTGCCGTCACCGAGATGGCCGAAGCCGCTTGCGCTGGCCCCGGGAAAGGCGTGCTCCAGCTTCGCCGACGCCTTTTCCAGGAAGCGCGGCATGGCTTCGACCGGAACGCTGATGTCGTGCTGGGTCGCCGGGCCGAAAGCCTTCTTCTCCGACTCTGACAGGCCGTCGCGAATTCGCCAGAAGCTTTCCGCTTGTGCTTCGTTTGCTGAAAGGACCGCGTCGCCGATCATTCCTCGCTCGATCATTGGCGCGAGCAGCCGAGCGAGCAGCGTGTCCGGCGCTTCGTCCTGCGCCGAGCTAGCCGTCGCCTCAACCAGCGCGTGCCATCCGTGCGCGCTTTCCAGTGGCGGCCGGGCACCGGACAGATGCTGCAGCGCCGCCTGCAAGGACTCGTCCGGCAATATCTCGAAGCCCTCGATCCGGTCCGTCGCGCGCTCAAGCTCCCTGAGAACGTTCAGCGCCGTCTGCGGATTGTCGAGGCCGAGCCAGGCGACCGAGCGGGAATGGATCGCGGGAACGAGCTTGAGTCGCGCCGCGGTCACGACGCCAAGCGTGCCCTCCGCTCCAATGAGCAACTGATCGAGACTGGGGCCGCGATTGTCTTTCTTGAGGCCGGCCAGGCCGTTATGGATCATTCCATTGGGAAGCACTGCCTCGATCCCGTCGACCAGTCCGCGCATCGGCCCGAAGCGAAGCACCTGCGTACCGCCGGCATTGGTCGAAACAAGGCCGCCGATCGTCGCCGAACCTTTCGCGCCGAGCGTCAGCGGGAACCGCATCCCTTCGTCCGCCAACGCGTCATGCAATGTCTGAAGGATAACTCCCGCCTCGACGACGCAGCGCCGGGCCTCGCGGTCGATGCTCCGGAACCGGTTCATTCGCCGCAGCGACAGGATCAGCGCCGATCCGTCGGCGGGAGGTGTCGCACCGCCGACCATCGACGTGTTTCCGCCTTGAGGCACCAAAGGCACGTTCAGCTCATTTCCCAGCCGAACCGCCATTGCCACACCTTCTGTCGAGTCCGGCTGCAGGATTGCCGCGCTCGAGCCGGTCCAGCGGCCGCGCCAGTCGGTCAGCCACGGTTCGACATCCGCCGGGTCGGTTAGCGCCACCCGCTGGCCGAAGCGGGACCGGAAGCTATCGATCAATTGCTGTTGTGCAGGGGTCATTATCCCTTCCCTACGCTTGCCGGGCGACAGCGGACAAGCGTAAGGCGGACGAATGGCCAGCCGCTCGCCGATCACCATCGTCCTTGCTCGCGCCATGAACGGCGTGATCGGCAAGGATGGCACCCTTCCCTGGCACATCCCGGCCGACTTGAGGCGCTTCAAGGCGCTGACAATGGGCAGCGCGATGATCATGGGTCGCAAGACCTTCGACAGCCTGCCCGGCGTTCTTCCGGGCCGCCAGCATATCGTTCTCACCCGCGACCCCGAATGGCGCCACGACGGGGTCGATGTCGTTCACACCCTCGAAGATTCGATCGCTGCCGCTGGCGGCACGCCGATATCCGTAATCGGCGGCGCCGCGGTATTCGAACTCTTCGAGCCGATCGCCGACCGGATCGAGTTGACCGAAGTGCTCGCCGAAGTGGACGGCGACGTCAGCATGCCCGACCTGCGCTCCAGTGAGCGTTGGCGGGAAGTCGCGTCGGAAGATCACGCGCCAAGCGGCGAAACGCCCGCATTTCGCTACACGACGCTAGTTCGGGCTTAGCCCGGCTTCCGCTGAACGACGTATTCGCGGTAGTGGCGGAGCTGCTCCCCAAGCACTTTGTCAACGGCTGGAGCCAGCTCTGCGGCATTGCCGTTGGCGAAGCCGGCAGCACGATAATCCAGGGTCACCTTGGAGCCGCCCGCGATCCGCTCAACTTTGAAGTCCATGACCCCGCTGACGCCCTCGAATAGCAACGGGCCAAGGGCGCCGGTCATGACGACGCGCTCGCCTGGCTGGACCAGGGTGACGCGCATGTGCTCGATCCCGCCGCCCTTCTCCAGTCTTTCGCAAAAGCATCCGCCGGCCTTTAGGGACAGGCTAAGGTTCGCGCTGTCGCCGGAGTAGGTGTGGTCTTTGTTCCACCAGCGGGGAAGCTCGCCCAGCGCCGCGTAGGCCTGATCGGGGGGAATGACCAAATTGACGCTGTGCTTGATCGCAAAGCTGTTGGGCCCGCTTTGCACCACCGCGGCGCTTGCGGGCGCCGATGCCAACGCCGCAATCCCGATCGCCCACTGTCGCATGGCCGCCCCCATCGTTGATACCGGTGATAATGCCGGTGCGGGCCCTAGCTGTCGAGGATTGCGTCGATTGCCGCAGCGACTTCGCCGACGCTTCCCATGCCGTCCACGCCATGGAGGATCCCACGCTCGCGATAGAAGGGCAGGATCGGCTGCGTCTTCGCGCGGTATTCCGCCAAGCGTGTGCGCACGGTCAGCTCATTGTCGTCGTCGCGGCGCTTGAAGTCATGGCCGCCGCAAACGTCGCAAGTGTCGTCGACTTTCGGAAGCTTGAAGCGATCGTGATAGGGGGCCCCGCAGCTCGCGCACGAGAAGCGGCCGGTAATCCGGTCCACCAGCGCCTCCTCATTCACTTCCAGCTCGATGACATAACTGAGCTTCCGGCCTCGCTCGGCGAGCAGCAAGTCGAGCGCTTCCGCCTGCGCGAGGGTACGGGGAAAGCCGTCGAAGATCGCCCCGCGATTCTCGATCCGATCGAGGTTTTCACCAATCAGCGCACAGACGATGGCATCGCTGACCAGCTCGCCGGCATCCATTACCACCTTGGCCTGAAGGCCGATCGGCGACCCCTCTCTGACCGCGGCACGAAGCATGTCACCGGTGGAAAGCTGCACCATCCCCCGATTGGTCACCAGCCGCTCGGCCTGGGTTCCCTTCCCCGCCCCTGGCGGACCTAGCAGGATGATGTCCATTACGCCCCCACCGATAGGTGTGCCGGTCAGCGCCGGCGCCCACCCTTCAACTTCGCCTTCTTGATCAGGTCACCATATTGGTGCGCAATCAAGTGGCTTTGGATCTGGCTGACCGTATCCATCGTCACGTTGACCACGATCAGCAGGCTGGTGCCGCCAAGGGCGAACGCAAGACCCATCTGAGAGGCTAGGATTTCCGGTATGAGACAGATGACGACGAGATAGGCGGCGCCAATCACCGTCAGGCGGCTGATCAGATAGTCGAAATAATTCTCGGTCGCCTTGCCGGGACGAATCCCCGGAATGAAGCCGCCGTGACGCTTGAGGCCGTCGGCCGTCTCTTCCGAATTGAACTGCACTGCCGAATAGAAGAAGCAGAAAAAGGCGATGCCCGCGGCATAGAGGCCGAGATAGAGCGGCGCCCCGTGCTGGAGCAGAGTGCTGACCGTAATGAGCCAGTCGCTGGCATTCGGATCGTTCTGTGCACCCGTCATCTGAATGACCGTAAGCGGCATCAAAAGCAGCGACGATGCGAAGATCGGCGGAATGACGCCCGCGATATTGATTTTCATCGGCAGGTGGCTGCGTTCCTGCTGAACCATCCCGCGGGCCGTCTGGCGCTTGGGATACTGGATCAGGACGCGACGCTGAGCGCGCTCGACGAAACAGATGAACAGCACGAGCGCGATCACCAGCAGGACAATGCCGAAGACCATGACTGGGTCCATGGCGCCGGTGCGGCCACCTTCGAGCAGCTGGGCAATGGCGCGCGGAAGGCCCGCGACGATACCCGCCATGATGATCAGCGAGACGCCGTTGCCGATCCCGCGGCTGGTGATCTGCTCGCCGATCCACATCAGGAACAGCGTTCCGCCGACAAGGCTGATCGTCGCGGTTACCCGGAACAGCATGCCGGGGTCGACCACAGCGCTGATGGCGTTGTTGGCGCCCAGCCCCTCGAGGCCGATGGCAATGAAATAACCCTGGACCGTCGTCAGGAGGACGGTGAGGTAGCGGGTGTACTGATTGAGTTTTTTGCGCCCGGTCTCACCCTCTTTCTTGAGGGCCTGCCACGGCGGATACAGTGACGCCATCAGCTGGACGACGATCGACGCCGTAATGTACGGCATGACGCCCAGAGCGATGATTGACGCACGTTCAAGCGCGCCACCTGAGAAAGTGTTGAACACGCCCAGAATGCCGCCCGCCTGGGTGGCATAGAGCTGCTGCATCGCCACCGGATCGATGCCCGGGATGGGAACGAACGACAACAGCCGGAATAGGACAAGGGCGCCCAGCGTGAACCACAGGCGCTTCTTCAGTTCGGTGGCCTTCGAAAAGCTCGAAAGCGAGATGTTGGAGGCCAGTTGCTCGGCTGCGGATGCCATGGATGATCCCGTAAAATACGAAAGGGCGGCGAAGGGCGTGATGCCCCCGCCGCCCGATATAGTGTGTCAGGGCCGCTTGCGAAGCCCCGTCAAGCGACGAAGGCTTACTTGGCGGCCTTCTTAGCCGTGCCCTTCTTCGCCGCGGCCAGCGCCGCAGGGTCCTTGCGCTCGACGATCTCGACCTTGCCACCGGCCTTTTCGACCGCGGCAAGCGCGCCCTTGGACGCGCCGGCGACCTTGAAGCTGACCTTGGCGGTGAACTCGCCCTTGCCGAGCAGGCGGACACCGTCCTTGCCGCCGCGAGCCAGGCCGGCGGCCTTCAGCGCGGCATGATCGAGCGTGCCCTTGGCATCGAGCTTTTTGGCATCGATCGCCTTCTGGACGGAACCCAGATTCACCTCGGCATAGTCCTTGGCGAAGATGTTGTTGAAGCCGCGCTTCGGAAGCCGCATGTGAAGGGGCATCTGACCGCCTTCGAAGCCCTTGATCGAGACGCCGGAGCGGCTCTTCTGGCCCTTCTGGCCGCGACCGCCGGTCTTGCCGAGACCCGAGCCGATCCCGCGTCCGACACGGACCCGGCCCTTGCGGGCGCCTTCGTTGTCGCGGATTTCATTCAATTTCATGATGTGCACTCGCTTTCGCTTTTGTCGCGCATGAAACCGCCGGGAGTGCCGGCGGCTTCGATACCGTTGCTTAGTCCTCGACCTTGACCAGGTGCTGGACCTTCTTGACCTGACCCAGCACTTCCGGGGTCGCTTCGACCTCGATCGTGCGGTTCATCTTGTTGAGGCCGAGACCGACCAGCGTCGCGCGCTGGGTCTTGTCGCGGCGGATCGGCGAACCGGTCTGCGTAATCTTGATCTTGGCCATCTTCGATTACTCCGTCACCGCTTCGGCGGTGGCTTCGGCCTCGCCCTTGTCCATCCCGCCACGGCCGAGAAGGTCGGCGACCTTCTTGCCACGGCGCTGAGCGACGATACGCGGGCTCGACTGATCCTTGAGCGCCTCGAAAGTGGCGCGGATCATGTTGTAGGGGTTGGAAGTGCCGACCGACTTGGTCACCACGTCGGCGACTCCGAGGCTTTCGAACACGGCGCGCATCGGACCGCCGGCGATGATTCCGGTACCCGACGGGGCCGAGCGAACGGTAACCTTGCCGGCGCCAAAATGGCCCTTGCCGTCATGGTGAAGTGTACGGCCATCACGAAGCGGAACACGGACCATTGCCTTCTTGGCAGCGGCGGTCGCCTTCGAGATGGCTTCCGGGACTTCCCGAGCCTTGCCGTGACCGAAACCGGCGCGGCCCTTGCCGTCGCCGACGACGACGAGCGCTGCGAAACCGAAGCGCTTGCCGCCCTTCACGGTCTTGGAAACGCGGTTGATGTGGACGAGCTTTTCGATCAGCTCCTCGCCATCTTCCTCGCGGTTGCCGCGACGATCGTCACGACGGCCACGTCCGCCACGGCCGCCATCGCGTCCGCCGCCACGGCCACCACGCGGACCGCGCGGGCCACGGCCCTCGACGGCCTGCTGCGGCTGCTCGGCCTGAGCCGGAGCTTCTGCGCCGGTCTCGGCCGGAGTTGCGGTGGTTTCGACCTCTGAGGTCTGGTTCTCGTCAGCCATTTAGAACTCCAATCCGCCTTCGCGGGCGGCATCGGCCAGGGCCTTGACCCGGCCATGGAACAGGAAGCCGCCACGGTCGAACACGACCTTGTCGACGCCGGCCTTCTTGGCCTTGGCGGCAACTGCCTTGCCAACCGCGGCAGCGGCATCGGCCGTGGCGCCGGTCTTGACCTTCAGGTCCTTGTCCAGGGTCGAAGCCGAGGCCAGCGTCTTGCCGGCGGCATCGTCGATGACCTGGGCGTAGATGTGGCGGCCTGAGCGGTGCACCGAAAGACGCGGCTTGCCGGCGGCCCGGGCGCGGAGAGCGCTGCGAACACGACGCCGGCGGCGATCGAAGAGAGAGAGTTTCGCCATGGCTTACTTCTTCTTGCCTTCTTTGCGGAAGATATACTCGCCGCGATACTTGATGCCCTTGCCCTTGTAGGGCTCCGGCTTGCGCCAGCGACGGATTTCGGCCGCAACCTGGCCGACCTTCTGCTTGTCGATGCCAGTGATCTCGACGGTGTTGGCGTCGGGAGTCTTGACATCGACGCCCTCGGGGACGGCGAAATTGACGTCGTGGCTGTAGCCGAGCTGAAGCTTCAGGTTTCTGCCCTGAGCCTGAGCGCGGTAGCCGACGCCGGTGATTTCGAGCACCTTGGTGAAGCCCTCGCTTACACCAGTAACGAGGTTCTGCACCAGCGTGCGCTGCATGCCCCAGAAGGCACGCGCCTGCTTGGTGTCATTGGCCGGCTTCACGAGGATGCCGTCGTCACCGATGTCGTAGGCGATCTCGTCGCGCATCTGCAGGTCGAGAGTCCCCTTCGGGCCCTTGACCGAGAGGATCTGGCCCTCGGTGGTGGCCGTCACGCCCTGGGGCAGCGGCACCGGTCGTTTTCCGATACGGGACATTAGAACACCTCCGCCAGCACTTCGCCGCCGACGTTCTGGTCGCGCGCCTCGGCGTCGCTCAAAACGCCCCGGGGCGTCGAAACGATCGTGATTCCGAGACCGTTGCGGATACGCGGCAGTTCGCGCGAACCCGAATAGACCCGGCGACCCGGCTTCGACACACGAGCCAGGTGCTGAATGGCCGGCTGGCCTTCAAAATACTTGAGTTCGATCCGCAGGCCCTTCTGGCCGGCCAGCTCTTCCTCAGAATAACCGCGAATGTAGCCTTCGCGCTGCAGCACGTCGAGGACGTGCGCACGCAGCTTCGAAGCCGGCGTCAGGATCGAGTCCTTGCGCGCCTGCTGGCCGTTGCGAATACGGGTGAGCATATCACCCAAGGGATCGGTCATCGCCATATCAGATGCCCTTACCAGCTCGACTTGGTGACGCCGGGAATAAGGCCCTTGTTGGCCAGTTCCCGAAGCATGATCCGCGACAAGCGGAACTTGCGATAAAAACCGCGGCTGCGGCCCGTGAGCTCACAGCGGTTGCGGATGCGGGTCGGATTGCCGTTGCGCGGAAGCTCGGCCATCTTCAGGCGTGCGATCAGGCGCTCGGTCTCATCGAGCGACTGGTCGTTTGCCTTTTCCTTCAGACGCGCCAGCTTGGGAGCGGTCTGCTTGACGAGCTTCTTGCGACGCTCGTTCTTGTTCACGGAACTCAGTTTCGCCATGACTTAAGTTCTCCAGGCCGCCTCAGGCGGCTTCTTTCTGTTCGTCCGCCGGGAACGGGAAGTTGAACAAGCGCAGCAGCTCGCGCGC
Source organism: Sphingomonas sp. HDW15A (assembly GCF_011301715.1). Classification (GTDB taxonomy): domain Bacteria; phylum Pseudomonadota; class Alphaproteobacteria; order Sphingomonadales; family Sphingomonadaceae; genus Sphingomicrobium. The sequence continues at coordinate 1,671,337 of NZ_CP049870.1, forward strand.
CTCTTCGTCCGTCTTGGCGGTGGTGGTGACGATTATGTCCATGCCCCGGACCTTGTCGATCTGATCGTAGTTGATCTCGGGGAAAACGATCTGTTCCTTGAGGCCCATCGCATAGTTGCCACGGCCGTCGAACGACTTCGGGTTGAGGCCGCGGAAGTCGCGAACGCGCGGAAGAGCGACCGTCACAAGGCGATCGAGAAACTCGAACATGCGGTCGCGGCGCAGGGTAACCTTGCAGCCGATCGGCATGCCTTCGCGCAGCTTGAACTGTGCGATCGACTTCTTGGCCTTCGTGATGACAGGCTTCTGGCCGGCGATCTGCTCCATCTCGGCAGCGGCCGCTTCGACCTTCTTCTTGTCCTGGGTCGCTTCGCCGACGCCCATGTTGATGACGATCTTTTCGAGCTTCGGAACCTCGAAACGGTTCTTGTAGCCGAACTTCTCCGTCATCGCCTTGACGATGCGGTCCTCGTAATCCTGCTTCAGGCGAGGGGTGTAAGCCTTGTCAGCCATTGATCAGTTCCCCGGACTTGACGGCCACGCGGACCTTCTTGCCGTCACGCTCCTCGAAGCGGACGCGGGTCGCCTTGCCGCTCTTCGGGTCGGCAATCGCGACCTTGGAGACGTGCAGCGGCGCTTCGCGGCGCTCCAGCCCGCCCTGCGGGTTGAGCTGGGTCGGCTTGCGATGACGAACGGCGACATTAATGCCCGCGACGACGACCTTGCCGTCCTTGGGCATCGACTTGGTGACTTCGCCGGTCTTGCCCTTGTCCTTGCCGGACAGGACGACGACCGTATCACCCTTGCGGATCTTCTGGGCAGCCATGGTTAGAGCACCTCCGGCGCAAGGCTGATGATCTTCATGTGCTTCTTCGCGCGAAGCTCACGGACGACCGGGCCGAAGATACGGGTGCCGATCGGCTCCTCGTTCTTGTTGACCAGGACGGCGGCGTTCGTGTCGAAACGGATCACCGAACCGTCGGGACGGCGGATGTCCTTGGCGGTACGAACGATCACCGCGCGGTGAACGTCGCCCTTTTTGACCTTGCCGCGCGGGGCGGCTTCCTTGACGGAGACGACGATGATGTCTCCGACACCGGCCACACGACGCTTCGACCCGCCCAGCACCTTGATGCACTGCACGCGCTTGGCGCCGCTGTTGTCCGCAACGTCCAGGTTGGACTGCATCTGGATCATGGTTCGATCCTACCCTTCTACCAAATCCGCTCAGGCGTCCGCGGCGGCAACGTCTTCGGCCTTGGCCTTCGACTTGCTGCTCTTGGCTGCCTTCGCAGGCTTCTTCTCTTCCGCCTCGGGGGTCTCGGTAACCGCGACTGCGGCTCCGACGCGCTCGAGAACGGCCCAGTTCTTCTGCTTCGAAATCGGAGCACATTCCTGGATGCGAACCATCTCGCCCTCGCGATACGCATTGGCATCGTCGTGGGCATGATACTTCTTCGACAGCTTGATGATCTTGCCGTACAGCGGGTGCTTCACCCGCCGCTCGACGCGGACAACCACAGTCTTGTCGGCCTTGTCCGACACCACGGTGCCGGTGAGGACGCGCTTAGGCATCTTCGTCTACTCCCTTACGCCTGCGCCGACGCGGCATCGCGCGCGCGGGCGGTCTGGATCGTCTTGATGCGAGCGATGGTGCGGCGCACCTCTTTCACCCGCGACGGCTTTTCCAGCTGGTTGGTGGCCGACTGGAAGCGCAGGTTGAACTGCTCGCGCTTCAGGTCGGACAGCTGGGTGGCCAGCTGATCGTCGGTCTTCACCGTCAGATCGTCCTTCTTGGCCATGACTTAGTCCTCCTCAACCAGAGTTTCGCCGAGGCGGGCGACAACCTTGACCTTGATCGGCAGCTTCTCGGCCGCACGCTCGAACGCGGTCTTGGCGAGCGGACCGGGAACGCCGTCCAGCTCAAACAGGATGCGGCCGGGCTTGACCCGGGCAACCCAATACTCCGGCGCGCCCTTACCCGAGCCCATGCGGACTTCGGCGGGCTTCGACGACACCGGAAGATCCGGGAAAATGCGAATCCACAAACGGCCTTGACGGCGAATGTGGCGGGTGATTGCACGGCGGGCCGCCTCGATCTGGCGAGCGGTGATCCGCTCCGGCTCCATGGCCTTGAGGCCGAAGGCGCCGAAGTTGAGCTCCGTACCGCCCTTGGCATTGCCATGGATCCGGCCCTTGAAGGCCTTGCGGAATTTGGTGCGCTTTGGTTGCAGCATTGCTCGGGTTCCTTAGCGGCGGTCTTCGCGCGCCGGGCGGACGCCCGAAGTCTGCGCTTCCATCATCAGGCGGTCCTGGGCGAGCGGATCGTGACCCAGGATCTCACCCTTGAACACCCAAACCTTGACGCCGCACACGCCATAAGCGGTGTGAGCCTGCGCCTCGGCGTAATCGACGTTGCCGCGCAGCGTGTGCAGCGGGACGCGGCCTTCGCGATACCATTCGGTACGCGCGATTTCGGCACCGCCAAGACGGCCCGAGCAGGTGATGCGGATGCCTTCAGCGCCAAGGCGAAGGGCCGACTGAACGGCGCGCTTCATGGCACGGCGGAACGCAACGCGGCGCTCGAGCTGATCGGCAACGCCCTGGGCGACGAGCTTGGCATCGATCTCCGGCTTGCGGATCTCGACGATGTTGAGGCTGACGTCGCTGTCGGTCATCGCCGAAAGCGTCTTCTTCAGCTTCTCGATGTCGGAGCCCTTCTTGCCGATGATGACACCCGGGCGGGCGGCATAGATCGACACGCGGCACAACTTCGCCGGACGCTCGATCACCACCTTGGAGATCGCCGCCTGCGGCAGGTTCTTGAGGATGTACTCGCGGATCTTGAGGTCCTCGAGCAGCAGGCGACCGTAATCCTGGCCTTCCGCGAACCAGCGGCTGTCCCAGGTACGGTTGATCTGCAGCCTAAGGCCGACCGGAGAGGATTTCTGACCCATTACGCTTCTTCCTGCTCGCGCACGACGACGCGGATTCGGCTGAACGGCTTGACGATGCGCGAGGAACGACCGCGGGCGCGGGTCGCAAAACGCTTCATCGAGATCGACTTGCCGACCGAAGCCTCGGCGACGACGAGCGCGTCGACGTCGAGGTTGTGGTTGTTCTCGGCATTGGCGACGGCCGAGGCCAGCACCTTGTAGACATCCTCACTCATGCCCTTGGGCGAGAACTTGAGAATGTTGAGCGCTTCCTCGACCTTGCGGCCGCGGATGAGGCCCGCGACGAGGTTGAGCTTCTGGGCCGAACCACGGATCATGGTTCCGACCGCCAGCGCTTCCTTGTCGCCGACCTTGCGGGGAGCTGCTTGCTTAGACATTAGCGCTTGCCCTTCTTGTCGGCGGCGTGGCCCGGGAAGAAGCGCGTGGGCGCAAATTCACCAAGTTTCATGCCGACCATGTCTTCGTTGACCGATACCGGCACGAACTTGCGGCCGTTGTAGACATTGAAGGTCAGGCCGACGAACTGCGGCAGGATGGTCGAGCGGCGCGACCAGGTCTTGATCGGCGCACGGCCACCCTTGTCCTGAGCGGCTTCCGCCTTCTTCAGGAGCGACAGTTCGACGAACGGACCTTTCCAAACGGAACGAGCCATTACGGTTAGCCCTTCTTCTTCGCGTGACGCGACCGGATGATGAACTTGTCGGTCGCTTTGTTGCTGCGGGTGCGGGCACCCTTGGTCGGCTTGCCCCACGGGGTAACCGGGTGACGGCCGCCCGAGGTCCGGCCTTCACCACCGCCGTGCGGGTGGTCGACCGGGTTCTTGGCGACGCCGCGGGTCAGCGGGCGCTTGCCCAGCCAGCGGGTGCGTCCGGCCTTGGCCAACGTCTGGTTGCTGTTGTCCGGGTTGGACACTGCCCCGACGGTCGCCATGCAGTCTGCGCGGACGTAGCGCTGCTCGCCCGAGTTCAGGCGGACGATGACCATGCCCTTGTCGCGGCCGACGACCTGAACATAGGTGCCGGCGGCGCGGGCGATCTGGCCACCCTTGCCGGGCTTCAGCTCGACATTGTGGACGATCGTGCCGACCGGCATCTGGCCGATTTCCATCGCATTGCCCGGCTTCACGTCGACCTTCTTGCCGGCGACGACCGAGTCACCCGGCGCAAGACGCTGGGGCGCGATGATGTAGGCCTGCTCGCCACCCTCGTAGGTGATGAGCGCGATGAACGCGGAGCGGTTCGGATCGTACTCGAGACGCTCGACGGTCGCGACTTTGTCCCAGGTGCGGCGCTTGAAGTCGATGATCCGGTACTTCTGCTTGTGGCCGCCGGCGATACCGCGCGACGTCACGTGGCCCTTATTGTTACGGCCACCGGTCTTGCGCTTGCCTTCGGTCAGCGCCTTGACGGGCTTGCCGCGCCAGAGCGACGACTTATCGACGAGGATGAGACCGCGGCGGGCCGGGCTCGTCGGCTTATATTGCTTGAGTGCCATCGGTTAGATCCCGCTCGTGATGTCGATCGAATTGCCCTCGGCGAGGGTCACGATCGCCTTCTTCGAATCCGACCGCTGATAGGGCTTGCCCTTCCAGCGCTTGCTCTTGCCCTTGGAGACGATCGTGTTGACGCCGGTCACCTTGACGTTGAACAGCGCTTCCACGGCCGCCTTGATCTCGGGCTTGGACGCGTCGTTCGCGACCTTGAACACGACCGCGTTATTCTCCGAGAGGAGTGTCGTCTTCTCGGTGATGTGCGGCGCGAGCACGATGTCATAGTGGCGGTTGTCGACCGCCGACTGCTGCTTCTTAGCCATTGAACCGGGCCTCCAGCTTCTCGACCGCGGCGCGGGTCAGGACCAACGTCTCGTGGCGGAGGATATCGTAAACATTTGCGCCGACGGCGGGCATCAGGTTGATGCTTTCGAGGTTCGAGCTGGCGCGGGCGAAGCTCACATTTAGCGCGTCGCCGTCCATCACCAGCGCAGTCTTGCCGAAGCCGAGCTTGCTCAGCTTCTCGCGAAGCGCCTTGGTCTTGCCCTCGCCCAGGTCGAGATTGTCGAGGACGATGAGGTTGCCCTCCTTCGCCTTCGAGCTGAGCGCCATCTTGAGGCCGAGCGCACGAACCTTCTTGTTGAGGCTCGAGGTAAAGACGCGGGCCCGCGGACCATGCGCCTTGCCGCCGCCGATGAAGATCGGGGCACGGCGATCGCCGTGACGAGCCGTACCGCCACCCTTCTGGCGACCGAACTTCTTGCCGGTGCGGGCAACGTCGCTGCGCTCACGCGCAGGACGAGCCGGTGCACGGCGATTGATCAGCTGCCAGGTCACCACACGGTGAAGGATGTCGGCGCGGGGCTCGACGCCGAAAACGGCATCGTCGAGCTGAATGTCGCCGCCAGCCTTGGCATCAAGGGTCTGAACCTTGACCTTCATGACTTAGCCTTCCTTGCTCTCGTCGGCCGCCGGGGTTTCACCCTCGGCCGAACCGGCATCGTTATTCTCTTCAGCGCCAGCCGCTTCGGCTTCCGCCGCAGCTGCACCGGCTTCCTGCTCGGCCGCGATCGCCGCGACCTCGTCGTCGCCCGGAAGCGCCGGGATTTCGTGGACCGCGGCGTCGTCGACTAGGCCCGCAGGAGCCTCTTCGATCGGAGCCTTTGCCTTCGGGTCGAACAGGCCGGCGGGGTACGGCGCTTCTTCGTGGCGCGGAAGCTTGATCGCATCGGCGATCGTCAGCCAGCTGCCCTTGTGGCCAGGGACCGAGCCCTTGACGAAAATCAGGCCGCGAGCGGCGTCCGTGCGGACGACCTCGAGGTTCTGCTGGGTGCGGTTGCGGGCGCCCATGTGACCGGCCATCTTCTTGTTCTTGAAGACGCGGCCAGGATCCTGGCGGTTACCGGTCGAACCGTGCGAGCGGTGCGAGACGGAGACACCGTGCGTGGCGCGAAGTCCGCCGAAGCCCCAGCGCTTCATGGCGCCGGCAAAGCCCTTGCCCTGCGTAACTCCGGAAATATCGACCAGCTGGCCGGCAACGAAGTGATCGGCGGAAAGCGTCGCGCCGACATCGAGGAGCGCGTCCTCGGCGACACGGAATTCGACGACCTTCGCCTTGGGCTCGACCTCGGCCTTGCCGAACGCGCCGCGCTGCGGCTTGGCAACGTTCTTCGCCTTGGCCGTTCCGGCCCCCAGTGCGACGGCGGTGTAGCCGTCCCTATCTTGTTCGCGTCGACCGACAACCTGCACATTGTCCAGCTGAAGAACGGTAACCGGCACGTGCCGACCGTCCGCCTGGAACAAGCGGGTCATCCCCATCTTCTTCGCGATCACGCCAGTGCGCATGACCAATAGCTCCCAACAGAGGCCCACGAACCCCGATTGGTTCGCGGGCGTGCAGCCCAGTGATTTGATACGTGCCCCGCTTGGGCCATTCCCATCCCCGAATGGGGTCAGGATGCGGGGGACGCAGTCCGGGTGCCCCGAAAGGCGCCCGCGGTATCCCAAAACTCAGTGCGCTTGCGGGACCGCTAATAAGAGCGATTCAACCGCTGCGCCGTGGCCCTTAGGCCAATTTGATCTCGACGTCCACACCTGCAGCGAGATCGAGCTTCATTAGCGCGTCGACAGTCTGCGGAGTGGGCTGAACGATATCGAGAAGCCGCTTGTACGTGCGAACCTCGAACTGCTCGCGCGACTTCTTGTCGATGTGCGGCGAGCGGTTGACGGTGAACTTCTCGATACGGGTCGGAAGAGGGATGGGGCCGCGAATAAGGGCACCGGTGCGCCGAGCGGTGTCAGCGATGTCGCCCGTGGCCTGATCCAGCACACGATGATCGAACGCCTTCAGGCGAATCCGGATATTCTGCGTTTCCATGTCCACTTACCGATTTGAAAGAGCCTACCCCCTTGTCCGAGAACCTGGGGCTTACATAAAAAACCAAGCGCGACACTGGCCGTTCGGCCGACGCCGCGCATGATCGAAACTGGTTGCGGGCCGCGTGAGAGAATCACGCGGCCCGCGCCCTATATTACTTCGTGATGGTGCCGACAACCCCTGCGCCGACGGTCCGGCCACCTTCGCGGATCGCGAAGCGAAGGCCTTGGTCCATGGCGATCGGAGCGATGAGCTTCACACCCAGCGAAACGTTGTCGCCCGGCATGACCATCTCCGTGCCTTCCGGCAGCTGAACTTCGCCCGTCACGTCGGTCGTGCGGAAGTAGAACTGCGGACGGTAGTTGGCAAAGAATGGCGTGTGACGGCCGCCCTCGTCCTTCGACAGGACATAAACTTCCGCCTGGAAGTCGGTGTGCGGCGTGATCGAGCCCGGCTTGCAGAGAACCTGGCCACGCTCAACGTCTTCACGGCCGATGCCGCGGATCAGCGCACCGATGTTGTCGCCGGCCTCGCCCTGATCGAGCAGCTTTCGGAACATCTCGACGCCGGTGACGGTCGTCTTCTGCGTGTCGCGGATGCCGACGATCTCGACTTCCTCACCGACCTTGATGACGCCGGTTTCGACACGGCCGGTGACGACGGTGCCGCGACCCGAGATCGAGAACACGTCTTCGATCGGCATGAGGAACGGCTTGTCGAGCGGACGCTCCGGCTGCGGGATCCAGTCGTCGACCGCCTTCATCAGCTCCATGATCTTGTCTTCGCCGATTTCCGGGTTGCGGTCTTCAAGAGCCGCAAGCGCCGAACCGGAGACGATCGGAATGTTGTCGCCGTCGAAGCCGCGCTTCGAAAGTTCCTCGCGGATTTCCAGCTCGACGAGCTCGAGCAGCTCGGGATCGTCGACCTGGTCGACCTTGTTGAGGAAGACGACCATGGTCGGAACGCCGACCTGCGCCGCGAGCAAGATGTGCTCCTTGGTCTGCGGCATCGGGCCGTCGGCGGCCGAAACGACGAGGATCGCGCCGTCCATCTGGGCGGCGCCGGTGATCATGTTCTTCACATAGTCGGCGTGGCCCGGGCAATCGACGTGCGCGTAGTGACGAGCAGGGGTCTCATATTCGACGTGCGCCGTCGAAATGGTGATTCCGCGCTCACGCTCTTCCGGCGCCTTGTCGATGTTGGCGAAGTCGACGGCTTCGCCGCCGCCGTGCTTCGACAGCACCTTGGTGATCGCCGCGGTCAGCGAGGTCTTGCCATGGTCGACGTGACCGATGGTGCCGATGTTGCAATGCGGCTTGTTCCGCTCAAACTTTGCCTTCGCCATTTTTAGCCTCTTCTACTTTGAAAATCGGGCGGCTCGCCCTCTTGCGAGCGCGCCCATAGCCATAAAAATCCGGTTACGCCAGCTTCGCCTTCACTTCGTCGGCGACGTTCTGCGGCACTTCCTCGTAATGCGAGAACTGCATGGTGTACTGCGCCCGGCCCTGGGTGAACGAGCGAAGCTGGTTCACATAGCCGAACATGTTCGCCAGCGGCACCATCGCCTCGACGACCTGGGCGTTGCCACGGCTGTCGGTGCCCTGGATCTGGCCCCGGCGACTGTTGAGGTCGCCGATGACGTCCCCGAGGTAATCTTCGGGGGTCACGACCTCGACCTTCATCACCGGCTCGAGCAGCTTGATGCCCGACTTCTGGGCCGCTTCGCGCATTGCGCCGCGACCGGCGATTTCGAACGCCAGAGCCGACGAGTCGACGTCGTGGTACTTACCGTCGAGCAGGCGGATTTCGAAGTCGATGATCGGGAAGCCGATGAGCGATCCAGTCTCTGCCGTCTCGCGCATGCCCTTCTCGACCGACGGGATGTATTCGCGCGGGATGTTGCCGCCCTTGATCTCGTCGATGAAGACGATGCCGCTGCCACGCTCACCGGGAGCGAGCGCAACCTTGACCTCACCGAACTGACCCGAACCGCCCGACTGCTTCTTGTGGGTGTAGGTCAGCTCAACAGGACGGCCCAGCGATTCGCGATAAGCAACCTGCGGAGCGCCGACGTTCGCCTCGACCTTGAATTCGCGGCGCATGCGATCGACCAGGATGTCGAGGTGAAGCTCGCCCATGCCCTTGATGATCGTCTGGCCCGACTCATGGTCGGTCGAAACGCGGAAGGAGGGATCCTCTGCGGCCAGGCGATTGAGCGCGATGCCCATCTTTTCCTGGTCGGCCTTGGTCTTCGGCTCGACGCTGAGCTCGATCACCGGTTCTGGGAATTCCATTCGTTCGAGAATGATCGGCTTGTTCGGATCGCACAGGGTGTCGCCCGTCGTGGTCTCCTTGAGGCCAGCGATAGCGACGATGTCGCCCGCGCTTGCTTCGTCGATGTCCTCACGGCTGTTGGCATGCATCAGCAGCATGCGGCCGATCTTTTCCTTCTTGTCCTTGACCGAGTTGAGGACGGTGCCCTTGCTCAGCTTGCCCGAATAGATGCGGGCGAAGGTCAGCGTTCCGACGAACGGGTCGTTCATGATCTTGAACGCCAGCGCGGCGAACGGCGCGTCGTCGCTCGACGGGCGCTCGTCCTCGGCGTCGGTGTCCGGATTGATGCCCTTGATGGCCGGAACGTCGAGCGGGCTCGGCATATAATCGACCACCGCGTCGAGCAGCGGCTGAACGCCCTTGTTCTTGAAGGCCGAACCGCAAGTAACCGGCACGAAGGCGCGAGCCAGCGTGCCCTTGCGGATCAGCTTCTTGATCGTCGCGACGTCTGGTTCCTGGCCCTCGAGGTAGGCCATCATCACGTCGTCATCCTGCTCGACGACAGTCTCGAGCAGCTTTTCGCGATACTCGGCGGCCTTGTCGGCCAGCTCGGCAGGGACTTCGACATAGTCGAACTTGGCGCCCAGGCTCTCGTCCTTCCAGACGATGCCACGCATGTTGACGAGGTCGACGACGCCCTTGAGGTCGCTCTCCGCGCCGATCGGCAGGTACATGACCAGCGGAGTGGCGCCGAGGCGGTCGATGATCGACTGCACGCAGTAATAGAAGTCGGCGCCGGTACGGTCGAGCTTGTTGATGAAGCACATCCGCGGAACGCCGTACTTGTCGGCCTGCCGCCACACGGTTTCCGACTGCGGCTCGACGCCGGCAACGCCGTCGAACACCGCAACCGCGCCGTCGAGGACGCGCAGCGAACGCTCCACCTCGATGGTGAAGTCGACGTGGCCCGGGGTGTCGATGATGTTGATCCGGTGCTCCGGACCTTGACCGTCCTCCGCCTTCCAGAAAGTGGTCGTCGCGGCCGACGTTATGGTGATTCCGCGCTCCTGCTCCTGCTCCATCCAGTCCATGGTCGCGGAGCCCTCGTGGACTTCGCCGATCTTGTAGGACTTGCCGGTGTAATAGAGGATTCGCTCGGTGGTCGTCGTCTTACCGGCGTCGATGTGCGCCATGATGCCGATGTTGCGATACTTCTCGAGCGGATGGCTGCGGGCCATGACAGGAGCTTCCTTAAGTCTGCAGGGGGCGGGCAACACGGCCCAACCCCCTCTATATGGTTACGATTTTTACCAGCGGTAGTGCGAGAAGGCGCGGTTCGCTTCCGCCATGCGGTGCGTGTCTTCGCGCTTCTTGACGGCGTTGCCGCGATTCTGCGAGGCGTCCATCAGCTCGCCCGACAGGCGGCCTGACATCGTCTTCTCGCTGCGTGCGCGGGCGGCCGTGATCAGCCAGCGGATGGCCAGGGCCTGGGCGCGCTCGGCGCGAACCTCGACAGGCACCTGGTAGGTTGCACCGCCGACGCGGCGGCTGCGAACCTCGATTCCCGGCTTCACGTTGGCCAGCGCCTCGTGGAACACGCCGATCGGATCCTTCTTCAGGCGAGCCTCGACATTGTCGAGCGCGCCATAGACGATGCTTTCGGCAACCGACTTCTTACCGTCGAGCATGATGTTGTTCATGAACTTCGACAGGACGATATCACCGAACTTGGGATCCGGCAGGATGACGCGCTTTTCAGGGCGGCGACGACGGGACATATCTTATTCCTTTCAGAGCGGCGCGCCTGCGTTTCGCGGCGCGACCGACGAAACCAGCTTACTTCGGGCGCTTGGCGCCGTACTTCGAACGGGACTGCTTGCGATCCTTCACGCCCTGCGTGTCGAGCACGCCGCGAAGCACGTGATAGCGCACGCCCGGAAGGTCGCGCACACGGCCGCCGCGGATCAGCACGACGCTGTGCTCCTGCAGGTTGTGGCCCTCACCCGGGATATAGCTGATGACTTCGCGCTGGTTGGTCAGGCGGACCTTGGCAACCTTGCGCAGAGCCGAGTTCGGCTTCTTCGGGGTGGTGGTATAGACACGGGTGCAGACACCGCGCTTTTGCGGGTTCTGTTCCATCGCAGGGACCTTCGACTTGGCCTTCTGCGGATCGCGACCCTTGCGGATCAGCTGGTTAATCGTCGGCATGAAGCCTTCACCTTTCATTGCCGGAAACGCTCCGGCGGTTACTTTGCGCAACGCAAAAGCGTGAACACCGGGCGGCCTACGGCCACCTGGCCTTCACGTCGTTGAGCAATGTTCAGCTCTTGCCCGGCAGGCTTGCGAGAATCGCACCCGGCGCGGACGAGCGGGCCATTACGGAGGAACGGCCCGAAGGTCAACGGGTGAGCGGCGTTCCGGCCACCCGCGAAACATCATCAGCTGCGCTTGCGGCCGATCTCCTGGATGAAACGAAAGGCTTCCGGGGTGAACGGGACATTGGAAACCTCGCCCTTCCACTCGTCCATCCGCTCATAGAGATTGGTGACCCCGGCCATCATCCCCGGGGTTGCGACAGCCTTGAACGGCGCAAGCAGCTCTTGCCACGCGTCATAGAGCATCTGCGCCTCGGGGCTATCGGCGCCAAGCGGTATCGCTTCCTGGACCCGCTCACCCAGATCGGCCCACTTGCGGCTATATTCCACCTGGTCGAATCCCGTCGGCGGCGGATTGGCCGCGAACTCGGCGCGCTGCTCCTCGGTGAGATAACGCTCCGACACCTTGTCCCATTGATCCTTTGACATCATCAAATCCTCGTTCTTGATCAGCGAGCAGAAGGTCGCGGCATCGACGGGCTCGCCGCGGTCGATGCGTGACTTGACGGACAGCAGCAGCGAACGGGCTTCATCGAGTTCTGCCCGTTTGGCGTCGACCGCCTCCAGCTGGAGGTCGATAAGCTTGCCGAGGTCGAGGCGACGGTCGCCGGTCAGCGATGCGATCTGCGCCAGGGTCAGGCCGGCACGCTTGAGCGCGACGATACGATTGACCTGCTCCAGCTCTCCGCGACCGTAAACCCGCCGCCCGCTATGGGTGCGGAGCGGCTTCACCAACCCGCGCGCCTCATAGAAGCGCAGCGCACGGCTGGTGAGGCCGGTCCGCCGAGCGACTTCGCGAATATCGAGGGTCTCCGCCATTCACACGCAATAGCAGTTGACGTTGCGTCAACTTCAAGCGGTAATTTTGTGCGCCGCAAGCCGTTCGTAAAATGGGCGGCACTGGTCGGCGACACGCCATGCTTCGTCATCGAGGAGGATAAGGCGGGCGTCGGGTTCGCCAAAGCCGGTGCTCTCGGCAACCGCGTCGTACCAGTGCGGAGCCCAGATACCGTCGGTCTCGCGGATACCCGGTTCCCAGCGCAGCATGGACGGATCCCAGGTAATTCCCAGCGCGCCGCACAGCCGCTGCAGCATCGCCCGCGGATTTCGCAATATGTCCGCGCTGTCGACGACAGGCGGCGGATGGCCCAGGCGGTCGGCCTCGCGCTCGAAAAATTCGACCTGCCGCTCGACGCCGAGATGATCGGGCCGGACCGCGACGCGCTTGGCTGCGTAACTGGCGACGACCCTGGCCGGATCGCGGATCAGGAAGGCATGGGTAAGTCCCGGCAAATCGTCGTGGTCGACCGGCCCGACCATATGATGCGCCATGTGCTTCTGGTACCAGATGGGTGTGCCCGTCGGACACGGCCCGGTCATCGTTCGCGCCACGCTGTCCCAGTCGCAGTCCATCGCGGCTATGACCTCGTCGGCCATCGGCTGCGGGTCGCCGGTCTGCCTGAGGTAGGCGCCATAGAATGGCTCGTCCGACACGAAGGTATCAGGTCTGCTCCCAAAACTGCGCATCATCGCCGTGGACAGGTTCCTGGGCCCCGACCACATGGCAACGCGGACCGTCACGGACGCTTCTGCTCCGCGATGTCGCGGTCGACACGCTCCGAGTAAAGGCGCTGCAATCGCTCGACGATCGGGCCGCGGAAATTGAGCTTGCGACCATCAACCTCGCGAACCGGCACGATGCCCGCGAATGTCCCGGTGACGAACGCCTCGTCGGCACCGTAGACGTCGGTCAGTGAGAAGTCTTTCTCGACCGCAGCCATGCCAGCTTCGCGCGCGACTTCCAATGTGACGGCACGTGTGATTCCGCCGAGGCAATATTTCCCGCTGGACGTCCAGACCTCGCCATTGCGAACGATGAAAAAGTGGGTCGAGTTGCACGTCGCGACGAAGCCGTGCGGATCCAGCATCAGTGCTTCGTCCGCGCCCGCTTGAGTCGCCTGGATCGACGCCAGGATGCAATTGAGCTTCGAATGCGAGTTGATCTTCTGGTCCTGCACAGCCGGATCGCCGCGCCGGACATGGACAGTGAAGAGCTTCAGCCCGCGCTCGTAGACCGCCGGGTCAGGATCCTTATATTCGGGAATGATGACGATCGTCGCACCGCCGACCACGACCCGCGGGTCCTGATACGGCGTGGAGCGGACACCCCGGGTCATCATAAGGCGGACGTGAACGCCATCTTTCATCTGGTTGGCGTCGAGAGTGTCATAGAGCCGCCGAGTCAAATCCTCGCGAGTCAGGCCGATATCCATGGCGATGGCCTTGGCGCCTTCGAACAAGCGGTCGAGATGGCGGTCAAGAAAGGCCGGCCTGCCGTTGTGAATTCGAAGGCCCTCCCAGACTCCGTCGCCGAGCATGAAGCCGCTGTCGAACACCGACACCACGGCCTCGCCGCGCGGCTTCATCTCGCCGTTGACGTTGATCAGGATCGACGCGTTTCGCGGATCCGAAACGTCATGCATCGACTTCGTCATCAGCGGCCCTTCACCACCTCTCCCCGAGCCATTACGAAATCGATGGACTTGAGCTTCGTAACATCGGCCAGCGGATCGCCGGCGACGGCGATGATATCCGCGCTCTTGCCCGGTTCGATGGTGCCGATTTCGCTTGCCAGCCCCAGCAAGTCGGCAGCGTTGACGGTCGCCGCCTTGATCGCCTCGATCGCCGGCATGCCATATTTCACCATCAGTTCGAACTCGTCGGCGTTGCGACCATGTTTCGAGACGCCGGCGTCGGTACCGAAGGCAATCCGGACACCGGCGGGATACGCCTTGGCGAGCGACTGACCGGTGATGCCGATGCGCCAGTCAATCTGCGTCTTCACCGCACCGGTATAGGCATTAGGGTCCTTCGCGAGCCGCTCCAGATAGCCATTCACCGTCGACAACGTGGGAACGTAGTAGGTGCCCTTGGTGCGCATGGTCTTGACGATCTCGTCATCCATCACCGTCCCGTGCTCGATGGAGTCCGCGCCGGCTTTCAAGGCGAGCGTGATGCCGTCCGCGCCGTGAGCATGAACGGCAACCTTGCGGCCATAACGATGCGCGGTTTCGACCAACGCACGGGCTTCCTCCTCGAGCATGCGCGTCGCAAGGCCCGTTCCGCTGTTCACGCCTCCCGTTGTCGCGAACTTGATGACGTCGGCTCCGCGGTCAATCTGCCTCCTGACGGTCCGTCGGCAACTTTCGGCGCTGTCGCAAAGATTCTCCGGGTCCGGCAGGTGCGCCACGAGAACATCGTTCAGGGCGCCGCGACCATCCATGTGGCCGCCGGTCGTCGAGATGCTGCTGGCGGCATCGACGATGCGTGGACCCTGCACCCAGCCGCGTCTGATCGCTTCGCGGAGCGCCAGCGTAATACCACCATCGTCGCCGAGGTTTCGCACGGTCGTGAAGCCAGCGCGGAGCGTCTTCATGCCGTTCCACTGCGCTTCGAGGGCATGAAGCCCAGGCTCGTCCCGCATTTCCCGGACCAACCGCGCTTCGCCGCCCTGGTCGGTGGCCAGGTGGACATGGCTGTCGATCAGCCCCGGAAGCACGGTTTTGTCCCGAAGGTCGACCATTTGCGCACCGGGCGGGACGGGTTGATGTCCGTCCGCGATCGACACGATCCGTTCGGAGTCCACGACGATTGTCGATGCGCCCCGCACGGGCTTGCCCGGAACGTCGACCAGACGCCCCGCATGTATGTAGGTTGGTGCACCAATGGCTGGCACGCCGAAAGCTATGAGAAAACAGACGAGAGCAGGCTTGAACGTCATCATCATCCCCTTCGGAATAAACCTTAGGGGCAATGCGTCGCGAGGCAACTATTCGGTCGTCTCGCCATCCCATTCCTCGTCATGATGCCGCGCCTCGGCCTCGGCCTTGGTCGACTGCGTGATTCCGTCCTTGTGCTCGGGCGGGCCATAAAGCGTATAAAGCTTGAGCGGCCCATCACCGGTGTTCCGCACATTATGCCGTGCACCGGCCGGCACGATGACGCCGCTTCCATCGACCACGTCATAGCTGCTGTCGTCGACGTCGACCTTGCCCGCGCCTTCTTCGAAGCGGAAGAATTGGTCGCGGTCCTCGTGCACCTCAGACCCGATCTCCTCGCCCGGCTGCAAGGTCATCAGCACCAGCTGCAGATGCTCGCCGGTATACAAAACACGGCGAAAGTGCTCGCCCGCCAAGGTCAGTTTCTCGATGTCGTCATGAAAGCCCTTCATGATAACCCTTTCTTGAGCGGGTCGTGGCCCCAGTTCATCAGGGAATAGCGCCAACGCGACGTGACGATATTTCCAGGTTCCTGGGCGCTATGCCGCTTCACGTAACCGACAACCTTGCGCATGTGGGCATAGTCCTCGTCGGTCAATTCGTCCTTCGTTTTGCGCAGGATCGTAACGATCCGGCGGCCGCTGGCATGGCCGACGCTCTCGCTCGCGGTTCCGTCCTTGCCCTTATAGCCGACCTTGCGGCTTTCTTCGGTCTTCAGCCATTTCTCGAGCTCCGCCGGGGCCATGTTGACGGCCTCGCCGAAATCCTTGCGCACCTTTTCCCGGTCCAGCCCTGCCATGGCGCTAGAATGCCCGGCGGCGAGGAAGGTTCAGGCTAGATGTGGAGAGCACGGCCCTGGGACCCGAGCACGCTCTCGTGCATCATTTCACTCAGCGTCGGATGCGGGAAGACGGTCTGGATGAAATCCTGCTCGACCAGTTCGGCCTGCTTGCCGACCGTATATCCCTGGATCAGCTCGGTGACTTCGGCCCCGATCATATGCGCTCCGAGAAGTTCGCCGGTCTTGGCGTCGAACACGGTCTTGATGAAGCCTTCCGCTTCGCCCAGCGCAATAGCCTTGCCGTTGCCGATGAAGGGGAAGTTGCCAACCTTCACGGTGTAACCGGCCTCCTTGGCCTTCGCCTCGGTCAAACCGACGCTCGCGACCTGCGGGTGGCAATATGTGCATCCGGGGATGTTGTTCTTGTCCATGGCGTGCGGATGAACATCCTTGTTGCCGAGTGCCTGCGCAATAGCCTCTGCCGCGATGACGCCTTCGTGGCTCGCCTTATGCGCTAGCCATGGGCCCGGCGTAACGTCGCCGATCGCCCATATCCCAGGCACATTGGTGCGAAGCATGCCGTCCACTTGGATGATCCCGCGATCCATCTTCACGCCGAGCTGCTCCAGCCCGATCTCCTCGGTGTTCGGAACGATGCCGATGGCGACAATAACATGGCTGAACTTGTGATCCGCCTTCTTGCCATCCTTCGTCTTGATGGTCGCGGTGACGCCCTTGGCGTCCGCCTTCATTCCTTCGACCCCGGCGCCCGTCAGGATGGTCATGCCCTGCTTGGTCAGCGATTTTTCGAGGAAGGTCGAAACATCCGCATCCTCGACCGGCACGATGCGGTCGAGCATTTCCACCACGATCACCTTGGCGCCCATGTCGTTATAGAAAGACGCGAACTCGATCCCGATCGCACCGGAGCCGATGACCAGCAAGTCCGTCGGCAGTTCGGTCGGAACCATAGCGTGGCGGTATGTCCAGACGCGCTTGCCGTCGGCCGGAGCGAACGGCAGGTCGCGGGCGCGCGCGCCGGTTGCAACGATGATGTGCTTGGCGGCTACCTCGGACTTCTTTCCATCCTTGTCGGTGACCGTCATCTTGCCCGGCGCTGTCAGCACGCCGGTGCCCATGTACACGGTGATTTTGTTCTTCTTCATCAGGTGCGTGACGCCCTGATTGAGCTGCTTGGCTACTCCGCGGCTACGCTTCACCACGGCTTCGAGGTCGGCCTCAATCTTCTCCGCCTTCAAACCGAAGGACGCGGCGTGCTTCATGTTGTGGAATACTTCGGCCGAGCGAAGCAGCGCCTTGGTCGGGATGCAGCCCCAGTTGAGGCAAATGCCGCCGAGATTCTCCCGCTCCACGATCGCCGTCTTCAATCCCAGCTGGGCGGCGCGGATCGCCGCGACGTAGCCGCCGGGGCCACTGCCAAGAACGATGAGATCGTGAACATCTGCCATTTTTAAACTTCCTCTGCCGCGACGAGGCGCGGTCTTCCTGCGGTATCGATCGCGACGAAGGTGAAGACCCCGGACGCGACATGGAACTCCCGTTCCCCATCACGTTCGCGAGCGATCGCCTCGACGCGGATCGTCATGCTAGTTCGGCCCTGGCGTTCGACATCGGCATAAACGCTAATCTCGTCACCAACCGAAGGCGCTCCGGGAAACTGTAATTCGTTGGCCGCGACCACGACGCATTTGCCCTTCGCCGTCCGCGAGGCGAGCGATCCCGCTGCAAGCGCCATCTGACTCATCAGCCAACCGCCAAAGACGCCGCCGTATGGATTGGTATCCGCCGGCATAGCCGTGACCCGGATGAGCGGAATGCGGTCAGACACGCCGTGACGCTCAGTTACGATGCCAGTTGAAGAAAATCCGAAGGGCAATCGCGGAGCCCAGGAAAATCGGGATCGAGAAGAGCAGGCCTGGCGATTGCGGGAAGGGCCGCACCGTACCCCACTTCACCCATGTTTCCATCCACACGCCGCCGGTACCGCCGAACATCAACGGAAGGATGAAGGCGAGGACCGCACCGAAGACGAGCGCCGTCAGCCATTTCATCTCAGGCCACCAAGCCCATTGGATTCTCGCACAATTCCTTGAACGCCTTCATCAGCCGGGCGCCATCGGCGCCGTCGATGGCGCGGTGATCGAAGCTCCCGGTGGCGGACATGATCGTCACAATCTGCAGGCTGTCGTCGATGACGAACGGCCGCTTCTCGCCTGCGCCGATGGCCAAGATCATGCCTTGCGGGGGTTGATGACGGCTTCGAACTGCTTGATCCCGAACATGCCCATGTTCGACAGGCTGGCGGTGCCGCCCTGATATTCGTGCGGCTGGAGCTTGCCCTCCTTCGCACGCGCCGCAAGGTCGCCCATCTCGGTCGAAATCCTGCTCAGCGACTTGTCGTTGGCGCCCGCGACGATGGGCGTGATCAATCCGTTCGGGATGGATACCGCCACCGAAATATCGGCGCGGCTGTACTTGATCAGCGTGTCGCCGCCAAAGCTGACATTGCATTCCGGCACCTCAATCAGTGCGACGGCGAGCGCCTTGATCAGCATGTCATTGACCGAAAGCTTCACCCCCCGGCTTTCGAGCGACTTGTTGATCTCGCTGCGGAGCTTGAGCAGCCGGTCGAGCTGAATGTCGACCGTCAAATAGATGTGCGGGACCTGCTGTTTCGATTCGGTCAGCCGGCGCGCGATGGTCTTGCGCATGTTCGAAAGCTTGACCGCTTCGTGCGGGATATCGCCCGGCTCGATGGCGGCAGCCTGCGGCTGAGGCGCTGGAGTGGCTGCTGCGGCCTGGGGTGCCGCCGCGACTCCGCCGGCCTTTTCGCCAAGATCTGCGCGGACGATCCGGCCGCCGGGACCGCTGCCCTTCAGCGTGGAAAGGTCGATGCCTTGCGCCTCAGCAAGGCGGCGCGCCAGCGGGCTAGCCTTGATTCGCTCGCCGGTGTCCGCCCTGGGCGCTGCAGGCGCTGGTGAAGCTTCGACCTTCGGCGTTTCGCCTCCGCCCTTGGCCGGCAGAGCCGGCTCGGGCTTCTTCTCCTCCTTCGGAGCTTCCGCTCTCGGGGATGGCGCGGCAACCCCGCTTGCATCTTCCCCCTCGCCGGCAAGCACCGCTATCGGGGTTCCGACCTTCACGCCGTCGCTCCCGTCGGGGACGAGAATCCTGGCGATGGTGCCCTCGTCGACCGCCTCGAACTCCATTGTTGCCTTGTCGGTTTCAATTTCCGCCAGGATATCGCCGCTCGAAACCGTGTCGCCTTCTTTCACCAGCCACTTGGCGAGGGTTCCCTCCTCCATCGTCGGCGACAGGGCGGGCATTTTGAGTTCGATCGGCATGGCGCTTCCCGGTTGGATCGGTGATTTGTCTTCCGGCTCAAACGCCAAAGGCCTTGGCGGGTCAAGTCTTGCCACTTCCAAGATTTGGGCGCAGCACTGCCGCCATGAGCGGGGCAAGCGGTGACAGGCGCACCTATCTGGTCGTCATCGACGATAGCGACGAGGCGCGTGTCGCGCTTCATTTTGCAGCCCGCCGTGCCGCCAAGACCGGAGGCGCGGTCGAAGTGCTCGCGGTCGTCGAGCCACAGGATTTTGTTCAGTGGGGCGGAGTCCAGGCGGCAATCGAGGAGGAACAGAGGCTCCGCATCGAAGCCAGCGTGGCATCCTCCGTCGGTGAGATCATGGATGCAGCAGGCATCAAGCCGACCATCGTCGTGCGCCCGGGCGAGCCCGTTCCGGTCGTCCGCAGCCTGATCGGCACCCGCCAGGACATCGCAGCGCTCGTGCTAGGAGCAGCATCGTCCGGCAATCCGGGGCCGATGGTCGCGCACTTTACCGGCAACGATGCGGGCAAGCTGCCCTGCCCGGTAATGATCATCCCGGGTGGGCTATCCAAGGAAGATTTGGAGCGGTTGAGTTGAAGAGCCTTCTCGCTCGCTCGCGAACGAGAAGGCTATGTTCAAATAATGATCATTTTTGTCCGATCGCGGACTGCACGGTCATACGCTGAGCCTGCGGGGCGATAGTCATTGGAGCTGGATTTGACGCGACGATGTTCAAAGGCACGTCTTCGTCCACGAATGCCTTGATGATCGTCCCGGCCGGCACTTTTGCACTAGTCCCCGTCATGAAAAAACCGGCGGGCCAGAAAACTAGCGCTGAGACTGCCACCGCCCCAACTCCGCCAGCCGTTCCCTTGTCATCGAAGGCGCCGCTAAGGCGGATCTGGCGGCCATTTGCCATGACATAAAGGATCCGGGCGTTCAGTTTCCCGGACTTGCCCCACATACCCTTATTCCGGACGTCGGTGACTTCGCCAACCGCTTGGCTTCCGACGGGAATAACAGTGACGCCATTCACCACGACTGGCTCTGAAACCTGCAAATGGAAACGGTGCCCAGTTCGAAGGCTCTTTCCTTTTGTAGTCAGTTCTTCCGACAGACGTAGCGGGACCTCGGTTCCCACTCTTAAAACCGCATTCCCTTGTGTCGCTACCGGTGGGAGCGGAGAAACCGCGACTTGAGCACTCGTTTGCGCCGCCAACATTGCGCCAGCAATCAGATATAAAGAACGCATACATTCCCCCGTTGTGTAAGCTGCGATTCGACAGCCCGCACTGCTTTACTGACGCGAGTAAATCCGGAGTTAATTGAGCGGAGGCCTCAGATCGCGTTGGCGAGTATTTCGCCAAGACGGACACAACCCGCTTCGTCCTCGGCGGTGAAGCGGGCTTTTCTGGGACTGTCGAGGTCGAGCACGGCCAGCAGTTCGCCCCCTCGTACGATTGGAACCACCAGTTCGCTCTCCGACGCCGCATCGCAGGCGATGTGTCCGCCAAATGCATGGACGTCGTCGACCCGCTGGACCTCCAGCGTTTCAGCAGCTGCGCCGCAGACGCCGCGCCCGAACGGAATACGAATGCAAGCCGGTCGCCCCTGGAACGGGCCAAGCACAAGTTCGCGGCCAACGTTGCGGTAGAAACCCGCCCAGTTGAGATCCGGAAGCGTCTCCCAGATCAGCGCTGCTGCGTTCGCCATGTTGGCAATCGCGTCGGGCTCGCCCTGAACGAGGGCCTCCAAGGCATTCGCAAGCTCCTCATACATGGCCGTCTTATCGGCCGGATCAATCTTGAAGTCGTACATCTCAGTCCAGCCTCACTCGCCCGCGCGCCTGTTTCACCGCGCTACGGCTCTTCTTGGCATCGACCCGGCGAGCCTTGGCGGCACGGCTCGGCTTAGTCGCCCGGCGTTTTGCCTGAACCACATGGGCTTCGGATATCATCTCCGCAAGGCGGGCCCGGGCATCTTCGCGATTGGCTTCCTGCGTCCGGTAACGCCGAGCCGTGATGACCAGTTCTCCGCCCGCCGTCATCCGGCTGCCGGCAATTTCCTTCAACTTCGCGTACGCGTGAGGAGAAAGGCCGAGCTTGAACACGTCGACGCGAAGCTGGCAGGCAGTAGCGACCTTGTTGACGTTCTGCCCGCCAGGTCCGGTCGCAGCGAGGAACTTCTCGCTCAGCGCCTCTTCGGGAATATGTCGGTCTTTACTCATCGCCGGGAAGAAAGTCGTGCCAGAGACCGAAGCTGTCGGGGACCGGAGCCACGACCTCGATCGGCGGCTTGCCGGCACGCGGGACCTTCAGCTTCCAGCTATGGAGGAGCATGGGCTGTTCGGGATTATCGCCCAATTCGGAGTAAATGGGATCGCCGATGATTGCCGCCCCAAGCCCGCGCGCGGCATGGACGCGGATCTGGTGCGTTCGCCCCGTCAACGGCCGGAACTCGACAAGCGATTGCTCGTCCCGCTGGCCGATCAGCCGCCAGGCAGTGCGCGCCGCCTTGCCGCCCTCGTCCGGAACCATCCGCCAGCCGTCCTTGGGGGTAGAGACTTTCGCCAATGGTAATTCGATGATTCCGTCGGCGCCAGGCGGGATTCCGTCGACGGCAGCGAGATAGGTCTTTTCGACCATTCCGCCCTCGAACGCCTGCTGGAATCTTTTCACTGCCTTCGGATTGCGCGCGAGCAGCAGGCATCCGGACGTGTCGCGGTCGAGGCGATGCATCGCGACCGGCTCCCGCTGGAAACCGAGCTTCAGCTCACCGAGACGCGCGGTTACGCTGTCCCCGCCGGCCCGCGGCGGGTCGACGGCGAGGCCCGCCGGCTTGTCGATGACGATCGCCTCGCCGTCGATGAACAGGATGCGCTCTTCAAGGCTCATTCCCGCGCCTTAGCGCACTGATGCACAGGCGCAACGATTCCCAGCGATTTCACCGCTTTAGCCTTTATTAACCTTTTCCCTTCAGACCTCGCATGGTTAATGAACGCTTCAAGGCCGTTAAGGCGACGTAACGCTTTGGCCTTCGAACGGGGGAAATGCTGATGCGCGTGCTGCTGATCGAAGACGAGGCGACCATCGCCAAGAGCATCGAACTGATGCTCGGCACAGAAGGCTTCAACGTCTACACCACCGATCTCGGGGAAGAAGGCCTCGATCTCGGCAAGCTCTATGATTACGACATCATCCTTCTTGACCTGAACCTGCCCGACATGCACGGCTATGACGTGCTGAAGAAGCTTCGCACCGCGAAGGTCGGCACCCCGGTGCTGATCCTGTCCGGGATCGGCGAGATGGATTCGAAGGTCCGGGCCCTAGGCTTCGGCGCCGACGATTACGTCACCAAGCCGTTTCATCGAGACGAGCTCGTTGCCCGCATCCACGCTATTGTCCGCCGCTCGAAGGGCCACAGCCAGTCGGTCATCCGCACCGGCAAGCTGGCGGTCAACCTCGACGCCAAGACGGTCGAAGTCGACGGCAACCGGGTCCACCTGACCGGCAAAGAATATGCGATGCTGGAGCTGCTTTCGCTCCGCAAGGGCACGACGCTGACCAAGGAAATGTTCCTCAACCACCTCTATGGCGGGATGGACGAGCCGGAGCTGAAGATCATCGACGTCTTCATTTGCAAGCTGCGCAAGAAGCTTAGCCTTGCCTGTGGCGGCGACAATTACATCGAAACCGTCTGGGGCCGCGGCTACGTACTCCGCGATGCCGAAACAGATGAAGGAGCGACCAACGTCGCTGCCTGAAAGGACGAGTGAGGGGAGTGGGAACGGCGGAGCGATAAGGGGCCCATCGAAGTAATACTTTGATGGGTGCCCGACGCGCTCCGCCGTTTTTCCGTTCGGCGCAGTTCGGGATTGTGTCGCCCACCTGTCCTTGTTGGCTGGGGCGACGCTACGGCCTCACGCCGCGATCGGGTGTCGAAAGCTGACGAGGGTAAGCCCGAGCTCGGTAGACCGCTGTCGGACGTCGGCAAGATCGCGATTCAGGTAGGCGGCAATCTCGCAGATCGTAGCTTCTCGCACATGAAGACCCCGAAGTGTCGCCGTTTCCTCCTGGGACCAAGGCTTGAAACGTTGGGGCGCTGCGCCGTCCGAGATCATGCAATGTCCTTTCCCGGCGCTCGAAAAGCCGGAGTCGAGGCTTCTGTTCCCTGAGCTGGCGCTGACAAAAGTTAATTCGCAGAAGGAATCGCGATTTCTCGCGACCCACATCGCCAAAATTTATTGGGAGCGGGCGCGTTTCGGCCCGCGAAGGGTCAGGCCTCGACGAGAATCCGGCTCGGGCGGCGCGCAGGAAGCTGCTCGCCGATCGACGGCACCGGCGCGGTGTCCGGCTCGTCCATCCTTCGCCAGCCGTCACGGCCAAGCTTCTCCATCGGCCGGAAGCTCGCCTTGTAGGCCATGCGGTCCGAGCCCTCGACCCAATAGCCGAGATAGACGTACGGGAGGCCGGCGCGAGCGGCGCGGATGATGTGGTCGAGTATGATGTAGGTGCCCAGCCCCCGGCGCGCGCCCTCGTCCGCGTCATAGAAGCTGTAGATCATGCTCAGCCCGTCGGACTGCTGGTCGCTGAGGCAAGCGCCGACGAGCTTGCCGGGGCGGCCATCGACCGAGGGCTCGCGGTATTCGACAACATAGGTGCGGACCGGGGTCTGCTCGACCATGTCGGCGAAGTCATGCTCGTCCATCTCAGCCATTCCGCCGCCGGGATGGCGCTTGGCAAGATAGCGGCGAAGCAGCGCATATTGCTCTTCGGTGGTCCACGGCCGGCACGCGCCGATCTCTAGGTCCGAGTGGCGACGGATCAGCTTACGCTGCGTGGCGTTGGGCTGAAAGTCACGGGCCAGGACGCGAACCGAAACGCAAGCCGAGCAGTCGATGCAGCTGGGCCGGTAAGCGACGGATTGCGAGCGCCGGAAACCGATACGGCCGAGCGCCTCGTTCAGTTCCGCAGCATGATGGCCGCTAAGCTCGGTGAACACTTTCCGCTCAACCTTGCCGTCCAGGTACGGACATGGCGCCGGGTTGGTCACGAAGAACTTCGGAAAGCGGAATGGTGCGCTCACCCGGTGAGACTCCAATGGTTACGAAAGTCTTTATGCTTGCGCTTAACGCGAATGAAAAGGCTTTGGTGTCGTAGCGGGGGCGTCAATCGGCCCGAATTGTCCCGAAGCGGGAAAGCAAGACGAGCCGGCCCACCTATTCCAAGGTATTGCGCTCGACCTTGAAGCTGGCGTTTTCCAGCCGTTTGACGAGCCGCTCGATGGCCTGCGCATCGCGTGCCTCGCACTCGACCTCGATCATCGTGTCCTTGGCCGGAAGCGCGCTGAACACGCGGTGATGGTTGGTCTCGATGATGTTTACGCCGCACTCGAAGAAAATTGCGGTGATCGCGGCGAGCGCGCCGGGCCTGTCCTCGGCGGCGATTTTCAGCCGGGCGATGCGACCGCAGCGGACAAGCTCGCGAACCAGCACATTGGCGAGCAAATGCGTGTCGATGTTGCCGCCGCACAGGATCGTGCCGACCCTGCGGCCGCGATAGCGTTCCGGCTCGCCGAGGATCGCGGCGAGGCCGGCCGCGCCGGCGCCTTCGACGACGGTCTTCTCGATCCCGACCAACGTCGCGACGGCATGCTCGATCGCCGCTTCCGGAACAAGATCGATGCGGTCGACCAGGTCCTTGATAATCTCGCGGGTCAGCATTCCAGGATGCTTGACGGCAATGCCCTCGGCCAGCGTGTCGCCGCCGATCGTCATTTCCTTGCCCTCGACGATATTCTTCATCGCCGGGAACATTTCCGCTTCCACTCCGACGACGCGAATCCCAGGCTTGATCGCCTTGGCCGCAGTGGCAACACCGCTGATCAGCCCGCCGCCGCCAATCGGCACGACCAGCATGTCGAGGTTTGGGGCAGCCTCGAGCATTTCGATCCCGATTGTCCCTGCCCCGGCGATGATCGCTGGATCGTCGAATGGGTGGACGAAGACGTAGCCCTCACCCTGCTCGAGCTCGCGAGCATGGGCATAGGCATCGTCGAATCCCTTGCCGTGGAGCACAACATGGGCGCCATGACCTTCGGTCTGGACGACCTTGATGGTCGGGGTAGGCTCCGGCATGACGATCGTCACCGGGATTCCGAGGCGAGCTCCGTGATAAGCGACGGCCTGCGCATGGTTTCCGGCCGAGGCGGCGATCACGCCCCGCTGCTTTTCTTCGTCCGACAATTGCAGCAACTTGTTGAGCGCACCGCGCTCCTTGTATGCGGCAGTGAACTGCAGGTTTTCAAACTTCAGCCAGACTTCCGCATCGACGATTTCGCTGAGCGTTCGGCTGAGCAGCATTGGCGTCTCGACCACCGCGCCGCGAATGCGGTCGGCCGCGGCCTTTATGTCGGCGAAAGTCGGTCGTGCGTCGGTCATTGGCGCCATCCGCTAGCCCTTCCGCGCTTCGCAAACAATGCTATGCCGATGCGCGATGACAAAAGCTTTCGCCCTCGCCGCCGTGCTTCTTGCAAGCGCCGCCAACGCCGACACGCTCTACAACAATTTCAACGGCATCCAGGCGGATGCCGGCGGCCGGATCGAGCGGTTTGACGGGCTCCTCGTCGGCGACGACGGGAAGGTCAAACGCGTGCTTCACGGCGAGAAGTTGAAGCTGGCCGGTGACACCCGCGTGGTCGACCTTGGTGGGCGGGTGCTGATGCCAGGGCTGATCGACGCGCATGGCCACGTCATGGGTCTTGGCTATGCCGTGATCCAGCTCGATCTCACCGGCACGCGCTCGCTCGACGAGCTGAAAGACAGGCTCCGCAAATATGCGGCCGAGAACCCGGGAACCGGTTGGATTCTCGGGCGCGGCTGGAACCAGGAATTATGGACCGAAAAGCGCTTCCCGACCGCCGCCGATCTCGACTCGGTCGTTTCCGACCGGCCGGTCTGGCTAGGCCGAGTGGACGGGCATGCTAGCGTCGGGAACAGCGCAGCAATGCGCGCGGCCGGCGTAACTTTGCAGACCAAAGCGCCCGACGGTGGCGAGATTATCGACGGACTGTTTGTCGACAATGCCGAGAGCCTCGTCACCAGGCACATTCCCCCGCCCGACTCAGCGACACAGGACAAGGCGCTTGCGGCGGCGCAGTCGGCGATGCTTCGCGTCGGCCTTGTCGGCGCCGCAGACATGGGAACGAACAAAAACGACTGGGATGCAATGCGCCGCGCCGGCGATTCCGACAAGCTTAGGGTGCGCATCTTCAGCTATGCCAGTGGTCCCGACGGGTGGCGCGGGATCAACGGTTCGAAACCCACAGGCTGGATGTATGGCGACCGATTGCGGCTGGTTGGTACGAAGCTCTATACGGACGGCGCCTTGGGAAGCCGGGGAGCGTATCTGAAGGCGCCTTATCACGACCGCCCGGATACGCGCGGGCTGCTGTTCCATTCCGATGCCGAGCTGCTCGCGCAGGCGACCGAGACGGCCCAGGGCGGCGGTCAGTTGGCGATCCACGCAATTGGCGACGGCGCCAACGCGCAAGTCATCGGCACTTATGAAAAGATCGCCAGTCAGTTCGGACGGACCGGACGCTGGCGGATCGAGCATCTCCAGATCGCAGACCCCAAGGACCTGCCGCGCTTGAAGCCAGCGGGAATCGTAGCTTCGATGCAGCCGACCCACCAGACAAGCGACCGGCTGATGGCCGAAGCGCGTCTCGGTCCCAAGCGGTTGGCCGGAGCCTATGCGTGGAACACGATTCGAAAGATCGGCGTGCCGCTGGCGTTTGGAAGCGACTTTCCGGTGGAGAGCCCGAATCCTTTCCCAGGCCTCAGCGCGGCAATCAGCCGGCAGGACCCGAACGGCCGGCCTCCGGGCGGCTGGCGGCCGTGGGAGAAGGTGACGCTGGGCCAGGCAATCCACGGCTTTACGGTCGGCGCGGCCTATGCGGGTTTCGCGGAAGGAAGAATGGGCGGGCTGGCACCCGGCAAGTGGGCCGACTTCATCATCGTCGATCGCGATCCCGGATCGGTAGATCCGCAGAAGCTCGCGAAGACGGTGGTGCTTGAAACGTGGATTGCCGGAAAGCGCGAGTTCAGCGCGGACGCGCAGCCCGCGAACTGAGCATCGCCGGAGTGATCACCTGGGGCAGTTCTTCGGGCTCGGCACCCCCGGGCTCGTACCACAGGTAAAGCGGAACGCCCGCACGCCCCCGGCTCTCCAGGAATCGGGTGATCGCCGGGTCTCCGTCGGTCCAATCGCCGACGAGAGTCACGACTCCGGCACGCTCGAAAGCCTTTCGCGTCGAATCGCGATCGATCGACCCAACTTCGTTCGCCTTGCAGGTCAGGCACCAGTCGGCAGTGAAATAAACGAAGACCGGTCGTCCGCCGGCCTGCGCGCCGCGAACCGCTTCATCGCTCCACGGCGCGGCGCCTTCGACGGATCGCGATTCCGCTTTCTGAACCATCGAGATGGCGGATACGGAAAGCACTGCGACGCCGACCGCGGCGACGGTCGCGAGATAGCCGGTCTGCTTGCCTTTGCGCTGGAGCAGGCCAGCACCAGTCAGCATCGCGGTGAAGACCAGCGCCGCAACGAGCCCGACCTCGAAGGCTTGCGCGCCCTGCCGCCACAGCAGCCACAGGCACGCCGCCGCGGTAAGCGCCATCGGCACCGCCAGTATACGCTGGAGCTTATTCATCCACGGGCCGGGCTTGGGCAGTTTGCGGCGAAGCGGCGGGACGAATGCGATCGCCAGGAACGGCAGCGCCAGGCCCAGGCCGAGCGCGGCGAATACCAGCACCGAACCCCAGGCTGGAAGAATGAGCGCTGTTCCAAGCGCCGCGCCCATGAACGGCCCCGCACACGGGGTGGCGACAAAGGCCGCAAGCGCACCCGTTCCGATGCTTCCGGCCGGGTTCGTCTTGCCGCCGATTACCGGCAGTTCAAAAACGCGCAGCAGGTTGAGGGTGATGGCCGTCGCGAGAAGCAACAGGATCAGGATCGTTCGGGGTCCTGAAGCTGGAAGGCCCAGCCGGCTGCCTCCCCGCTTGCGCGGATCGCAAGCAGGGCCACGCCGAGCGCGCCTGTGCCAAGCACGGCCCCTGCCATGTAGCCCAGCGCGTCATGCCGCGCATGGCGCTCGTCACCGCCGGCGCGTGCGAGGTGCATCGCCTTGAGCGCGAGGATCGGGAAGACGCAGGGCATCAGGTTGAGGATCAGGCCGCCGAGCAGCGCACCGAGCATCGCCAACAACAGAGCCGTGCCGTCGGCGCTGCGCCCTTCGGGAACAGCGCCCGGAACAGCGGCGAGTTCCAGCCCCCGCCCGTTGCCATAGGACAAGACACCATCGAGCCGCTTGGGCTCGCCCTCGCGGCGCTTTAGCTCGACGACCAGCCAGTCGCCCGAACGGCTGACTTTTTGCGGCGCTGCATAATCGACCGGCCCGTCCTCCGCCGGAAAGAAATAGGGATCGTTGACCTCGACCGACGCCGGCAGCGGAACGGCCAGTCGGATACTGTCCCGCGAAAGCGCGAACCGCGCTGGACTAGATAGCGGTTGCGGAAGCGCGCGAAGCCAGCTGTCGAAGCGCGGGTCCGGGTCGGCGAAGCCGCTGGTCGGGACGTCGAGCGCGACTTCGCCTTTCTCTGGCACGCAGATCTTGTCCGTGCAGGCCAGCCACCGCATTTTTGCGGCAATCCGCTGCATCCCGGTCGCACCGGCGGCGGGGATGATGCGGGTCAGCACAGCATAATCGTCTTCGTAGACGTAGTTGACGATGCCTGCGACGAGCAGCCGGTGCGGCACCGGGTAACGCAATTTCTCGACCTTCCAGCCGTCCGGAAGCTGCCATTCCACATCCATCGGTAGGCCGGCGTCGCCGGGATTGAGCCAATAGCCGTGCCAGCCGGGCGTTGTCCGCATGAGGATCGCAAGATCGGTTCCCGATCCCGGTATGGCCGCATTGCGAACGATCAATTCCGGCTTGATGGCGTTTTCGCGCTTGGCAAGCTGCGCCTGGGCGGGGAGCGACCAGCCGATGATCAGGAGTGCAAAGAGAAACAGCCGGGCCATTAGCACAAGCGCTAGCCGCGTCGACGCCGCTAGTCGAGATTTGGCCGAAGCCAGCGGGTCGTCGTCTCCAGATCGACGCCGCGGCGGACCGCATAATCCTCCAGCTGGTCGCGGCCGATCTTGGCGACGCCGAAATACTGGCTATCGCGATGCCCGAAGTAGAAGCCGCTGACTGCCGCCGTCGGGAGCATAGCGAAATTCTCGGTCAGCGAGAGGCCGGCCGGATTTTCTCCAAGCATATCGAACAGGATCGGCTTCAGGCTGTGATCGGGCGAGGCGGGGTAACCCGGCGCCGGCCGGATCCCGGCATAGCTTTCGCGGATAAGGTCGAGGTTGGAGAAATGCTCTTCGGCATAGCCCCAGATCCGCTTGCGGACATGCTCATGGAGGCGTTCGGCAAAGGCCTCCGCGAGCCGGTCGGCAAGCGCTTTCAGCATGATGTCCGAATAATCGTCGGTGGCTTCGCGGAATCGCTCCAGATGCGGCTCGATTCCGTGAATCGCCACCGCGAACCCGCCCAGCCAGTCTTCGTCCGCCGGATCGATGAAATCGGCGAGGCACATGTTGGGCCGCCCTTCCCGTTTTTTCACCTGCTGCCGAAGGAAGGGCAGCCGCACTTCATCGTTGCCGGCGAGCACCAGTACATCGTCGCCTTCGCGGCGGCAGCGCCACAGGCCGACTACGCCGCTGGGCTTCAGCCAATGCTCCGTGATGATCTTGTCGAGCATGTCCTCCGCGTCGGCGAACAGCGAGCGCGCGCTCTCGCCGACAATGGGATCGTCGAGAATCGCGGGATAGGTTCCGGCCAACTCCCAGGCGCGGAAGAAGGGCGTCCAATCGATATGCGCCTTGAGGTCGCGAAGCGGCCATTCGCCGAAGCTGTGAAGGCCCGGTTTGAGCGGCGGCGGCGCCTTTCCCTCGGGGTCGTACGGCAGGGCATTGGCGCGCGCCTCGGCCAGCGGCGCAAGGTCCTGCGCACCGCGTCCTGCCCGGCTTTCGCGAAGCGCCTGGTAATCGGCCGCCGTTCCGTCGATCAGGTCGGCGCGCTGCGGCCCGTCGCTGACCAGCGCCGATGCAACGCCGACAGCGCGGCTTGCGTCGAGCACGTGAAGAACCGGCCCGGAATAGGCCGGGGCAATGCGAAGCGCGGTGTGCGCTCGGCTGGTCGTCGCTCCGCCGATCAGCAGCGGCAGGTTCAGCCCCTTGCGCTCCATCTCGCTCGCAACGGTGACCATCTCGTCGAGCGAGGGGGTGATGAGCCCGGACAGGCCGATCATGTCGGCACTTTCCGCCTCAGCCGTGTCAAGAATCTTAGTCCACGGCGTCATGACGCCAAGATCGAGCACTTCGAAGCCGTTGCACTGCAGGACGACGCCGACGATGTTCTTGCCGATGTCGTGAACGTCGCCTTTCACGGTGGCCATGACGATCCGGCCCTTGCCCTTGGATCCTTCGTCCTTCTGCGCCTCGATATAGGGCAGCAGGTGGGCGACCGCCTTTTTCATAACCCGAGCCGACTTCACCACCTGAGGCAGGAACATCTTGCCGGATCCGAACAGATCGCCGACGACGTCCATGCCGTCCATCAGCGGGCCTTCAATCACGTCAATCGGGCGAACGGCTTCTAGCCTAGCTTCTTCCGTATCCTCCACGATGTGCGCGTCGATGCCTTTGACCAGCGCGTGGCTGAGGCGCTGCGCGACCGGCCAGCCGCGCCATTCCGCTGCCTCGGCCTCGGCCTTGGGATCGACGTCCTTGAACCGCTCGGCGACCGCGATCAGCCGCTCGGTCGAATCTTCCCGCCGGTCGAGGATGACGTCCTCTACCGCCTCGCGCAGTTCGGGGTCGATTTGGTCGTAAACATCCAATTGGCCAGCGTTGACGATGGCCATGTCCATACCCGCCGGAATGGCGTGGTAAAGGAAGACGCTGTGCATCGCCCGGCGGACCGGCTCGTTGCCGCGGAACGAGAAGCTGAGGTTGGAAAGACCGCCGGATATGTGAACGTGGGGGCAGGCCGCGCGGATGTCGCGCGCTGCCTCGATGAAATCGATGGCATAGCGGCGATGCTCGTCGATCCCCGTCGCGACCGCGAAGACGTTGGGATCGAAGATGATGTCTTCGGGCGGGAAGCCATTGTCGACCAGCAGGCGGTAGGCGCGCTTGCAGATCTCGACCTTGCGTTCCCGGGTATCGGCTTGGCCGGTCTCGTCGAACGCCATTACGACCACGGCGGCTCCATAGGCCCGGACCTTGGCTGCGACTTCGAGGAAGGCCTCTTCGCCTTCCTTGAGGCTGATCGAGTTGACGATCGGCTTCCCGGACACGCACTGCAGGCCGGCCTCGATGACGCTCCACTTCGAGCTGTCGACCATCACCGGCACGCGAGCGATGTCCGGTTCTGCCCCGATCCGCAGCAGGAAGGTCCGCATTGCCGCTTCGCCGTCGAGCAGCGCCTCGTCCATGTTGACGTCGATGATTTGCGCGCCGGCCTCAACTTGCTGCCTGGCGACTTCGACCGCGGAATCGTAATCGCCGGCCAGGACGAGTTTCTTGAACTTGGCGGAACCAGTCACGTTGGTCCGCTCACCGATGTTGACGAAGCGCGCCCCGGCGCCCGAAATGCTCGTCACGCGGCAATCACCATCGGCTCGAGGCCTGCGAGCAGCGTTTGGTGCCGTTCGGCCGGAAGGACCCGAGGAGGCTTGCCCTCGACGATTCGGGCGATCGCGGCGATATGCGCCGGGGTCGTACCGCAACAACCGCCGACGACGTTGACCAGGCCTTCATCGAGCCAGCCGTCGACCTGCCCCGCGGTCTCCTCGGCAGCTTCGTCATATTCGCCAAGATCGTTGGGGAGCCCCGCGTTCGGATAGGCCATGACCAAAGTTTCCGCCTGCGCCGACAGCGCGGCGAGGTGAGGTCGAAGCTGCTCGGCACCGAACGAGCAGTTGAGGCCGATGGTCAGCGGCCGGGCATGACGGACGCTGGCCCAAAAGGCCTCGACCGTATGCCCCGAGAGGTTGCGGCCCGAAAGATCGGTGAGCGTCATCGACAGCATGATCGGCAGCGGGCGTCCAAGCGCGGCCTCAGCCTCAAGCGTCGCCATGATCGCCGCCTTCGCGTTCAGCGTGTCGAAAACCGTCTCGATCAGGATGAAATCAACGCCTCCCTCAGCCAGGGCCTCGACCTGCTCGCGATAGACGGCCTTCACCTCGCCGAACGTCACTTCGCGGTAGCCCGGATCGTTGACGTCGGGTGACAGGGATAAGGTCTTGTTGGTCGGACCCAGCGCACCGGCGACCCATCGCTTGCCCGGCGAACTATCAGCGACAGACCGGGTGATGCGTGCCGCCTCACGGTTCATTTCGCCGACGAGACGCGCAGCGTCAGAGCCATAGTCCGACTGGCTGATGGCGTTGGCGTTGAAGGTGTTTGTCGCAAGAAGATCGGCGCCGGAGTCGGCGAACTGGCGGCATATCGATACGATCAGGTCGGACCGGGTGAGGTTGAGCAGGTCGTTGTTGCCCTTCTGATCGGCGACGAGGCCGAGCGAGCCGGCATAATCGTCGATCCGGGCAGCCTGGATCATCGTCCCATAGGCGCCGTCCTTCACCAGCACACGCTTCGCCGCTTCGGCACGGAATTCGGCCGCGGAATTCATCGGACGCGAACTCCCAGAAGGTGGCAGATGGAGTAAGCCAGTTCGGCGCGGTTGAGCGTGTAGAAGTGGAAGTGACGGACACCGCCGGCATAAAGCTGGCCACACAGTTCGCCGGCGATCGTGGCCGCGACAAGCTGCCGGGCGGCGGGCAGATCGTCGAGGCCTTCGAAGGTGTCGTCCATCCAGGCCGGGATGGTTGCGCCGCATTGGCCGGAAAAGCGCCGCGCCTGAGCGACGTTGGTCACCGGCAGGATCCCCGGCACAATCTCGACGTCGGGGCGAAGCGCGGTCACCTTGTCGCGAAAGCGGAAGAAGCAGTCCGCGGAGAAGAAGAACTGGCTGATCGCGCGGTTCGCGCCTGCGTCGATCTTCCTGAGTAAATTTTCAATGTCGCTTTCCGGACAGTCGGCTTCCGGATGCACCTCCGGATAGCAGGCGACGCTGATGTCGAAATCTGCGACCTTCTTGAGGCCGGCAACTAGTTCGGCGGCGTTGGCATAGCCGTCCGGATGCGCCTCAAAACCGCGACCTGTTTCGGGTGGGTCGCCGCGGAGAGCAACCACATGGCGTACGCCGGCGTCCCAATAGGCTTTGGCGACGTCATCCACTTCACCGCGGCTGGCGTCGACACAGGTCAGGTGAGCCGCGGCGGTGAGATCGGTTTCGCGAGCAATCCGCGTGACCGTGGCGTGCGTGCGCTCTCGCGTTGTTCCGCCTGCGCCGTACGTGACGCTGACGAAGCGGGGATGAAGCGGTGCGAGTGTCTCGATCGAGCGCCACAGCGTCTCGGCCATCGCCTCGGACTTGGGTGGAAAGAATTCGAAACTGACGGCAATGTCGCCCCGGGCCTCGGCGAACAAAGGCGCGTGCTCGGCCAAGGCGGCTTGGCTGCTCCGGTTCATGCCGCGATCCGCTCTGCCTGCGCTGGCTTCGTACCGCGCCACAGCGTGACGGTCAGCTCGCCGCCTTCGAGGTGCTGCGTATAGTCCGGCTCCAGCCCTGCCGCCGCCATCCAACCGTGAATCGCATCGTCCGCAAAGCCGAGGCGGGCGTGAGCATCGCTTTCCCGGAACTCTTCCCTTTCATGCGGAGCAAAGTCGACGATCAGCAACTGCCCGCCGGGCCGCAGGATGCGCGATGCCTCCGCGATGGCAGCGGCGGGTGCCTGGGCATAATGAAGGACCTGGTGGAGGATGACATTGTCCGCAGCGTCATCAGCAAGCGGCAGCGCATACATATCCCCCTGACGAAGCGAAGCACCGGCAATTCCGGCTCGGTCGAGTTTAACCCTCGCTACACGCAGCATTTCGTAAGAGCGATCGATGCCAATCGATTCCGCGGCTCGCGGACCGAGCAATTCGATCATCCGGCCAGTCCCGGTGCCAATGTCGATCAGACGCCCAAGCGAATCGCGGCCCAGCGCTTGCTCGATCGCCTGCTCGACGCGGGTTTCGGGCACGTGGAGCGATCGAATGGAATCCCACCGATCGGCAAGCGACGCGAAATAACGCTCGGCAGCTTCGGCCCGCAATGAGCGAACTGCGGCGAGCCGAACGCGGTCCGCTTCGAACACGGATTCCGTTGCGCCGTCGCCGTGCGAACCAATGAGCGAGAAGAGGGCATCGGACGTCGCGCCTCGGCCGATCCGGAGGAACACCCAGCTGCCTTCCTTGTGACGCTCGATTAGCCCGGAATCCGCCAAAATCCGCACATGTCGCGAAACCCGCGGCTGGCTTTGGCCAAGCACCTGGGCGAGCTCCCCGACGGAAAGCTCCATGGTGCGAAGAAGTCCCAGAATGCGAAGCCGCGAAGGATCCGCCAGTGCCTGGAACAGGTCCACAACGGACAATCGCTGCAGGGCGGCATCACTCATCCGATAAGGATATAAAGATATCTTTATATGGGTCAACGAGCGGACGACATATTGGCAAGATTCATATTTTCGATTGCGCGGCGGCAAACGCCACTTTACATCCGCGCGCTGGCCTGACCGATTTATGCGGCAGGCCGAGCCTAGCTGTCGCGAAAGCGGCACAATTGAAGGAATGGAACGATCATGAAGAAGGTTGCACTGACCGTTGCGGTCCTCGCGCTCGGCCTGGCCGCGTGCGAAGACAATGCGCCCGACAACGCCACCAGCACTGTCAACACCGTCGAAATGGAAGCGAATGCGGACACCGCAGCCGCTGCCAACGCGGTCGACAACGCTCTCGACGCGACCGAGAATGCTGCTGACAACGCCGCTGATGCGACGGACAACGCCGCTGACGCGACCGAGAACGCTGCTGAGAACGCTGCTCAGTAAGCAGCGCTTTCAAAGCGAACGGAAAAGGGTCGTCCTTCTGGGCGACCCTTTTTTTATGCGCGACCAAAGTTAGTTTGAGCGGATGAAGAAAGAGATCTCACTCGCCCTGCTGCTGCTCAGCGCATGCAAGGAAAGGCCCGAGGCTCCCACCGCCGCGCAGAACGACCGGCTGAACGAGGCGGAGGCCATGCTTGACGAGGAAGCCGGCAATGAAAAAGGGCCGGCAGCCGAAGCGGCCGACCCTTAATCTTAAAGCTTCCTGAGCGCCGTTCCGGCGCGGAGTGAATCCGCGCCGTCAGACCTCGCTTCGCGAGGCTGGCCGGACCTTGGCCGAGTCCTGGCCTAGCTAACCGTTCTGGCGAACCGCTTCGCTAGGCCAGGCTGTCTCGGTCAGAAGTCCATTCCGCCCATTCCGCCCATTCCGCCGCCCATCGGCATCGCCGGCTTGTCTTCCGGCATTTCCGCGATGGTCGCTTCGGTGGTGATGAGCAGGCCGGCGACCGAAGCCGCGTCCTGAAGCGCGGTACGGACGACCTTGGTCGGATCGATCACACCGGCGCTTACGAGGTTCTCGTAGGTGTCGGTCGCGGCATTGAAGCCCTGCGTCTGGTCGCCTTCGCGAAGCAGGTTGCCGGCCACTACAGCACCGTCGACACCCGCATTGCTTGCGATCTGGCGAAGCGGAGCTTCGATCGCACGGCGGATGATGTCGATTCCGCGGGTCTGGTCGTCGTTCGCGCCCTTGAGACCATCGAGAGCCTTGGTGGCGTAGAGCAGCGCCGTACCGCCGCCCGGAACGATGCCTTCCTCGACCGCCGCGCGGGTCGCGTGGAGCGCGTCGTCAACGCGGTCCTTGCGCTCCTTCACCTCGACCTCGGTTGCACCGCCGACCTTGATCACGGCAACGCCGCCGGCGAGCTTGGCAAGACGCTCCTGGAGCTTCTCACGGTCGTAGTCGCTGGTGGTGTTGTCGATCTGCTGGCGGATCGCTGCCGTGCGGGCCTGGATGGCATCGCTTGTGCCGGCGCCATCGACGATTGTCGTGTTGTCCTTGTCGATGACGACCTTCTTCGCCGTGCCGAGCATGTTGACGGTGACGTTCTCGAGCTTGATGCCGAGATCTTCCGAGATCATCTCGCCGCCGGTCAGGATGGCGATGTCCTCGAGCATCGCCTTTCGGCGATCGCCGAAGCCCGGAGCCTTGACGGCCGCGACCTTGAGGCCGCCGCGGAGCTTGTTGACGACGAGCGTCGCGAGCGCCTCGCCCTCGATGTCCTCGGCGATGATCAGCAGCGGACGGCCCGACTGGACGACCGCTTCCAGGATCGGGAGCATCGCCTGAAGGTTAGACAACTTCTTTTCATGGATGAGGATGTACGGGTCGT
Organism: Sphingomonas sp. HDW15A; assembly: GCF_011301715.1. Classification (GTDB taxonomy): domain Bacteria; phylum Pseudomonadota; class Alphaproteobacteria; order Sphingomonadales; family Sphingomonadaceae; genus Sphingomicrobium. The sequence goes on from NZ_CP049870.1 coordinate 1,708,154, forward strand.
TGAGCTCGACCTGCATTTTTTCCGGATTGGTGATGAAGTAAGGCGAGAGGTAGCCGCGGTCGAACTGCATGCCTTCGACGACATCGAGCTCGAATTCGAGGCCCTTGGCTTCCTCGACGGTGATGACGCCTTCCTTGCCGACCTTGTCCATCGCCTCGGCGATCTTCTCGCCGACTTCGCGGTCGCCGTTGGCCGAGATGATCCCGACCTGGGCGATTTCCGACGAGCCGGAGACCGGCTTCGAGCGGCCCTTGAGGTCCTCGACGACCTTCGTGACGGCGAGATCGATGCCGCGCTTCAGGTCCATCGGGTTCATTCCGGCCGCGACCGACTTCATGCCTTCGCGGACAATGGACTGGGCGAGAACGGTGGCGGTGGTGGTGCCGTCACCGGCAATGTCGTTAGTCTTCGAGGCGACCTCGCGGACCATCTGCGCGCCCATGTTCTCGAACTTGTCCTTGAGCTCGATTTCCTTGGCGACGGTGACGCCATCCTTGGTGATGCGCGGAGCACCGAAGCTCTTGTCGATGACGACGTTGCGGCCCTTGGGGCCCAAAGTCACCTTGACGGCGTCGGCGAGGATGTCGACGCCCTTCATGATGCGCTCGCGCGCGTCACGGCTGAATTTCACGTCCTTGGCTGCCATCTGGCTACCCTTTCCTTGATTTCAAAAAGTCACAAAAGTCGCACTCCCGATGCGCGCGAAGGCGCGCCAGGAAGTCAGGCGACGATGCCGAGAATGTCGCTTTCCTTCATGATGATGAGGTCTTCGCCCTCGATCTTCACTTCGGTGCCGGACCACTTGCCGAACAGGATGCGGTCGCCCGCCTTGACGTCGAGCGGAGTGACCGTGCCGTCTTCGGCACGTGCGCCGGAGCCGACTGAGACGACTTCGCCTTCCTGCGGCTTTTCCTTTGCCGAATCCGGGATGATGATCCCCCGGCGGTCTTTTCCTCAGCCTCGACACGGCGGACGAGGACGCGGTCATGAAGCGGCCTGAAACCCATGGTTCGTTTACCCTTATTGCTTCGTTGGAACTGGTGGCGTTGGCACTCCCGATTCAAGAGTGCCAGCGCTGGCGGCGATATGGGATCCGCTTTCCTACACGTCAATGGGAGCGATGCCGGAGAGCCAATTTGCCGCTTGCCATTTTGACCGCACGGGGGAAATGTTAACTTGGATTAACCAACTAAGGTCCTGATTCTCCATGAAGAGATTGTTAATCGCGTGCACTGCCGTCGCTTTGCTGTCCGGCTGCGAGACTTCCCCGGGACCCTATCGCGATATCGCCGTCGCTCCGCCCGCGCCCGTCATCGATAATCCGTTGACTACCGCCGCGGAGCGCGAAGCGGCTGCCAAGTTCGGCGGAACGGCACTGAGACCCGGCGATTACCGCATTCTACCGGCGGCCGCGATTCCGGCCAAGGGCGAGGTGAAAGTGCTTGTCAGCCTGCGCAACCAGAAGACTTACGTCTACAAGGCGGGGCAGCTGATCGCCATTTCGACTTCCTCTCACGGCACGGCCGATCATCCCACCGATCCCGGGCAGTTCAAGATTCTCCAAAAGAAGCCGTTCCACCGTTCGAACAAATATTCGAACGCGCCGATGCCGCACATGCAGCGACTCGACAAATGGGGCCGGGCTTTCCACGGCGGGGTCGTTCCCGGATACCCCGCGAGTCACGGCTGCATCCGCTTGCCACCGAAAATGGCCAAGGCGCTTTACGGTTTGACCAAGGTCGGCGACGTGGTGGAGATCGAGGCCTAGGGCTTCGGAACCAGGCCGAGCGCGCCGCGCATCGACCAGCGGCGGATCATCAGCACGGCCACAAAGCCCAGGCCCGTAGCGAGCCCGGCCCAGATGCCTTGCCCTTCCCAATCCGCGCCGAAGCCAAGCCAGATTCCGGTCCCGATGCCGACGATCCAGTAGCCGATAAGGGCGTAGATCATCGGCACGCGCGTATCGTGAAGCCCCCGAAGCATCCCGGCGCCGACGACCTGCGCGCCGTCGACCATCTGGAAAAGCGCAGCGATGAGCAAGAATGACGAGGCGAGTGCGATTGCCCGGGCATTGGCGGACGTGTCGTCAAAGAACAAAGTGACGAGTTCGCGAGGGAATGCCCACATGAGCAGCGCCATGGCGGCCATGAACGCGATACCCATGACCAGCGCCGTCCAGCCCGCGCGCGCGATGCCGCCCGCGTCGCGGCGGCCGTAAGCGAGGCCAACGCGAACCGTTGCCGCCTGCGCCAGGCCCAAGGGAACCATGAAGCTTGTCGCGGCAATTTGCAGCGCGACCTGGTGCGCGGCGACCGAGACCGCATCTATCAGGCCCATGAGATAGGCGGCGGCGCTGAATACTGCGCCTTCGAACGCCATGGCCAGGCCGATCGGCAGGCCGAGCCTGAAGATCTGCCGGAATCGCCGCCAGTCCGCCCGCCAGAACCGGCCGAACAAGTGAAAGCGCCGGAACTGGCGATCCGTGACGATGACAATCGCCAGAGCCAGGGTCATCGCGGCCCAAGTGATCGAACTGGCGAGGCCGCCCCCGAACAGGCCGAGCTCCGGCATTCCCAGTTTCCCGAAAATCAGTGCGTAACCGGCGATCGCGTTGACCGCGATCCCGGTGCCGCTAATCGCCAGAACCCAAGCCGGCCGCTCCAACGCGGCAACGAAGTTGCGCATCACCTGGAAAAGCATCCACGGCGGCAGCGCCCACATGTATCCGCGCAGGAAAATTGCCGCACCTTCCGCCAGGGTTTTTTCCTGACCCAATGCGACGATGATCGGCTCGGCGAACCATAGGACGAGCATGATGGGAGCGACGATCAGCATCGCTGCCCACACCGCCTGGCGGAATGTGCGACGAACGTCGCGTACGGCATTGAAGCGGGCGCCGAGCGCGGATGCCATCATCGGCGACGACGCGGTGAGCACTCCAAAGCCAAACAGGGTCATGGCGAAGGTCAGGCTAAGCGCCAGCGCTGCGGCCGCCAGTTCCATCGCTCCAAGCCGTCCGAGCAGGATGGCGTCGGTCGCCTGGATAAGCTGGGTCGTGAGATTGGCGAGAATGAGCGGCCAGGCGAGCGCCAGCGTCGAGCGCGCCTCCGCCCGCCACAAGTTACCATCGCCTGTCCGTGCGCGTTGCATCGGCGGGGCGCGTAGTCAGCTTCTCTGACCGGGTAAAGCGGCCTGTCGAAAAGCCTTGGATGTGAGGGCGGCGGTCAGCTAATCCCTTCGCCAAACTTCGAAGGACCTCAAGAATGCGCTTCGTCGCCGCGATCTGGAAGCTGCTTGTCGGGATCAAGGACGCAATGGTCCTGATCCTAATGCTGATGTTCTTCGGGATGATTTACGCTGTCCTTTCGTCCCGACCCGCACCGATCGGTCACGGTGTCCTGGCGCTCGATCTCGACGGCGTGATCGTTGAGCAACCGCGCGAAATCGACCCGATTGCGGCGCTCGCCGGCGGCTCGGGAATGCGCGAACACCGATTGAGCGATATCATCGCCGTGCTTCGGAAGGCCAAGGACGACGACCGCGTGAAAGCCGTCGCGCTCGACCTGGACCGGTTTCTAGGCGGCGGCCAGACGTCGCTTGCCTCGGTCGGCGACGCGCTCGATGAGGTGCGCAAGTCCGGGAAGACGGTCGCGGTTTACGCCACGGGCTATTCCAACGATGCCTACCAGCTTGCCGCCCATGCCTCCGAGATCTGGGTTCCGGAGCTGGGAGCGGTGGCGATCGCCGGCCCGGGCGGAAGCAACCTTTATTACAAGGGACTTCTCGACAAGCTTGGGGTGACCGCGAACACCTACCGGGTGGGTCAGTTCAAGTCTGGAATCGAACCCTTCACCCGCAACGACATGTCGCCCGAAGCGCGTGAAAACGCACAGGCGCTTGGCGATGCCTTGCTGGAAACGTGGAAAGACGATGTCCGCCGGGCCCGGCCGCAGGCCGGTGCCGGGCTCGAACGCTTTCTGGGCGATCCGGTCGGGGCGGCAGCAGCAGCCGGAGGAAGCATGTCGAAAGCGGCGCTTTCGCTGAAGCTGGTCGACAAGGTCGGCGAACGCAGCGACTTCAACAGCCGGCTCGCCGAGCTTGGCGGCAAGGACGAGGAATCAATCGGCGGCTACAAGAGGATTGCCCTGCGAGCTTACGAGCGGTCGTTAGACAAGCACTCCGGGCCCATTGGCGTCGTAACCATTGCCGGCGAGATCGTCGATGGACGCGCAGGCCCGGGAAGCGCCGCCGCCGAAACCATTGCGAAGTCGATCGAGGATGGTCTTGAACTCGGAACCCTGAAAGCGCTGGTCCTGCGCATCGACAGCCCGGGCGGGTCGGCGCTGGCTTCCGAGCGTATCCGCCATGCCATCCTTGCCGCCAAGAAGGAGGGGCTGCCAGTCGTTGCCTCGATGGGCGATGTCGCAGCGTCAGGCGGATACTGGGTCGCGACTCCGGCCGATTTCATCATAGCCGAGCCATCGACCATCACCGGTTCGATCGGGGTTTATGGCGTGCTTCCAAGCTTCCAGGGGACACTGCAGAAGCTGGGAATCGGCGCCGACGGGATCCGCACCACACCGCTTTCCGGTGAACCGGACTTGCTCAATGGCCCATCGCCCGCTGCGAATGCGCTGATCCAGGCCGGAGTCGAACAGATTTACGCCAAGTTCCTGGCGATTACGGCCGCGAGCCGAAAGAAGCCGATCGATGAGATCAACCGGATCGCGCAGGGCCGCGTCTGGGACGGCGGCACTGCCCGGCAGCTTGGCCTGGTGGATGGGTTCGGCGACATGGACGAAGCCATCGCGAAGGCCGCGGAGCTCGCAAAGCTTGGCAAGAATGAGCGCGGCCTGACCTATCTGGAGAAGGGGCCGGATGCGTGGACCGGTTTCTTGGCCGGCCTTGCTCAGGACGAGGAGGAGAGCGATGCGGCGCCCGCCGACGCGCTTGCGGCGCTCGGGCCCGCGCCGCAGACGCTGGTCATGCGGGTGCTGGGTGACATCGAGCGGATTTTGTCCGGGCCAACATTGCAGCTTCGATGCCTGGAATGCGGGGCTTATGAATCGGCGCCGCCGCCCCCGAAGTCGGAAAGCGGCTGGCGCTCAATTCTGCTTGGATTGCTTGGCTGAGCCGTTGCGTTTCCTCTTGCCGGTCATCGGTAGGAGGACGAGCGCCATGAGCGTGCTGACAAGAGCGAGCGCCCCGAAGCCCACGATCCACGCGTGGTGCGTATCCTCGCGAGTCTCGAGGTCCATGATGTGGAGCCCCCACATGAAATCGTAGAAGCGCCACCACGCCGTTCGACGAGCGGCGATCGCGCCCGATCCGGAATCGACATAGAAATGCGTGCCGTCGCTCATTTCAACGAGCCAACCGGTCATTTCCCGGCGAAGATCTTTCGGCGGATCGGACGGGTTGACGCGAGACGTGGAGACGACCCTTGCATCGCCGGTGTAGCGCGCCTCGACCTCGCGGGCCGCGTCGGCTGCACCATAATCCGGCACCAGTCCGCCGGTCACCGGGTCGGCCATTCGAGACTTGCCGTCCGCGGTTGTGATGACCCAGCGCGGCCCGACGCTACGCTGCTCAAGCGAAAGGCTTTCGACGGGTAGCCCTTCGAGGCTTGGCGGAACCGCAGGCATGGCGAGCGTCATGGGTGCAGGCTCGCGCAGCAGATTCGTTCCGCGCACTTCCTCAATCGGCCGCAACACCATCACGACGCCGGAAAGCGTCCAGAATAGCATCGGCACGGCGATCAACCAGCCGAGCCAGACGTGCCAGCGGCGTAAAGTTGCGCGGGTCCCCACCCTAGACGTGGATCGGCTTGCCCTGGACCGCCATCGCGGCTTCCTTGATTGCTTCCGAATGGGTCGGGTGGGCGTGACAGGTGTAGGCGATATCCTCGCTCGTCGCGCCAAACTCCATGGCCTGCGCCGCCTGGGCGATCATCGTGCCCGCAACCGACGCGATGGCCCACACGCCGACCACCCGGTCGGTTTTGGCCTCGGCGATGACCTTCACGAAGCCATCGGGCTCATGGTTGGTCTTCGCGCGGCTGTTGGCGAGCATCGGGAACTTACCGACTTTCACATCGCCATATTTGGCCTTGGCGTCCTCCTCGGTCAGCCCGACGCCGGCAATCTCCGGCCAGGTGTAGACCACGCCCGGAATCACGTCATGGTTCACGATGCCCGTTAGCCCGGCGATGTTCTCCGCCACGGCAATGCCCTCGTCCTCGGCCTTGTGGGCAAGCATCGGGCCGGGGATGACGTCGCCGACCGCCCACACGCCGTCGACCTTGGTGCGGAAATCGTGGTCGGTTTCGATCTGGCCGCGATTGTTTACCTGCAGCCCGATCTTTTCGAGCGCGAGGCCGTCGGTGTTGGGACGGCGGCCGATCGATACAAGCACACAGTCGGCCTCAAGCGTTTCCGATGCGCCGCCCTTGGCGGGTTCCAGCGTCAGAGTCGCCTTGCCGCCATTGACCTTCACGCCGGTGACCTTGGTTCCGAGCTTGAACTCGATGCCCTGCTTCTTGAAGATCTTGTTGGCTTCCTTGCGGACGTCGCCGTCCATGCCAGGCAGGATCTGGTCGAGGAATTCGACGCAGGTCACTTTCGCGCCGAGCCGCCGCCAGACACTTCCGAGTTCGAGGCCGATGACGCCGCCGCCGATGACAACCATGTGCTCGGGCACCTTCGGAAGCTCGAGCGCTCCGGTTGAGGAGACCACGATCTTCTCATCGATTTCGACGCCGGGAAGCGGCGTGACTGACGAGCCTGTGGCGATGACGATGTTCTTGGCGGTGACCTTCTGTCCTGCAACCGTGACGCTATGCGCGTCCTCGAACGTGGCGAAACCTTTCAGCCAGGTGACCTTGTTCTTCTTGAACAGGAACTCGATTCCGCCGGTCAGTTGCTTGACCGCGTCAATGCGCTGGCCGTGCATCGCGTCGAGGTTGAGCTTGGGCTCGACCTCGATCCCCATCTTGGCCATCGCGCCGTTCTTCGCCGCATCGAAATATTCCGACGCGTGGAGCATCGCCTTCGAAGGAATGCAGCCGACGTTGAGGCAGGTTCCGCCAAGCGTCTCGCGACTTTCTGCGCAGGCGGTCTTGAGGCCAAGCTGCGCCGCGCGAATCGCTGCGACATATCCGCCGGGACCGGCGCCAATCACCAGAACGTCATAATCGTAGTCAGCCATGATGGTCTTTCACGAGAAAATCGGTTGCGGCGCGACATAGGCAAGCCGGACGCACTTATCCACCCCGCCGCATCGGTCGACAGTTGCCAGTTGCGTGCGCGGCCCCCGTCTGCGAGTGCAGCCGGCATGACCTATAACGACAGCTTCCAGGACCGCATCGCCAGTGCCGCCAAGGCCCGGGAGAAAGCGCTCGAGAAACTGCGCTCCAAGCCGCCGCTGGACCCGAAGGTGGTCGCCGAGCGAGTCGAGCGCGAGAAGCAGCGTGCCGCCCGCGAGGCGGAGAAAGCCGAAGCCAAGCGCGCTGAGCGCGAGGCGAAGGCCGTCGAGAAGGCGGCCAGGGCAGCGGCGTCTGCTCCGCCGACCGAGGAAGAGCGCAAGGCCGCGCGCGACGCGAAATACGCAGCGCGCAAGGCCCGCAAGTAATCAACCCACGATGAAAGTCCGCGAGCTACTGGCGACGGCGCAGGTGCCCGGCGGCGAGGAAGAGCTGCGCCTGTTCCGCCGGGACCGCGATTACATGATCGTGCTCGACCGCAACGAGCTGATGAACAGCCGCATGAGCGGGTCGGAGGAGCAGCTTGCGACTTTGACCTGCGCTCGCCTTACGAACCGGACGAACCCGCGCCTGCTGATCGGCGGCTACGGCATGGGCTTCACTTTGCGCGCGGCGCTTGCGGTTCTTCCGCGCCAGGCGTCGGTGGTGGTCGCGGAACTGGTGCCGGATATCATCGCCTGGGCGCGAGGCCCGATGGCCGAACTGACCGCCGGCTGCCTCGACGACCCGCGCGTGACCGTGGTCGACGGCGATGTCGCGGCAGCGATCGCGGCGGCGCGGGGCACCTACGATGCGATCCTGCTCGACGTCGACAATGGCCCCGACGGGCTGACCCGGGCCGGGAATGACGGGCTCTATTCGGAGGCGGGACTGGCGGCGGCGAAAGCAGCGCTGGTTCGCGGCGGAATCCTCGCGGTGTGGTCAGCGGGCGACGACCCCGCCTTTACTCGTCGCCTGAGCGCCAAGGGCTTCAAAGTCGATGTCCCGAAGGTCCGCGCCCGCTCCAACGGCAAGGGCGCGCAGCACACGATCTGGTTAGCGGAGTCTTTGTAAGCGAAGTGCAGCTTTCCACCCAAATCTGACTCTAGACGGTTGAGCCCTTCTCCAAAATCGCTCCGCCAAAACTAAAGATCGATCAGTAGGCGCGTCGGGTCCTCGATCGCTTCCTTGATTCGGACGAGGAAGGTGACCGCCTCGCGGCCGTCGACCAGCCGGTGGTCGTAGGAAAGAGCAAGGTACATCATCGGACGGACGACCACCTGGCCGTCGCGGACGACCGGACGCTCCTCGATCCGGTGAAGGCCGAGCACCGCCGACTGCGGCGGATTGATGATCGGCGTCGACAGAAGCGAGCCGAAGACGCCGCCGTTGGAGATGGTGAAGGTGCCACCCTTCATCTCGTCCATGCTGAGCGTGCCGTCCTTGGCCTTCTTCCCGAAGTCGGCGATTGCCTTCTCGATCTCGGCGAAACTCATCCGGTCGGCACTGCGGATCACTGGCACGACCAGACCCTTGGGCGCAGAGACAGCAACCGACACGTCGAGATAGTTGGAGTAGACGATCTCGTCGCCCTCGATCCGGGCATTGACCGACGGCACGTCGCGCGCCGCGAGCGCGGAGGCTTTCACGAAGAAACTCATGAAGCCCAACCGGATTCCGTGCTTCTTCTCGAACAGGTCCTTGTAGCGGCTTCGCGCGTCGATCACTGCCGACATGTCGACATCGTTGAACGTGGTCAGCAGCGCCGCAGTGTTCTGCGCTTCCTTGAGGCGCGTCGCGATCGTCTGGCGGAGGCGGCTCATCTTTACCCGCTCTTCGCTGCGCTCGCCGGCGGGAGCGGTCGACTTGGTAGTGGCGGGCTGTGCAGGCGCGCTGGCGGGGGCTCGCGCTTCCGGTTCGTGGACCGGCGCACCGCTCTCCTTGGCCTGGGCCGCGGCCAATACGTCGTCCTTGGTGATCCGACCGTCCTTGCCGCTGCCAGTAATCTTGGACGGATCGACGTGATGTTCCAGCACCGCGCGGCGAACCGCGGGCGAGAGCGTCAGGGCGCTATCGTTGGCCGATCCTTCCTTCGTCGCTTCCGGCGCATGTTCGTCGCCCTTGAGTGCTGGGGTCTCTGCCGGGCCAGCGGGGTTGGTAACCGTTTCCGCAGGCGCAGCCGGGGCCGAGGGAGATGCGCCTTCGCCGATGCGCGCGATTACCGCGCCAACTTCGACCGTTGCGCCTTCGGCAACCAGCTGCTCGGCAAGCGTACCCGCGACCGGCGCGTTGACTTCGACGCTGACCTTGTCCGTTTCGAGACTGGCGATCGGCTCATCGGCAGCGACCGCATCGCCGGGCTTCTTCAGCCACTGGCCGACGGTCGCTTCGGTGATCGATTCGCCCAGCGTTGGAACCTTGACGTCGGTGGCCATGAATGAACGTCCTTACGAAGCTTTGGCTTTGAGTGCGGAAGACTGGCCGAGCGCCTCGGCGATAAGGGCGGCCTGCTCGGCGGCGTGGCGCTTTGCAAGCCCTGTCGCCGGGGAAGCCGACGCGGCGCGGCCCGCATAGCGCGGGCGTAGGCCGGAAAAACCGCCCTCGGCCAAACAATGCTCCAGGATTGGCTCGACAAAGAACCAGGAGCCATTGTTCTTCGGCTCCTCCTGGCACCAGACTAGCTCGGTGAGCTTCGGCATGGCGCAAAGGCGCTTGGCAAGAGGCTCCGACGGGAACGGATAGAGCTGTTCGACACGGACGATTTCGGTTGTCGTGTCCGACGCTGCGTCGCGAGCCTCCATCAACTCGTAGCCAACCTTGCCCGAGCAGAGCACGAGCCTGGTCGTGGCGCCCGCCTGCGGCGGGTTGAGGTCGCTCAGCAGCCGCTTGAAGTGACCTTCGCCGGTAAAGTCGTCGCGCGTCGACACGGCAAGCTTGTGCCGGAGCAACGACTTGGGCGTCATGATAATCAGCGGCTTGCGGAAATCCCGCTTCATCTGACGGCGCAGGATGTGGAAATAATTGGCCGGGGTCGTGCAGTTCGCGACCTGAATATTGTCGTCGGCACAAAGCTGCAGGAAGCGCTCGAGCCGGGCCGAGCTATGCTCTGGTCCCTGTCCTTCGAAACCGTGCGGCAGGAGCATGACGAGCCCCGACGCGCGCAACCACTTGGCCTCGCCGGCGGCGATGAACTGGTCGATCATGGTCTGCGCGCCATTGGCGAAATCGCCGAACTGCGCTTCCCACAAAACGAGCGTTTTCGGGTCGGCGATCGAATAGCCATATTCGAAGCCGAGCACTCCGAATTCGCTTAGCGGACTGTCGCGAACCTCGAAGCGCGGTGTCGGCTGGCCGTCGTTGATCTGGCGGAGCGGAATATATTTCTCGCCGCTTTTCTGGTCGACCCATGCGGCGTGGCGCTGCGAAAATGTGCCGCGACCCGAATCCTGGCCTGACAGCCGTACCCCGAAACCGTCTTCGACCAGGCTTCCGAAGGCCAGCGCCTCCGCCGTTGCCCAATCGATGCCCTGCCCGTCTTCCAGCGCCCTCTGCTTGACGTCGATAACACGGCCGAGGGTCTTGTGAATCGTCAGCCCTTCCGGGACCGTCGTCAGCAGCTTCAATAGGCTTTCATACTGATCGTCCCGAATGGCGGTGTTGACGTTGCGGCGGGCATCGACCGGCTCGCCCGGGCGCCCGAGGCCGGCCCAGCGACCCTCGAACCAGTCCGCCTTGTTGGGAAGGTAGGAGCTTCCTGCTTCAAACTCCCGCTCGAGCAACGCCGTGAATTCGGCGGTCTTCGTGTCGATCCAGGACTGGTCGATCACGCCTTCCGCGACCAGTTTCTTGCCGTAAATGGCGCTGATCGGGGGATGCTGGCGGATTTCGGCATACATGAGGGGCTGGGTAAAGCTCGGCTCATCGCCCTCATTGTGGCCGAAGCGCCGGTAGCACCACATGTCGATGACGATGTCGCGGTTGAACGCCTGGCGGAACTCGATCGCCAGCTTGCAGCAGAAGGTGACCGCTTCCGGATCGTCGCCGTTGACGTGAAGGATCGGCGCCTGGATGCCCTTCGCCACGTCCGACGGATAAGGCGAGGAACGCGCGAATTGCGGGCTGGTCGTGAAGCCGACCTGATTATTGATGACGAAATGAAGGCAGCCGCCGGTGCCATAGCCGGGCAGTCCGGAGAAGCCGAGGCATTCCCATACAATTCCCTGGCCTGCGAAAGCCGCATCGCCGTGGAGCAAGATAGGAAGGACGCTGTCGCCTTCCTTGTCGCCCTTCAGTGTCATCGACGCGCGGCTCTTGCCGAGCACGACCGGGTTGACCGCTTCGAGGTGCGACGGGTTGGGCACGAGGCTCAGGTGAACCTGGATTCCGTCGAATTCGCGGTCGCTCGATGTACCGAGATGGTATTTGACGTCGCCGGAGCCGCCCACGTCGGCCGGATTGGTGGCCCCGCCCGCGAATTCATGAAAAACCGCGCGATAGGGCTTGCCCATGACATTGGTCAGCACATTCAGCCGGCCGCGGTGAGCCATTCCGAGCGTGATCTCGTCGACGCCCATCTGCCCGCCGTACTTGATGACCGCTTCCAGCGCCGGAATGGCGCTCTCGCCGCCGTCCAGGCCGAACCGTTTCGTGCCGACATATTTGCGAGCGAGAAACTTTTCCCACTGCTCGCCGTGAATCACTTTTTCTAGGATCGAGCGCTTGCCTTCCGGAGTGAAGGTGATCGCGGCGTCCTTGCCCTCCATCCGCTCCTGGAGGAATTTGCGCTCCTCCAGATCGTTAATGTGCATATATTCGAGGCCGACCGTGCCGCAATAGTTGGCGCGGAGTACCTCAACGATCTGGCGAATGCTGGCGCTCTGATAGCCGAGAACGCCCCCGAGCCAGATCGGACGGTCGAGATCGGCCTCGCCAAAGCCATGATATTCAGGCGTGAGGTCGGCAGGGATCTCGCTATGGTGCAGGCCAAGCGGATCGAGCTTCGCGGCCAGATGGCCACGGACCCGATAGGTGCGGACCAGCATCATCGCGCGGATGCTGTCGTCGGCAGCACGCTGGACCGCGGACTCGTCGGTCACGCCGGCGGCGGATGCGGCGGCCTTGGCAGCGACCTTCACTTGCTCGATGGTCGCCTCGGTCGGGTCGAGGCCGAGGTTGACCTCGTCGAGCGCACTGACCGGCCAGTTCGGCCGTGCCCAACTCGGGCCCTGTTCTTTCTCGATGGCCATCGAGTCCATGGTTGCGATCAGCCTTTCAAGAGCTCCGTCAGCGTACGGCCAAGCTCAGATGGGCTCGGGCTCACGCGGATTCCAGCGGCTTCCATCGCCGCGATCTTCGAATCCGCGTCGCCCTTGCCGCCAGCGACGATCGCGCCGGCGTGGCCCATCCGGCGGCCCGGAGGAGCGGTTCGACCGGCGATGAAGCCGACGATCGGCTTGGAGCGGCCGCGCTTCGCCTCATCGGCTAGAAATTGCGCGGCGTCTTCTTCGGCGCTGCCGCCGATCTCGCCGATCATGATGATCGACCTTGTCTCGTCGTCGGCGAGGAACATCTCGAGCATGTCGATAAACTCGGTTCCCTTCACCGGATCGCCGCCGATTCCGACCGCGGTCGTCTGGCCGAGACCCTCGTTGGTGGTTTGGAACACCGCCTCGTAAGTGAGCGTGCCCGAACGCGAGACGACTCCGACGCTGCCTTTTTGGAAGATGTTGCCCGGCATGATCCCGATCTTGCACTCATTAGGCGTGAGCACGCCGGGACAGTTCGGACCGATCAGCCGCGACTTGCTTCCGTCAAGCGCGCGCTTGACGCGGACCATGTCGAGCACGGGAATGCCTTCGGTGATGCAGACGATCAATGGCACTTCGGCGTCGATCGCCTCGCAGATCGAGTCGGCAGCGAAGGGCGGCGGGACATAGATCACGCTCGCGTCGGCGCCGGTCTTGCTGACCGCTTCATGGACGGTGTTGAAAACGGGCAGGTCGAGGTGCGTCGTGCCGCCCTTGCCCGGAGTCACGCCGCCGACCATTTGCGTGCCGTAGGCGAGCGCCTGCTGCGTGTGGAAAGTGCCAGTCTCGCCGGTCATCCCCTGGGTGATGACCCGGGTGTTTTTGTTGACGAGAATGCTCATGCGCCGAGACCTGCGTCGATCTGCTTGCACGCCACCAGCAGTTCCTTGACCGCATCGACGCTGACCTGGAGGTTGCCCTTCGCTTCCTTGTCAAGGTCGATCTCGATGATTTCCTCGGCGCCATTCGCACCGATCACCGTCGGAACGCCGACATAGAGCCCATCGAGGCCATATTTGCCTTCTACGTAAACGGCGCAGGGCAGGATACGCTTCTGGTCGCCGAGATAGGCCTCCGCCATGGCGATCGCGCTTGTCGCGGGCGCGTAATAGGCCGAGCCGGTTTTCAGGAGCGCGACGATCTCGCCGCCGCCGCCACGTGTGCGATTGACGATCTCGTCGATCTTTTCCTTCGAAGAGCGGCCCATCTTGACGAGGTCGTCGACCGGGATGCCGCTAACGGTGGTATAGCTGGTCACCGGGACCATGGTGTCGCCGTGGCCGCCAAGGACGAACGCGTTCACGTCCTTCACGCTGACCTTGAACTCCTGCGCCAAGAAGGTTGCGAAGCGGGCGCTGTCGAGCACACCGGCCATTCCGACGACCTTATTGTGCGGCAGGCCGGAATATTCGCGAAGCGCCCAGACCATCGCATCGAGCGGGTTGGTGATGCAAATGACGAACGCGTCGGGGCAATGTTGCCTGATGCCCGCGCCGACCGCCTTCATCACGTTGAGATTGATTCCGAGCAGGTCATCGCGGCTCATGCCCGGCTTGCGCGGCACGCCAGCGGTAACGATGACCACGTGAGCACCCGCGATATCGGCATAATCGTTGGTGCCGGTGATCTTCGCATCAAAACCCTCGATCGGGCCGCACTGAGACAGGTCCAAGGCCTTGCCCTGGGGAATCCCTTCGGCGATGTCGAAAAGGACGATGTCGCCCATTTCCTTTTTCGCGGCGAGGTGGGCCAGGGTTCCGCCGATCATTCCGGCGCCGATCAACGCGATTTTCTTGCGAGCCATTAGGGGGTCCGTCACTCCGACTGGTTGAGGAGCCGCGCCTCGGTAGGCACGGAAATTGGCCGCGCTCTAGACCGGAGACGGCGCTCTCGCAACCGCGAACGGCGCGGGAATGGAACTGTCATGGCATGTTCATGCGTTTCAATGCACGATCTTCGGGTGAGGAGAGTATCGATGTACAAATTCCTTCTAGCGGCGAGTGCCGCGTCCCTTGCGATAGCTGCACCGGCGGCCGCCAATCCGGACCATGCGCAAGGCCATGGAAACTCGGCCAAGCAGGGCAAGATCAACCATCCGCGCGAATTGTCGCCACAGCATTGGGCCGTTCGCCAGGGACATGCCAACGCCGATTTTTGGGGAAATGGGTGCCCGCCAGGGCTAGCCAAGAAAAATAACGGATGCCTGCCGCCGGGCATCGCCAAGCAGCGTTTCAATGTGGGCGACCGCTGGAACGGCAACTACAACATGTGGAATTACAACCAGGTGCCGCTGGACTGGCGAAGCCAGTACAACCTCGATCCCTACAATCGCTATTATTACCGCGACGGCTATCTCTACAGCGTCGACCCGCGGACGCGCCTCGTCGAATCGGTCATCCAGGCGCTGATCCATTAAGCATTAACGGCCAGTGCAACCGGCCGGCGGGCCGCCTTTCGGGGCGGCCCGCTTCCGTTTTGCTGAGGCTAGGTGGCGCCGTGGCCCTCGGCAAGGTAATCGGCGCTCTGCATTTCCTCGAGACGGCTGACCGTGCGCTGGAATTCGAAGTTGCCGTCGCCCGCCGGGTAAAGGCCAGACGGCTCGGCATCTGCCGCCGCGAGCAGCTTCACCCGGTGTTCGTACAGGGCGTCGATCAAGGTCACGAAACGCGCCGCCTCGTTGCGCATCTCGGCCGTCATTACCGGAATCCCGACGATGATCACGGTGTGAAAGCGCTGAGCGATGGCCAGATAATCCGACGCGCCGCGCGGCTCGCCGCACAGCCGCCTGAAGCTGAAGACCGCTACCCCTTTAAGGCTCTTGGGCACATGCAGCGTACGGCCGCCACCGACAGTCAGTTCCTCGCTCGGCACCTTTGCGCGGTCCTCGACGGGATGATCGGTCATCCGGAAGAAAGCGTCGCTTAGCCGTGCCGTTGCTTCGTCGCCGTTGGGAACCAGCCACGTGTCGAGCCCCCGCATCCGGTCGAGCCGGTAATCGATCGGACCGTTCAGCGACACGACCTTCATCCTCTGCTCGATCAGGGCAATAAACGGCATGAAGAGCTGGCGGTTGAGACCGTCCTTGTAGAGGTCCGAAGGCGAACGATTGCTGGTTGTGACGATCCCGACGCCCGCATCGATCAGGGCGGTGAACAGCCGGCTCATGATCATGGCATCGGCCGGGTTGGTAACCATCATCTCGTCGAAGGCGAGTAACCGAATTTCTTCTGCTATGTCTTCAGCGACGCGGATGACCGGATCGCCTTCTTCAGCGCGCCGGGCAGCTCGAAGCCGCTCATGAACGTCCAGCATGAAGGCGTGAAAGTGTGTCCGCCGCTTGGGCTCTGCCTCGATATTCTCGAACGCCAGGTCCATCAGCATCGACTTTCCTCGTCCTACCCCTCCCCACAGGTAAACCCCGCACGGAACCGGCGTGTCGCGGCCGAACAGTCGCGACAGGAAGCCGATGCGCGTGCGGCCGAGGTCCTCGGCAAGCCGATCAAGGGCCTGAACAGCTCTCTTCTGATCGGGATCGGGCCTTAGCTCCCCGGCCTCGACAAGCATTGTGTAAGCATTCGCAACCGGACCCATGCCTTTCGCGAATAACGAGGCGGCCTACCTGCGGTAAGCCTGTATTTTCCGCGTGGGACTTCCCTGCCAAGGTCGTGACATGAAGAGAGACATCTGATGCCTCGTCTTGCATATGCGATCTTGGCTCTTGTCGTGATAGCCGGCGCCGCGGCCTTTATCTTGCTCCGCCGCCCGGAAACGCTCCAGGGCACTTATCCCTCGATCGGCCCGGCGGTCGACGTCGTCTATGCAACGGGGTTCGTCGAACCGCGCGAACCGGTCGAGATCGCATCGCGAGTGACGGCGCCCATAGTCCGCATTCACGTAAAAGAAGGCGACCGCGTTCAGAGGGGCCAGCCATTGGTTTCCCTTGAAAGCAGCGAGCAGCTGCAGGCGGTCGGCGAGCTTTCCGCGCGTTCCGCCCAAGCGAGAAAGGACGAAGAGCGCGCACTCGCCATTTACAAGCGCGGCTTTCTGGCCGTCTCTGCGCGCGACCGGGCAATGTCCGAGGCGCGCTCCGCGCTGGCGGCGGAACTCGTCGCGCGGGCGCGTCTGAGCCAATTCGCGATCCGATCGAGCATATCCGGCGTGGTTCTGCGGCGCGACGCGGAGATCGGCGACCTGGCCACTCCGACCCGGACGATCCTCGTCATCGGCGACCCGTCGAGGGTCAGGGTCACGGCGACGGTGGACGAGCGCGACATACCCCGCGTCCTCAAAGGCCAGCAGGCGCTGATGTCGTCCGACGCCTATAAAGGACGCGTCTTTCGTGGCTCGGTCTACGAAATCACGCCGGGCGGTGATCCCAACCAGCGGGCTTTCCGTGTTCGAATCCGGCCGGACGAATCGCAGGTGCTGCCAATCGGACTGACGCTCGAGGTCAATATCGTTACCGCGTCACGACAAAATGCTCTTCTGGTTCCGGCCGGCGCCGTTCGCGACGAACGAATATGGACAGTTCGAGACGGCCGCGCAGTCCGCATCCCAGTGACCGCCGGCATCGAGGGCCGCCAAAAACGCGAAATCTTGCGGGGAATCGACCGATCTACCTGTGTTCTGACCAATCCTCCGGAGAAACTTAAAGAAAATGCCCGTATCCAAGTCGAGGGATGCTGATGTTCGGCCGAACAGGCCTCCTGCTCGACATCGCGCTCAAGCATCTCGCGAAGCGGCGGCGCCAGACCATTGTCGGGGTAGCCGGTGTTGGCGTTGGGGTCGGCTTTTTCCTCGCCGTTTCCGCGATGATGATCGGCAGCCAGAACGACTTCATCGAAACGCTAATCGACGCCGCGCCGCACATCATCATTTCCGACGAAATCCGGAGCCCGAGCGCGCAGCCGGCGGTGACCTCCAATCCCGACGGAGCAATCGAAGTTCACGGTTTGAAGCCGCGAACGGAGGTCCGGGGGCTGTGGGGGTGGCAGGAAATCGTTCGCGCCGCCAACGGCGTTCCCGGGGCGATCGCCTCGCCCTCGCTTTCCGGCGCGATCACGTTGCGGGTTGGCGGGCGGGAAGAGGCCGTCGGGCTCATCGGAATCGACCCGGACATCGAAAAGGAGATCAGCACACTCGAGGACAATCTCGTCGCTGGCAATCTCGACAATCTGAAAACCCAGCAAGGCGGCGCCATCATCACTCAGGAGATCGCCGACAGGCTTGGCGTCGGCATGGGCGACGTGGTTGGGGCGACGTCGCCTCGCGGCGGCAGCCGCTCGCTTCGTGTCGCCGGCCTGTTCGGCCGTGGCCGCAGCCCCTTTGGAGCGGGCACTTCGACGGCCTATGTCCTTCTGCGCGAAGCCCAGTCGCTGACCGGCCAGCCCTTCATCATCAACCGAATCGGCATCAAGCTGGACGATCCCTATAAGGCGGAGGGCATTGCCACCGAGCTGGAACAGCGTTTCGGGTACAAGGCACAAAGCTGGCAGGAGCGCTCGGCCGATTTCCTCGGCCTGCTGCTGACCCGGAACATCATCATGTATTCGGTTATTTCGGCGATCCTGCTGGTCGCGAGCTTTGGCATTTACGCGTTGGTCTCAAGCTCGGTGTTCGACAAGAGTCGCGATATCGCCATCCTTCGGTCGATTGGATTTTCCTCTTCGGACCTGCAGCGGATCTTCATTGCAGAGGGAGTCATACTGGCAGCCGTCGGAGTTCTCGCGGGATGGGCCCTCGGCCTGGTGCTTATGCATGTCCTGGGTTCGCTCGAGTTCCCGATTTCCGGTCGGACCGAGCGGATCCCGCTCGACCGGCGGCCTATCCACTTCCTGCTCGCGGGCGCGGCCTCGCTCGCGTGCGCGGCGGTTGCGGCGTGGCTTCCGGCGCGCAAGGCTGCGCGGGTCGACCCCGTCGACATCTTACGCGGCGCGGCGTGAGCATCCTTCTCGAAACGCGCGGACTGACGCGAATATTGCCGGTCGAGCCACCGGTGACTCTCGTTCAGGACGCAAACCTGGCGGTGAAGCGCGGACGTTTCGTGACCGTGATCGGACCGTCCGGTTGCGGCAAATCGTCGCTGCTTTACCTCCTTGGGCTGCTCGATCGGCCAACTGAAGGTGCGCTGATCTTCGACGGTGTCGATGCTAGCGGATTGAGCGCGGAGGAGCGGGCTCGGCTTCGGCTGGAGAAGATCGGCTTCGTGTTCCAGTTCCACTTCCTGCTTCCCGAGTTCACAGCGCGGGAGAATGTGATGATCCCCATCCGCCGGCTCGGTCGGCTGACAGACCGGCATGGCCGGGAGCGAGCTATGGAAGTCCTGGAATCCGTCGGGCTGTCCGACCAGGCCGAAAAGACGCCGGACAAGATGTCGGGGGGCCAGCGGCAGCGCGTGGCGATCGCACGGGCACTCGCAAACGACCCCGTCCTGCTGCTTGGGGACGAGCCGACCGGCAACCTCGACAGCGTCAACTCCGAGCGCGTCGTGAATCTGTTTCGCACCTTCGCACACGATCAGGGCCGCGCCGTAATCTGCGTCACTCACGACCAGTCGATTTCGGCTGCGGCCGATCGTCGAATTCATATGCTGGATGGAAGGATCGTTTCCGGCGACTAACGCTCAGCGGCCATTTTCTTCGCGAATGGCAACCTTTTTCAGAGTCCCCGTGAAGTCGTAACAGGGACTGCCGTCCTGCTCGCAATGACCTGCGAGAAACACCAGCCCGCCGCGCGTCTGGCGGATCAAGCGGACGTGCGCATCGAGCGGAAGGCCGACGCGACCACGGGCAATGAATCGAGTCGAGCAGTCGAGCGTGACATAATGGCCTTCGGCCATGCCGGCGCAGCGCCCGCCGGCGAACAGGCTCATGTCGATGAAGCTCATCACCGCGCCGCCATGGATCGAACCGCCCATGTTGAGATGGGATTGATCGGGAAACATCCGGCATACCGCCCGCCCGGGACCATCGGGCCGAAACAGCAGTCGACCGGTGCGGGATGCGAAGCTGCCGCGTGGGAAGTCGCCCCAGCTGAACCAATCGGGGTTGTCCGGGTCCGGCTGCGCCCCTGTCGGCAGCCGGGGAGCATCGCTCAAGCCGCGCGCTCCGCGACCATCTTCTTGGTCTCGGCAATCGCCTTGGCCGGGTTGAGGCCCTTCGGGCAAACATTCGCGCAGTTCATGATGGTGTGGCAGCGGTAAAGGCGGAACGGGTCTTCAAGCTGGTCAAGCCGTTCACCCGTCGCTTCGTCACGGCTGTCTGCGAGCCAGCGATAGGCTTGCAGCAGGATTGCCGGCCCCAGGAACTTGTCGCCGTTCCACCAGTAGCTGGGGCAGCTCGTCTGGCAGCAGAAGCACAAGATGCACTCGTAGAGGCCATCGAGTCTGGCGCGGTCGTCCGGACTTTGCAGCCGCTCCTTGCCCGAGGGCTCAGGCGACTTTGTCTTCAGCCACGGCTCGATCGAGGCGAGCTGGGCATATTGATGCGTGAGATCCGGGACGAGGTCCTTGACGACGTCGAGGTGCGGCAAAGGCGTTATCCGAATTTCGCCCTTCACGTCCTCGATCGCCGTCGTGCAGGCGAGGCCATTGCGGCCGTCCATGTTCATGGAGCAGGAGCCGCAAATGCCTTCACGGCAGGAACGGCGGAAGGTCAGGGTCGGGTCGACCTCATTCTTGATCTTGATGAGAGCGTCGAGAACCATCGGTCCGCATTTGTCGAGATCGATCGAATAAGTGTCGTATCGCGGATTCTGGCCGCTATCCGGATCGTAGCGATAAATCTTGAATTTCTTGACGCGCTTGGCCCCCGCCGGCGCGGGATGATCCTTCCCGCGACCCTTGATCTTGCTGTCTTTGGGCAGGAAGAATTCGGCCAAGGTCCAAGCTCCAGTCTATCGATTGCCGAAGCCGCTACCATGCGCATCACACGCATTCAACGGCGGACCTGAGAAAGCGCGCGACGGCAAACGCTACCGAGTGCTTCAGACGGCATTGCCGTCCTTATTGTCCCCATTGCGAGCAGTCTCGATCTCCCGCTTCAGCGGCGAGAGCACGTATAACGTAATTCCAGTGACGAGCGCGATCATGACAGCAACGTCCAAGCTGCCGAGCCCAACTGCGACGCCGACTGCGCCGGTCGCCCAGAGAGCTGCCGCGGTCGCCGTTCCCTGCACCCGGTCGCCTTTGTGCAAGATGGCGCCACCCCCGATGAAGCCCATTCCCGTGATCACGCCCTCAACCACCCGCGCGGTTGCCTCGGCCGAACCCGCAGTAATCGACTCAACGGCCTGGATGAATCCACAGGAAGCCATCGCCACCAGCGGAAAGGTTCGTATGCCTGCGCTTCTTTCCGCTCGTTCCCGGTTCCAGCCGATCGGCAGCGCTAGAAGATAGGCTAGGCCGATGGAAACGAGGTGCGGCAGAATGTTGAAGCTATCCGATTGGAAAACATCGTTCATGCCGCCAACTCGCGAACCGCGGCAAGCACCTCCTCCGCGTGGCCCGCAACCTTGACCTTCGGCCAAACCCTTTTGACAATTCCGTCGGAGCCAATCAAAAAGGTCGCCCGCGCCATCCCCATATATTTACGGCCGTAAAGCGACTTTTCGCCCCACGTGCCGAAGGCGTCGCTGACCCTGCCATCTTCGTCGGAGGCAAGCGCAACCTTGAGGCCGTATTTGGTTGCAAACTTGACGTGCCGTGCCATCGGGTCGCGCGACACACCGACGATCTTCGCGCCGGCCTTGCGAAACTCCTCGGTCAATGTCGTGAAATCGACGGCTTCGCGTGTGCAACCCGGCGTATCGTCCTTGGGATAGAAGTAGAGCACCAGTGGCGCGCCGGGCGCAGCCAGATCGACTGTTTCCCCGTCGCTCGTGGCGATCTTCAATTGTGGAGCTTTCTGCCCGACTTCAATCATCATTCACTCCTTACCCGCTCCCAGCGGTGACGGACGCGCTGTCTTGCCAGGTCGTGCTCGGAAACAAGGGTTTTCCAATCCGCCTTGCCGCAAACCTCCGCAACCAACGCTCTCGATTCCTCCTCAGGCTCTCCGCCCCCCGGCGTGACAAGCCGCGACACCACCAGAATGCGCGACAGAAGGCGAAGGTCCGGGTCGGCCTGTTCATCGATCAAGCCTTTTTCCGCCAGAATCGCAATCGCCTCCTCCAGGCGCGGGCTGAAGGCCGTGCGATGGATAAGTTGAAGCGTGTGGACCACGAACTCCAGGTCGACGAGCCCGCCTGGGCCCAGCTTGACGTCGAGCGGACCTGATGGCGGCTTATGAATGGCCATCTCTTTTCGCATCGCTGCGGCATCGGACCGGATTTTCGAAGGATCTCGCTCGGTTGTGAGAACCTCATGGATGTTGGCGAGGAGCTTATTGCGGCCCGATTGCGAGCCATAGAGCGGACGGGCGCGAAGGAGAGCCATATGCTCCCATGTCCACGCTTCGCGCATCTGATAGTCGCGAAAAGCGTCGACGTGTACCGCGAGCATGCCCTGCGCGCCCTGCGGCCGAAGCCGGGTGTCCACCTCGTAGAGCGGGCCGGCGGCAGTTTGGACACTGAGGGCGGCGACGACCCTACGCGCAAGACGGTTGAAATAGTCAGCCGGACCCAACGACTTGTCGCCGTCCGAGCGAACCTCCTGAGGCCCGTCGTAGAGAAAGATGAGGTCGAGATCGGACGCGTGGGTCAGCGCCATTCCGCCGAGCCGCCCCAGTCCGAGGATCAGCAATTCGCCACCATCGATCCGGCCGTGGACTTTCTGGAATTCCTGTGTGGCGGATTCGGCAAGAGCCCCGATTGCTCCTTGGGCGATGGCGGCGTAGCCCTCGGTCAGATCAAGCGGATCGCGATGTCGGGAGATAAGCTGAACGCCGAGGGCGAAACGACGCTCTCCAACCGTGCGGCGGACTCGATCGAGTTGCTCGTCGTAACTCTCGCCAGAACGCCGTTTGAGCAACTCCAACGCAGCTTGCGGGTCCGGCGGAGCAGCGAAGCTCGAGGCATCAATGAGGCCATCAATCAACCCAGGTCGACGGGCAAGTTGCTCTGCCAGAGCGGGAGCATGAGCCAGGATCAGACTGAGGATTTCGGCCAAGCGCGGCTGCGCTTCCAATAGCCGATAGAGATTGATGCCGCTCGAAAGCCGCTCGACGATATCCGCGAAGCGATTGAGCGAACGACCAGGATCGGGACCGCGGGCGATTGCCCCGAGCATTACCGGAAGCATCGCCTCGAATGCCGTTCGGGCGGCCGGTGAGCGAAGCGAACGCACCTGTCCCGAACGCCAGTTGGCGATGAGCCGGGCGGGGGATGAGGGATCCTCGAAGCCAATCTCCGCGAGCTGGCCCAGAAGGATATCGGCGTCGTTTGAAAGGCCCTCCCGCCGGTCCGGCGTAAGGCTGTCGAATGCCTTGGCGACGACTTGAACGTGGGACACAAGCGAGTCAATCAAGGCGGTGCCATCGCTGAGTCCGTCCAGCGCAGCGACGGCCTCAAGCGCGTTTGCATCGGCAGGAAGTCGGTGTGTTTGCTGGTCGTCGATCATCTGGATTCGATGCTCGACGGTTCTTAGCCGGCGATAGGCGTTCGCAATTCCGGAGGCCTGGCTTTCCTCCATGCGACCAGCGGCGACGAGTAACGGCAGGGCGTCGAGAACGGCTGGCGCCCGAAGGCTGGAATCGCGCCCGCCGTGGATGAGTTGCTGCACCTGAGTGAAAAATTCGGCTTCGCGAATGCCCCCTCGGCCTCGCTTGAGATCGAAGCCAGGTCCGAACGCCTGTCCTTGCGCATAGTGATCGCGAATCCGGCTGCTGATGTCGCGGATTTCCTCGATGGCGCCGAAGTCGAGCGCACGGCGCCAGATGAACGGTTGGATTTCGTCGAGAAAGCGCTGCCCGAGCGCCTGGTCGCCTGCCGCCGCCCGCGCGCGAATGAAGGCAGCGCGCTCCCAGGGGAGCGCCTGGCTCTCGTAATAGGCGATGGCCGCACCCATGGGCAGCGCGATGGGCGTCACTTCGGGCGACGGCCGGAGCCTTAAATCCACCCGTGCAACATAGCCCTCGGCTGTGCGCTGCTGGAGCAGCTCGACCATCCGGCGCGCGATCCGCACCGCCGACTCACCCGCCTCTTCGCGATGGCGTCGGGCCAGCCCGTCGGGATCGAAAAGAAGGATCAGGTCGACATCGGAGGAGTAATTGAGTTCCCGGCTTCCCAGCTTGCCAAGCGCGAGGACAGTAAAGCCGTCGATTCCTGCCCCTTCGATTCGCTCCGCGACGGCAGCGGTCAGCGCATCATGAATCGCCCGGTCGGCGAATGTCGAAAGATGGCCGGTCAGTCGCTCGAGGGGAAATTCTCCGGCGAGATCCCCAAGCGCGACGGCCAGTGCGAGTGCCGTTCGCTGACGCCGAAGCCGCACGGCGACTTCATCATCAAGGGCAATTTCGATGGCTTGGGCGACCGCTGCTTCGGCGCCTTCGCTGAGAAAGCGTTCAGCCACATCCGGAAACTTCACGATAGCGTCACGAAGAAACGGCGAATGGCGGGTTGCCCGCGCGATCGCGTCGCTCCGAGCGCAGATAGAAGCCGCGTCATCCATCTTGCCGCTGTGGCGGATTCTTTCGTCCGGCGAAACCGCTACGCATTCCGCGCGTTGGCTTCCCGATGAGACTGAATCGTGAAAACTCAGGCGAAATGGACGGCGACCGCCGGCTGATCCGGGTCGATGGACTGCCCGATCAGGCCGGTATTGCCGCTGCGCTTCGCCGGGCTTTCGCGGCAGGCCGCGCGGATGAATCCGAACGCGACTTCGCCGATCTTCTCGACCGGCTCAACTAATCGTCATCGCCCTCGTCGGGCTGAGGCATGGCGTCGCGGCTAAGCTCATCCACTTCGCCCATGATCGCCTGGAGCGCGGACTTGTTGGGATCCGTCTTGTGCTGGCGCCGCGAACTCATTTCGCCCCCGACAATAGATTTTCGAGGGCGACTCGGCCGCGGGCAACCCGGCTCTTTATCGTGCCGACCGCGCAACCGCAGATCTGCGCCGCTTCTTCGTAGGCGAAGCCACCCGCCCCGACGAGGATCAGTGCCTCGCGCTGCGGCTGCGGAAGATGAAGCAATGCGCGCTGCATGTCGCCAAGCTCGATATGCCGATCCTGGCTTGCCGGCGCCGCAAGAATCTTGGCGGCCGTGACATCGTCCCATTCGCCCTTGAACCGGGCACGGCGCATCTGGCTGAGGAATAGGTTGCGTAAGATGATGAAGGTCCAGGCCCGCATGTTCGTGCCGGCCTGGAAACGCTTACGCGCTGCCCAGGCCTTGAGGAGCGTTTCCTGGACGAGATCGTCGGCGAGGTCCCGGTTGCCAGAGAGCGAGCGGCCGAACGCGCGAAGGTGCGGGATGACCGCAGCGAGCTGTTCCTTAAACTCCCCATCGGGGAGCGGTACCAGCTCGTGCGCCACGTCTGACGCCTGTTCCTCGCTCTTGTCCGACAAATTTCCCACCCGCTGGTTCGAACTCGCGCGCACTATTCCGGCGGCGCCCGACGATGCATGACGATAGATAGGCTTTTACCCTGCAACCAACAATATCACCGCGAAGATCGCGACGACGAGAAGCAGGCCCACGATAAGAACATAACGGGTGACATGCGGCGTGGACCCTGCCCGCGCTTCGGTAGTGGTGACGTGTTCGGTCGGCTCGGCCATCGATTCTCAATTCCTGCTAATCCCGACGGCGCCAACGCAGGGCCGGTCAGGCTTGTTCCGGAGGCGGAAGCAACTAGGCGACTGGGGCGGTCGCCGCGTCGAAGAACAGTGCCTGGCTGATCGCAGCTTTCACCGTCGCTCGCTGGAACGGCTTGGTGATCAGGAAGGTCGGCTCAGGCCGGGTCCCGGTCAGCAAGCGCTCTGGGAAGGCGGTGATGAAGATTACCGGAACGCTGAACTCGGCGAGGATGTCCTTCACCGCATCGATGCCGCTGGAATCGTCCGCCAACTGGATGTCGGCAAGCACCAGGCTGGGCGGCGACTGACGCGCCTGGGCGACAGCTTCCGAGCGCGTGACCGCGACCCCGGTGACGTTGTGGCCAAGATCGCGGACAATCATCTCGATATCCATGGCGATGATCGGCTCGTCCTCGATGATGAGCACATCGGCATGGGTCTGGCGCTCAATTTCCTCGAGCGCCTCCGCGACCAGGCTCTCGACGTCCTCGGCGCCGACGCCGATCAGATAGCCGGCATCCTCGTTCGAGAAGCCCTCGAGGCTGGTAAGAAGCAAGGCCTGACGCGACATCGGCGTGATTCGCGAAAGGCGGGCCTGGGCGATACCTTCGGGGCCGAGCGAACGGCCATCTCCGGGGTCCTCCCCTTCCTCGATATTGGCTGTCGACCAGATCGCGTGGAAGGTGCGGTAAAGACCGAGGCGCGGATCGACATCTTTGGGGAAATCTTCCGGCGATGCGACGATGGCCTCAAGCGCCGCGCGAACGAAGGCGTCGCCGTGAGTCTGGCTGCCGGTGAGCGCTCGTGCGTAGCGGCGCAAGAAGGGCAGGTGCGGTGCGAGATCCTGACCAAGCGACATAAAATTAGCACTCCCTTCGTAACGAACGCCCTATTGGGCTGGCGCTGCGATCGTTGCAACCCTGCATCCCTGCCCAGTGGCATGATTGTGACGGTTGCCCCGAGTTCGCTCCAGTGCTGGAACAAAGTTGAAGGGTTTTGGTTTCAAGCTCCAGCCGGGGAAGCAAATGTCGACAATTGACGATGCTGAACCGGCACATTAGTTGCGCGACCCAGTCCTCATGACCCTGAACCGGCGTCGACGTTGAATGCGTATTTTTGATAGCATACGAGGCCCGTTCGGAGGGGGACGAGGAGTTGAGTGAAGGCAAGCGCAATTCGATCGGGAATGGCACCGGCGGGAATGACGAATCCCCCGGTGCGAAGAAGAAGGGCGAGCGACGTCCGGGAGCTCCGCGCAAGAACCGCGGCGATGTCGGCAAGGTCCTTCGGTCGGTTTATGATTCGACACTCAACGAAGACATTCCGGACGACTTTCTCAATCTTCTCGGCAAGCTCGACTGACCGCCCGACGGACGGCGGTCGACAGTGAATAGTGCAATTGAGCGCGCCGATCGCTGGTCAACGGGCTCCAAGCTCCTTCTACTGCTGACAGCAGCCCTGCTCCCGCTGGGCCTTGCCCTGGCATGGACCGCCCGAAGCGGCATTCAAACCTCGGAGGAAGCGCTTAGCGACGTTGCACGGCGGCAAGGTCTGGCCGGATCGCGAGCGCTCAATTCGCTAATCGCTCGCAATGCCCTCGCCCTTCGCGTTGCCGCGAACGGCGCCCTTCGCGCCGGTGGCGACCTTTGCCGCGAGACCGCCCTGTCGCTGGCGCTCACCCCGGGCGTTGCGCAAAATTTTGCCTTGTTCGACGGCCGCGGACAATATGTTTGCAGCAGGGGCGAGATCGCCGCCAACCCCGGAGAGCCACAGATCGCGCCGGGCGCGATCGGCCTGCGCGCATCACCCGATACCGAATCGCTTCGCTACAGCGTGGGCCTGATCGGCGGAATGGCGGTCGGAACGCTCAGCGTGCCGGAGATGGCCACGGCCGTGCGCGACATCGAGCCTGGTATCCGCGAAATGACAGTTCGCGACGGCAACGGCGTTTCCCTGAGCATCTTAACCGAGACCGGGAAACAGGACAGCGAACAGCTTTATCGCTCGTCCTTTCCAATCGCGGACGGTCGCCTGACGGTCACGGAAACGACGGCGATCATGAAACCGAGCTGGGTCGAGCGGCTGGCCTTGTTCCTGCCGTTCCTGATGTTCCTGGTCGCCGCGATCGCGAGCTGGATACTGGTCCATAAATTGCTGCTCAGGCCGCTGCGCAGGCTTCAACGCGCAGTCAACGAATACCAGCCGGGATCGGACCGCCTAGTTCTCCCGGAACGGCTTGGGTCGGCTGAAGAGATCCGCTCGCTCGGCGCTTCGTTCGAACGGGCCGTCGACCGGATAGAGGAATCGGAGCATCAAATGGCCGAAGCGCTGTCCGGCCAGCGGCGTCTCGTTCGCGAAGTCCATCATCGCGTGAAGAACAACCTGCAGGTCGTCGCATCGCTTCTGAATATCCACGGGCGGAGCGCCGCCACGCAGGAATCGCGCGACGCCTATGCCGCGATCGGCCGGCGAGTCGATGCTTTGTCGGTGGTCCACCGCAATCACTTCGCCGAAGTGGAAGAGAATGCGGGGATCCCCTTGCGACCCTTGCTGGTCGAGCTTGCCGCGATCCTGCGCGCATCGTCCCCCGACAAGAACGACCGCCTGGTCATCCAGCTGGACGTCGATCCCCTGTATACGACCCAGGATGCCGCCGTCGCCGTGTCCTTCTTCGTAACCGAAGTCATCGAATATGCGATGCTGACCGCCCCTGGAAAGCCGATCGACGTCGAGCTCAAACGCATGAGCGAGCTGGCGGCAACCCTGACCGTTTCCAGTGACGCCCTGCTCGTGCCAGAGGAGGGGAAGGAACCGGCCTCCAGGCAGCAATTTGACAGGGTGATTGGAGGCCTTGCTCGCCAGCTCCGCTCGCCGCTCGATTCGAAGCGCGGCCGGCTGGGCGTCCATCTTCCGGTGTTTCCGGAGAGAGGCTAAGGATTCTCCGGATTCTTCTGTGAAAATATTTCTAGATCGCGGGAACCGGGGAACTCAGTCGGCGTTTTGATTGACGGATAGTGACCTTTTTGCCCCCCCGCTCTCGCTATCCGCTCAAATGGGCCCGGAACCGCCAACCCTCCCCCCCCCGGTGGCGATTTCGGGCCCAAATTGTGTCCCGAGGGGGCCTCATCTTCATCGTTGGCGGTTTGCGATGCGGCAGCCTTGCGTGCAGCGCGCCAGTGCGTGAGACGAATTGCGAGGATCGCGAATTCGTAGAGGGTGTACAGCGGCACTGCGAGCATGAACTGGCTGACCGCGTCTGGCGGGGTGAGGACAGCCGCAATCCCGAATGCGGCGACGATGGCGTAACGCCGCCCTTTGACCAGCTGCTGGCGCGTAACAAGGCCCGCACGCTCGAGAATCATAAGCAGGATCGGAGCTAGGAACGCGACCCCGAATCCGAAGAGGAACCGAGTTACGAAGTTCAGATAATTGCCAACCCCGGGCAGGGCATGTTGCTGGACGCCGCCAACCGTACCTTCGAAACCGAGCAGGAAATGCAGCGCCCATGGCATGGCGAGGTAATAAGCAAAGGCCGCGCCGCCGGCGAAGAACACCGGGGTCAGCAGCAGGAAAGGCAGGAATGCCTTCTTCTCCTTCGCGTACATTCCCGGCGCGACGAAGCGCCACAGCTGGATCGAGAAAATCGGGAAGGTCAGCATCAGCGCCGCGAAGAAGGCGACCTTCACCTCGACGAAGAAAGCTTCGAACACGTCGGTGAAGATCAGCGTCCCCTTCCCGGCCTGGAGAAGCGGCTGAACCAGAACGGCGAAGATCGGCTTGGCGAAATAGAGACAGGCGAAAAAGGCCAGTAGCAATGACGCCACGACCCACAACAGGCGTGTCCTCAGCTCGATCAGGTGATCGAGCAAAGGCTGCTTGGACTCGTCGATATCGCGGATCACGGAAGCTCCCGATCCTTGGGCGGCGTGGGGTCGGCATCCGGCGCTGGTGGAGCCTCTAACGGCAGATCGGGCTGGTCCATGAACGGCGGGAGTGCCGGGTTCTGCCGTTCGCCTTCGGGATAGTGCGCATCGGGCGGATATTGCGCCATGATCCGCGCATTTTCCTCCCGCCAGGTTTTTTCCATCTCTTCCAGCTCCGCCTCGCGCATCATGGTTTCGATGCCGGACGTGAAGTGTCGCGCCATTCCGCGAAGCTTGCCGACCCAGCGGCCGATGGCGCGCATCGTCGCTGGAAGCTCCTTCGGACCGATGAAAATCAGCGCCGCTATCGCGACGATCAGGAATTCGGTGGTGTCGACGCCGAACATGGTGGCGCCCCTTCGCGCTTTTGCGGCCTAGCGCTGCTGATCGTCGCGGGGCGCGGGATCGGCGGTCGGCCGGGCTTCAAGGTCGATCGGAGCCTGCTGAGCCGGCGGGATCTGGCGCTGCGGCTGTTGCGGCGCCTGCCCCTTTTTCTCGTCTTCCTCGCTTAGCCCTTGCTTGAAGCTCTTCAGGCCGTGGGCCACGTCCTTCATCATCGCCGAAAAGCGATTGCCGCCGAACAGCAGCAGGATAACGATTCCGAGGATGATCCAATGAATGAGGCTGAACGAGCCCATGAGGGTCTCTCCGATTTGTGAATTCAGGCCATACCTAGTCGCTCTCGTCGGAGCTTTCCAGTTGAAGCTCACCCAATTGCTCGGCAAGTGCTTCCTCGTCGAGCGGGTCGAGAAGCCCCGCGGCCTTCAAATCGTCGATCCCGGGCAAGTCACGCCGCGAGCTGAGGCCAAAATGCGTAAGGAAGTCCGGCGTCGTTGCGTAGAGCAATGGACGTCCAGGCGATTCGCGGCGCCCGGCGGTACGGACCCAACCCGCCTCCATCAGCACGTCGAGCGTGCCCTTCGAGATTTGCACGCCGCGGATGGCCTCGATCTCGGCGCGGCTCACCGGCTCGTGATAGGCGACAATCGCAAGTGTTTCTGTTGCCGCCCGCGATAGCTTGCGTGGTTCCTCGCGCGTCCGGCGGAGCAAATGGGCGAGATCGGGCGCCGTCTGGAAATGCCAGCGGCCCCCGCGCTCGACCAGTTCGACGCCGTGCCCGGCATAGGTTTCGGACAGCCGGACCAGGGACCTGGCGATGTCCCCGTCGCCGACATGTGCGGCGATGTCATCGATAGCCAAGGGCTCCGCGGCAGCGAAGAGGGTCGCTTCGACGGCCCGATCAAACTCCTCCATCAGGCCGCGACACTCTTGACCAAGAGATCGGCGAAAGCCCGCTCCTGCTCGATCATCAACCGTCCCTGCCGGGCAAGTTCAAGAGCCGCGACGAACGAGCTGGCGAGGGCTGACTTGCGGAACGCCGGGTCGACTGTCTCTGGAAGAAAGGCCTCCAGCGTCGTCCATTCGACCGCCTGTCCGAGCATCGCAGCGACTCGCTGGATCGCGTCTTCGAGCGTCATTACGGCCCTATGGGCCACCACGTGCATTGCCGGTTGCGTGCGTGCGCGGACCCGGCCGTAAGCCGCATAGAGATCGAAAGCGTTGGCCTGCCACAGCGCCTTCTTCAGCACGCGAAGTCCTTCCGGCGCCTCACGGACAAAAACGTCGCGGCCAAGACGATCGCGGCCGATCAGCCTGGCTCCGGCCTCGCGCATGGCGTCGAGCCGCTGGAGCCGCATCTGCAACCGAAGCGCCAACTCTTCCGGGCTCGGATCCGCCTCCGGGTCCTTGGGAAGCAGGAGACAGGACTTCAGATAGGCAAGCCACGCCGCCATCACGAGATAGTCGGCGGCGATCTCAAGCTTCAGGGCATGGGCGTCCTCGATGAACGCAAGATACTGCTCGGTCAGCGCGAGGATCGAGATCTGCTTAAGGTCGACCTTCTGCGCCCGCGCGAGATTTAACAGCAGGTCCAGCGGGCCTTCCCAGCCGTCGAGGCTGAGGTTCAGGCCGTCCCCTTCACGAACCGCAACTTCGAGAAATTCGTCGGACATCGCAGCAATGCTAAGCCGAATGTCAGGCCAGTGCCAGCAGGGCGTCGCGCTTCGCGACGGCCTCGGCGAAATCGAGTCCGTCGTCGAAAGTGAAAGTCTGGGCCATCGCCCGCGAAAGCCGCTCCGCGCCTTCGCCAGTCAGGTCTGGCACATGGCGAGCGACATCGAGATTGTTTTCGAGCACGCCGTCGCATGGGAGCGCAGCATCGCACCCGGCGGCAACGCAGGCTGCGGCACGTGTCCCCGGCGATCCTTCCAGCGCGTTCATGTTGCTGTCGTCGCTCATCAGGAAATTGTCGAATCCAATCCGGCCGCGGATGATGTCGCGGATAACGATTCGGGACTGGCTCGCGGGATGGTCAGGGTCCCAGGCCGTGTAGACGACGTGCGCGACCATCCCCATCGGTGCCTCGCGGAGCCGCTCGAACGGCTCGATATCGACCTGTAATTCCTCATCGCTTGCGGTGACGATCGGAAGCTCGTGATGGCTGTCGACGAGAGCCCTGCCGTGGCCCGGAATATGCTTCATCACGCCGATGACTCCGGCGGAGGACAGGCCGTCGAGGATTGCCTTGCCGAGGCTCGCGACCTGCATCGGGCACACGCCGAGCGCGCGATCGCCGACGATATCGGATGCGCCTTCCTGGCGCACGTCGAGCATCGGCAGGCAGTCGACGTTCACGCCGCATTCGCGGAGCATGAGTCCGAGTGCCCGGGCATTGACCCGTGCCGCTTCGATCGCGCTCGACGGAGCCAGCCGATAAAGCCGGTCGAAGGCTTCGCCGCTCGGGAAAGCCTGCCATTCGGGGGGCGCATTCGCGCGACTCGGCCGCCTTCCTGGTCGATCAGGATCGGCACATTATCGTGCCCCTCGAGGTTACGAAGGCTGTCCGTGAGCGCCTTCAGCTGGACCCGTGTTTCGATATTCCGCCGAAACAGGATGTAGCCGGCGGGCTTGCAGTCGCGGAAGAAAGCCTTCTCATCGCCCGTCAGTTCGGTCCCGGCGAAGCCGTAGATTGCCGCCTGGGTCATCGCACGACGAAGCAGTTTTCGCCGCCGGCCGCGACGGCGGAGCAGGCGGCCTTGGCCTGGGCGGGCGAACCGGCGGTCGCGCGAAGCCGGTAGCCGCCGTTGTAAGGCACCACCTGCTTGGAAAGTGCCGCGACCTCGGGGAATCGGACAGAGAGCATTTTCCACGCAGTTTCCGCCTTGGCGGTCGAGCCGTAAGCCCCAAGCTGGACCGTCGATCCTGCCGGGCCAGCAGGCGTCGGTGCCGGTTGCGGCTCGACCGGCTCCTTGGCCTCGTTGGGCGGCTTTCGCATCGGCTCGCCTTCCTTTGCGGGCGGCGGAGGCGGCGGCTCGTCCATCCGCGAAACATCGAGCGCGCTATCGGTGTCGACCCCGGCTCCGGTCGCGAACGCCGTCCCGCTTTCGCCGCTGACGTCCAGCCCTCCCGGATCGGTCGGTTTCATCTTGTAGGGGCCTTGTGGCGCGCGGATCAGCTCCGGTGGACCGGATCCGCCTTGCTCGCGCCCGATATAGAACAGCGTAACGACGACGATCGCAATGCCGGCCAGGACGAGGGCCAGGGCGGCGAGCATCTTTGCCGCGGATAGCCCGCGCGGCTCATCCTCGTCGTCGACCGCCTCGAGCCAGGGCAGTGCCTCGCCATCAGATTGCATGCTTCGACTTCCCCTAACCGATGACCAGGCAATGATCGCCGCTTGTCCGCAGGTTACGGCAAACGACGTTCGACTGTTCGCGCGACTGGGTACCCAGGCGCAAGACGTAAAGTATCTCGCCGCGCGGCTGCGTGATGACGGGGACGATCACCTGCGGCATCCCCGAGAGCACCGGATAGCGGGCCAGCCTTTCGCGATAGGCGTTTTGGGCACGAGCGCGAGTGGAGAATGCGCCGAGCTGAATGACCTGTCCGGCAGGACCGGGCGAAGGCATCTTCGGCCAGGTCCGGGCAGCCTCGCGCTGCTTGGCGACCACCCGATCATATTGCGTGCGGCGGGTATTTGCGTGGTGGATTTTCTTGCGGGCCGGCCTTTTCGCTCTCGCGGTAGGAGCTTTGGCCGTGGCTTCTTTCTTCCGAGCTTCAATTTGCGGGGGTGGCGCGGGAGGCGCGGTTTCCGCCTCGGACGACGGCGCAAGCTGTGGCTCCGGCTTCGGGTCGCTACCTGCGGAACGACAGGCGGCGCAGCCTCTGCAACCTGGACATTACCCGCCGGTGCCGCCTCGCGCTTCCCATTGGCGCGTTGACCGAGCCAGTAACCGGCGATCCCCACGGCCGACAAAACCAGCAGCCCGAACACATAGGCAAACAAAGGTCCGTGCGAACGCGCAGCCTTTCGCCCCTGTGCGTCGAGAGGCTGTCGATACGGCTCGAGCCAGGGCAGCCGCTCGCTGTCAGCATCCTGGTCTTGCCGCCTCTCGCTCACATTTCCTCCGCCGCTTCGACCCCCATGAGTCCGAGGCCGTTCTTGATGACTTGCCCGATGCCAAGCGCCAGTTCCAGTCGAGCCCGCGAAAGTTGTGGATTGTTTTCAAGGAGAAAGCGCCGTCCCGGATCGTCGTTGCCGCGATTCCAAAGGGCATGGAACTCGGCCGCGAGGTCGTAGAGGTAGAAGGCGATCCGGTGCGGCTCATGCGCCATCGCCGCGCCTTCCAGCACGCGCGGATATTGCGCCGCGGCCTTGACCAGCGCCAGCTCCTCCGAGTCGAGCAGGTCGAGATCGACGGGATCGTCGAGCGAAACGCCGGCGTCGGCCGCCTTGCGCTTCAGCGAACTGATCCGTGCATGCGCATATTGCACGTAGAAGACCGGGTTTTCCTTCGATGCCTCGACAACCTTGGCGAAATCGAACTCGAGCATCGTGTCGGCGCGCTTGGTCAGCATCATGAAACGCACGACGTCCTTGCCGACTTCGCGCACGACATCGGCGAGCGTTACAAAATTGCCGGCCCGCTTCGACATCTTGATCGGCTCGCCGCCGCGCAGGAGCTTGACCATCTGGACGATCTTCACGTCGAGGTCGACGCGGCCATCGGTCAGGGCCTTCACCGCCGCCTGGACGCGCTTGATCGTCCCGGCATGATCGGCACCCCAGATGTTGACGAGATGATCGGCCGTTTCCGCCTTTTGCAGGTGATAGGCGGCGTCGGCGCCGAAATAGGTCCAGCTGCCGTCCGACTTCTTCATCGGCCGGTCTTGGTCGTCGCCGAACGCAGTCGATTTGAACAAGGTCAGCTCGACCGGTTCCCAATCATCGGGAGCCTCGCCCTTGGGCGCTTCGAGCATGCCCTGGTAAACCAGGCCCTTGGACCGCAGATTTTCCATCGCCGCATCGACCTTGCCGGATGCCTGAAGCGCGGCTTCGGATGCGAAGTGATCGTGGTGAATGTTGAGCAGGCCGAGATCATGGCGAATGAGCGCGATCATCGCTGCGACGGTCTTGGCCTTGAACTCGGCCAACCACTCGCTTTCTGGCGCGCCGACGAACCTGTCGCCATATTCCGCGGCGAGTGCGTCCCCGACCGGCTTCAGATAATCGCCCGGATAGAGACCCTCCGGGATCTCGCCGATCTCCTCCCCCAGCGCCTCACGGTAGCGAAGGTGCGCGGAGCGGGCGAGCGTATCGACCTGACTTCCGGCATCGTTGACGTAATATTCCTTGGTGACCCGGAAGCCCGCCGCCTCGAGAAGTCGGGCTAGCGCATCGCCAACCACCGCGCCGCGGCAATGGCCCATGTGCATCGGGCCGGTCGGATTGGCGGAAACATATTCGACGTTGACGCGCTCGTTCGCGCCGATGGTGCTGAGGCCATAGCGCTCGCCCTCTCGAAGGACGGTCACCAACTCGTCGCGCCATACGGCGTCGTCGAGCCGAAGGTTGATGAAACCCGGTCCTGCTATTTCGACCGAAGTGACACCCGGAAGCGCCTTGAGCTTCGGCTCAAGCAGGGCTGCCAATGCGCGCGGGTTCGTGCCGGCCGCCTTGGCCAGGACCATCGCCGCGTTGGTCGCAAGATCGCCATGCGAAGGATCGCGCGGGGGCTCGACCGCAACGGCCTTGCGGCCAGCATCGGCTGGAAGGTCGCCGCTTTCGACCAATTCGTCGAGGATCGTCTCGAGAAGCGCGGAGTAGCGAGCGTAAAGCGACAAGTTTGTTCACCGATGGATAGAGGGGTTGCGGCCCACTAGCGCATCGCCGGCTCAGCGTCACCCTGGCCGACGCGCGGCCTGAACAAACAATGACGCGACCGTTCAAATCCGAGCCATGGCGACTGGTCCATTGCCCGCATTCTTGTTGCCATTCGTCGAGCCTCGCTTGCGCGGACCAAACGCCGCGCTAGGGGAGCCTCCCACAGGAGATCGAACAATGTTTACCCCCTTCTCGCACTCGCTGCCCTGCAAGTTGCGGCCGCAACGCCGCCGACCGCGGCCACTACCGCGCCGGCTCGTCCGCTGAGTGCAATTCCGGGTCTGAAGACGACGTATTACGATGTTACCGGCACCACGATCGCCGAGATCAACGCTGCCATCAAAGCCGCCCGCGCCGGCGCGACCGGCGCGAATGCGCAGACTGTCAAGACGAGCTGGGCGATCGCTCCGCGAATCACGCGCAGCACCACCGACGGAAAGTGCACAGTCACGTCCGTCACCAACAATTTCAGCGCCACCGCCGAGCTTCCGCGCCTCGCCAACGAAGCCACCCTCGCGCCGGACGTGCAGAAGGCCTGGCGGACGTTCGTCGGCAAGCTGGAAGCAGACGCTGCCGCGCGCTTGTGGTTCGTCCATGACCGTTCAGGCACTGTTGCCGAGGCGATGAAGGGCAAGTCCTGCGATGGCGCCAAGGCTGCCGGAGTCGCTGCGCTCAACAAGGTCAAGGCCGAAGCGGACGCATGGCAGCCACCCGCCCCGCCTGCGACAACCCTGACCCAGTAAGATCAGAATCGGTCGGGCAGGGTAACCGGCCCGACCAGTTCCTCGTGCCGGGCGATGGCATAGCGATCCGTCATGCCCGCGATGAAATCGGCGATTCCGCGAAGCCGATCGATCTCGGTCGGCCCGCGCTGCCAGCCGGGGGCAGAAGGCGGTCGTCGACGCGATAAGCGCCGGCCAGGTTCGCGATGACGCGCTGCGCTTCCTCCCGAACCGTCCTTAAAGCCGGACTGTCGTAGAGCTTTTCGTAGAGGAAGCGCTTGAGCGCGCGCTCTTCTTCCGCGAGCTGCGCCGAGAAGCCGGCGAGCGGCCTTCCTGACGAACGAATGTCGTCGATCGACGGCGGACGAACCTCAGCGATCCTGCGTCTGGTTTCCTCTAGGACGTCGCCGACCATTACCCCAATCCCGTCGCGGACGAGCGCCTTCACCATTCGGTCGCGGTCCAGATGCGGATGGCGCCGCTCGATCGCACGCCAAAGCCGGCCGACCAGCGCGACCTCGAGCAATTCTTCCAGATCGATGATACCGGCGCGAAGCCCGTCATCGATGTCGTGATTATCATAGGCGATGTCGTCCGCGATGGCCGCGACCTGCGCCTCCAGCCCGGCGAATTGATCCAATTCCAGCGACCAATCGGAATCGGCCTCGGCCATCGCCCACTGCGGGTCGGCGACCGGACCGTTATGCTTGGCCAGCCCCTCCAGCATTTCCCAGGTCAGGTTGAGACCATCGAAATCCGGATACGGACACTCGATCCGGGTGACGATCCTGAGGCTATGCCCGTTGTGATCGAACCCGCCGGAGTCGGCGAGGGCCGCGGAAAGCGCGTCTTCGCCTGCGTGTCCGAACGGCGGATGGCCGAGATCATGCGCGAGACATAAGGCTTCGGTGAGATCCTCGTTCAGGCCCAGTGCCCGGGCCATCGTCCGACCGATCTGCGCCACTTCAAGGCTGTGCGTGAGCCGGACCCGGAAATGGTCGCCATCGGGCGCGACGAACACCTGTGTCTTGTCCCGGAGACGCCGGAATGCGGCGGAATGGATGATCCGATCGCGGTCGCGCTGGAAGGGATCGCGGGGACCGCGCGGGCCATCGCTGCTTTCCTGGAACCGCCGGCCCCGCGACAGTTCAGGACGGGCTGCGAGGCCCGGAAAAGCAATCATTTGCTGGCGAGTTTCTCGATCTTGATCTGGGCGGGATTACGCGTCCAGGTAAAGCTGTCGATGCCCGCCTTGTCCAGCTTGGTCACATATGCGTGAGCTTCCGGCGCGCTGTCGAACGGTCCGACCAGAAGCCGGAAATAATCCTTTCCGGCCGTGACGTGGCCGGGGTGAGCCTTGAACAATTCGGGGTTCTTCGAGCGAATCCGTTTGAATTCCGATGCCATCATCGTCTTGTTGCCGCTGCCCGCCAGTTGCACCCAATAAGTGCCCTTGGTCCCGAGATCGGGCGCGCTTTCCTTGGGCTTGGAAGGTTTCGCCTTCTCGGCGGTGCGCGAAGCCGGCTCGATCTTCGGCTTTGGGGGCGGAGGAGTCTCGATTTCCAGCTTCGGGCGCGGTGCCGGTGGAGGCTCAGCCGAGGCGATCGAGAATGCGGGTTTCGGCGAATCGATTTCCGGGCCGGCACCCGGGCTTAGCGGGTCACGCGCCGGGTCGTTCGACGCTTGCTCGGTCGCGGCTTCACCACCTGCAGAGGCAGGCAGGTCGATCGTTTCCACGGTCGGCTCATCGCGCGCCGGCGAAGCCGGTGTCGGTTCTGCGGCCGCGACCGAGAATGACGGTGCGGCAGGTCGAGGCTCTGGGTCGGCGGAGCCGCCAGCACTGTTCGTTTCGGCGCTGGCCGCCGAGGTCCTCGGCCGACGGCTGGAGGCATAGCGCGAGGGATCTAGCGAAGGCCGGATGGAAGCCACCCAGGTATTGATAGGCTCGACCTGCTTTTCCGCACGGCGCGGCGCCTGGGCGACCTCAACGCGCTTCGGCTGGATCTTCGCCGGCTGCTGCTTTTTCGGCTGCGCGTTCGCGGTTCGGACCGGCTGGCTGACGATCGGCTGGTTCGTGTTGCCGACCGAGAGAACGGGCGAGGAGGATATTGGCTGCGCGGTTGCGTAGCGCTGCGCCGCATCCTTGGGAAACTCGCCGAGGTGGACAGCAGCCGCCTTCTCGTTCGGCCGAAGCACGGGCAGGAGCCGGAAGAAAGGCTCGAACTGTGCGCCGGTCCCCGGCATCGCGGCGTCGATCGTCCGACGCGCGCCTTCGCGGTCGCCGGCCAGGGCGAGGATGAAGGCATTGACCCGAATGGATTCGCGATCGCGGCGAGTGAGCAGGGGCTCGATGGTCGCCGCGGCGCCCTTGATGTCGCGGGAAATGGCGAGGCTCAACGCGAGGCGACGACGGGCCTCGTCGGCCTGTACCCCCGCAAGCGCCATTCGGTACTGCGCCTGCGCCTGCGCCTGCTGACCGAGAAGGTCGTAGGCCATGCCGCGATCCAGCGCGAGCATCGATGGCGGAGCGCCCAAAGCGGCAGCCCTCGAAAAGTGCGTCAGGGCGCCTGCCGGATCGCCACTCATCGTCATCGTGGCGCCCATCCCGATCTTGGGCATCGGGCTCTGCGGATAGCTTTCCTCGGCGCGGCCGAAGAAGCCCGCAGCAGCCTGGTAGTCGCCAAGATCAAGCGAAGCGCGGCCGGCGGCAATCAATGCCGTCATATTCTTCGGCTCTTTCGCCAGGGTTCGCATGCTGTCCGCGAGGGCCGCATTGGGATCGGTAATCGCGCTGGCGCCATATTGCGCCGCTGCGGGCGCATGGGGGCAAGCGTCGTGAGCAGCATGGCCGCAAGGCCGCTGCGAATGAATTTCTGTCGCATGACGAACGTCATGGCCGAAACGAGCTTGCTCCAACATTGCTGGAGCCGATTTAACGCCGAACCGTGGCCCATCGACGCCGAACGGATCGACCGATTACTGATTGTTCTGGCGATTGAGGAAGCGCGGAATGTCCAGCGGCTCACGACGGAAACTTGGCATCGGTTCGCCGTTCTGCGACTGCGCCTGGGCTGCGCCGCGCGAGATGTTCGACATCCGCTCGAACAACGTCCCGCCGCCGGTCGTGATCTTCGGCCGCTCGGCTTCCTCCGCTGCCGGCTCGTCTTCGTCCGCCGGGGGAGGAACCGGAGCGGAAGCCACCGGCTGGGTCAGGATATCGTCACTGTCGAGGACAAGCTCATCAGCCTGGTCTTCGCTGGTCAGTTCCAGCGTGTCGTCGTCTTCGGTCGACGGACTCTCTTCGTTGTCCAGCGACGGCGGCGTCAGTGTCGGGGTCGCCGGTGCCGAAACGGTGCCCCGCGGCGGGAAGCTGAAGACCTTCGCGGCGCCAGCCTGCTGGCCACTGGGCATCGCGGCATGCTCCGCCTCGATACCGGTGGCGACGACGCTGACGCGGATCTTGCCTTCAAGGCCGTTGTTGAACGCGCTGCCCCAGATGATGTTCGCGTCGGGATCGACCAGTTCCTTGATGTGGCTGGCAGCCTCGTCGACTTCCATCAGCTTCATGTCCTCGCCGCCGGTAATCGATATGATGACGCCTTTGGCGCCCCTCATGCTCACCCCGTCGAGCAGCGGGTTGGAAATGGCCTTTTCGGCGGCTTCGATGGCGCGGTTCTCTCCCGAGGCTTCGCCTGTGCCCATCATCGCCTTGCCCATTTCGCCCATGACGGAACGGACGTCGGCGAAGTCGAGGTTGATTAGGCCAGGCATGACCATCAGATCGGTAATGCCGCGAACGCCCTGCTGGAGGACTTCGTCTGCCATCTCGAACGCTTCCTTGAAG
This sequence comes from Sphingomonas sp. HDW15A, assembly GCF_011301715.1. Lineage (GTDB taxonomy): Bacteria > Pseudomonadota > Alphaproteobacteria > Sphingomonadales > Sphingomonadaceae > Sphingomicrobium. Next base: position 1,748,145 of record NZ_CP049870.1, read on the forward strand.
GTCGTGTCCGAATTGGCGAGGCGGAACAGATTCTGGTTGGGAATGACGATCAGCGTATCAACATGCTGCTGGAGCTCGTCGATGCCGCTGTCGGCGGAGCGCATCCGGCGCGACCCTTCGAAAGCAAACGGCTTGGTGACGACGCCGACGGTCAGGATTCCGCGGTCGCGCGCCGCCTTGGCGATGACCGGCGCTGCGCCGGTTCCGGTGCCGCCGCCCATTCCCGCCGCGATGAAGCACATGTGTGCGCCTTCAAGCGCCTGCTCGATCTCTTCCAGTGTCTCTTCCGCAGCAGCGCGACCGATTTCGGGGCGCGATCCGGCGCCGAGGCCCTGTGTGATCTTGAGGCCGAGCTGGAGCCGCCGGTCGGCAGTCGAGGAATTGAGCGCCTGCGCATCGGTGTTCGCGACGATGAAGTCGACACCCAGAACGTCGCGCTTGATCATGTTGGCAACGGCGTTGCCGCCGGCGCCGCCGACGCCGATGACACTGATCCGCGGACGAAGCTCGTCGACTTCCGGTCGGATGAAATCGATGCTCATGGGCTGTGCCCCTCCCCTGACGCGCAAAGCGTATTGAATCTACAAGATGAATCTTTGAATCATCGCGAGTCCGCTGCCAAGTAAAAAAGTTAACGCCGGCGAAAAAACTGTGGGTCTAGTGGCCCTGCGGACTCACCTGATTCAGTTCGGGACAGCATTATTGGCGCGGTTGAAGTCGATGGGCTGAATTTTCGGCACCCCGATCGCCCACCAGAGCGCCGATGCCGCGCAGACCGCCGCGGTCACGAGGAATGCGTTGTCGTAAAGGCCGGTCAGGTCGACAATCAGTCCGGTAATGATCGGCATGACGATTCCCGGTACGTTGCCAAGGCCGTTCTGGATACCGATGAAGCTTCCCGACGCACGCGGTCCAGCGAAGATCTGGGCAATTGCGTAGAGGTTTACCCCGCCAGTGGCGGCAGCAGCGCCGAAGACGGCCAGCCACAGCCCGATATCCTCCATCGATCGGGAGCGCATGAGCGCGACGATGGCAAAGGCCATGACGATATTGCCCGCGATCATCAGTGTCCGGCGAATTGCGGCCTCGTCGTTTCCGGCGCGCACGAGGCGGTCGGAAAGCCAGCCCTGCAGCACTGCGCTCGCGGCCTGGGCAAGAAATCCGAGCGTTGCCAGATAAGTCATGTCGACGATCGAAAAGCCGCGCGACTTGGTAAGATACAAGGGCAACCATACGATGATGAAATAGAGCGGGTAGGTGGCCCCGAAATGGCCAATCCCCATTGCCCAGACCGCGCGCGTCCGTGCGACCTGGCCGATTGCCACGGGCTTCTCTCGATTGGCGGCGGCAAAGGTCGGGAGCCGGCGAGCGGCCAGCAGCCAAGGCACAACCCATAACAGGGTGATGCCGCCGAAGATCACGAACATCGGCCGCCATCCCATGCTGGCGACCAGCATTCCGCCCCGAATGTGCCGACTACCGGCCCAAGTGCGATTCCTGCGGCGACAACGCTGTTTGCAAGGCCGCGATTCTCGGGCGCGACGTGGCGGGCGATGACCTTCGACGCCCCAGGGAAAGTGATGCTTTCGCCCACGCCCAACAGGAGGCGAAACAGGATCAGCGACAGCAATCCGCCGACCAGCCCCATGGCCAGGGTGCTGACCGCCCATAAGCCGATGCCGGCCGCGATCAGGCGATAGACGCACCATCGGTCGCACGCCCATCCGATGAAGAATTGAATGGGAACGTAGGTCCAGAAGAATGCCGAAACGGCGTAGCCATATTGCGTGTTTGTGAGCCCTAGCTCTGGCTTGAGCTGCGGCGATGCGATCGCGATCGCCCCTCGGTCGATATAGTTAAGAAGGATCGCAAGTCCGAGCAGCAAGACAAGTCCTGCGCTGCTGCGCCGCGCCAGGCGCAAATCCCTGGCCAAGCTTGCCATCGCATTTCCCCCGCCCGCGTCGGGAGACTAATATCCTTGTTTCAGTGCCGAAACCAGCCGCCCCAGGAAACCGGTGGACGCGCGTCGCTCGACGACCTGACCGAGCGCAATGTCGCGAAGGTCGCCGGTCCCTCCTGCCGCGAGCATTGCCAGCCCGACCAGGGTGGTAAAGGCCGGGCCGCTGTGTGCGTCGGGAAGGCCGGTGATCGTCCGCGGCCTTCCTATCCGGACGGCACGGCCAAGGACGCCCTGCATGTAATCGGCGATATTCTTGAGCTCCGCTCCGCCGCCAGTTAGGACGACCTGCCGCCCGACTGGACCGGTAAAGCCAAGACTTTTCAGAGCAGCGTCGATCTCGCCGGTCAACTGCTCGACCCTTTGGCGAATGACCGTCATCAGTTGCGCCCGAGTGATGCGGGTCGGCTCTGCACCGTCGTCGGCGCCGATCTGGTTGGCCTCGATCATTTCGTGATTGTCGCGCGGGCTCGTCATCGCGGAGCCGTAGAAGCATTTCAGCCGTTCGGCGTCGCGGCGCTGGACAGCAAACGCGCAGGCGATGTCGTCGCTGATGTCCTTGGCGCCGAGCGGGATCGACCGGAGGCCGACAAGCATGCCGCCCGCATGGAGCGAGACATTGGTAACCTCCGCGCCGAGCTCGACGAGGGCGACCCCGAGCTCGCGTTCTTCCTGCGTCAGGCAGGCAAGCGCAGCGGCCACCGGCGATGCGACAATCGCCTTCACCCCCAGATGCGCCGAGCGAATGACGTAATCGAGGTTTTTCAGGGGTGCCGGGTCGGCGGCAACGACATGAATGTCCACACCAAGACGGTCGGCGTGAAGTCCGATCGGGTTCTTGACTCCGTCGACCCCATCGATCGTGAACAGCGCCGGATGGGCATGAAGGACGAGCCGCTGGCCCTTGTCGATCGCCGCGCGGCCATGCCGAAGCAATTCCTCGATGTCCGACTGCTCGACCTGGTGGCCGCCAAGCTCGACCTCTACATTGGCGACGTCGCTGGTGAGGCCGCCGGCCCCGAAGCTAGCCCAGACGTCGTCGACCGTCACGCCGCTCATCCGCTCGGCGCTCTCCACGGCCTCGCGAATGGCGACTTCCGATGAATCCATGTCGGTGACGTAACCGCGCTTCACGCCGCGGCTCTCGCGCTGGCCGGAGCCCATCACGCGCAGCCGCCCCTCCTCGTCCCTTGTGACGATGAGGGCACTGATCTTGGACGAGCCGATGTCCAAGGCGGCAATCGGCGGGTGGGGGTTCTGGACGGCCATTAGCGGGCGTTACTCAACCTTCCTGCGGTGCCGAATCGCCCGCCTTGGGTACGGCGTCGGTGGGCAATCGTACGATCATCTTGCCCGGGACTCGCAGATCGAAGCGGAGAATGCCGCGGCCAAGCAATCCCGCCGATTTGTCCAATCGGGCGAATTTGGCAAGGGCTTGCCGCGCCTCGCCCTCTCCCTCGGGCAATGCGACCGTTTCGCCGGTTTGAAAATGCAGGTCCCAGCGGCGGCCCGAAACCCATGCCGCGGACTCCAGTTGGGGCTTGAGGCCTGGCGCAGCGCCCAGCAAAGCGTCCAGCTTCCGGCTTTGTGCATTGGCGCCGGCCCCGACGAGCAGCGGGAGATCCGGCATTTCGGTGACTTTGACCTTGTCGAGCACGACTCCTTCGGAATCGATCAGCGACAGTTTCTTGTCGTTTTGCCACAGCGCCGCCGGTTTGCGCTCGACGATATCGATGACCAGGGTATCGGGAAGTCGGCGGGATACGCGCGCATCCTTGACCCAGCCGTAACGGAGCAAGCGGGCGCGGATCGATTCGACATCGACAAGCGGCATCGCCGTCGATTTCTGGTCGAGCGCAATCTGGAAGACGGGCCGACTGTCCATGTTCTGAACGCCGACAACGTCGACGCTCTTCACGCGGAAGCCGGCCTCGCCCATTGTTTCGCCAAATGCGGTCCAGGCACGGCCCGGAAGGTCCACGGCAGCAGCCGCGACGCCGGCGATGGCCAGCGCGAACAGGCCGAACGTCCATCGCGCGAGACGATTGGCGCTCTCCTGCTCCACCGGAAGCTTGGAGACGAGTTTTTTCGGCACCTGGACCCGCGACGAAGCCTTGCGCGGTCGTCCGCGCCCTCCGGATCCACGCCGGACCCGGGCCGCGTTCACCGGGCGACAGCCTTTTCCGCTTCGAGCGGCTGGAATTCCTCGCCGAGCGCCTCGGCGATCAGCCGTTCCGCCAACTCGCCATATTCGATTCCGCGCTGCTTGGCCTGTTCCGGCGCCAGGCTGAGCGGAGTCATCCCCGGCTGGGTGTTGACTTCGAGGAGATAGACCCCCGCCTCCCCGGCCTCGTCGTCCCAGCGGAAGTCGCTCCGCGAAATGCCATTGCAGCCGAGCAAGCGGTGCGAAGCGGCCGCCATGTCCATCATCGACTGGGCGACATTGGCGGGGATTTCGGCAGGGCAGACATGGGTCGTCAGGCCGTCGGTATATTTGGCGTCATAATCGTAGAAGCCGGCCTTGGGCTGAAGCTCGGTCACGCAAAGCGCCTCGCCGTTGAGGACTGCGACGGTCAGTTCACGTCCCTTGATGAACGGCTCCGCCAGCAAACGATCGAAGTGAAGCCAGGGCCCTTCCGCCTTCTGGCTGATCGGCTTTCCGTAATTGCCCTCGTCGGTCACGATCGCAACTCCGACCGACGAACCTTCGTTGACAGGCTTAAGGACGTAGGGCCGCGCCATCGGGTCGCCTTCGTAAAGCGAGGCGCTCTGGACGATCCGGCCGCCCGGCATGCGGATCCCGTGCGGCACGAGCACAGCCTTGGTCAGTTCCTTGTCGATCGCGACGGCCGACGTGGTCAGGCCACTGTGCGTGTATGGGATCTGCATCAGGTCGAGCATGCCCTGGACGGTGCCATCCTCGCCCGGCGTCCCGTGGAGAGCGTTGAACACGACGTCGGGGCGAAGCGCGGTCAGGACCTGCGCGATGTTGCGGTCCATGTCGAGCGGGGTGACGTTGGTCCAGCCGCGAGCCTTCAAGGCCTCGACGATCCCCTTGCCGCTGGTCAGCGACACGTCGCGCTCGGACGACCAGCCGCCCATCAGCACCACGACGTGCATGTCTTTATTCACAGCTTCACTCCCACGCGTTCCGGTTCGCGTCGTCGGCGAGAATTCCGACGCGCTGAATTTCCCATTCAAGTTCGACGCCGCTGTCCTCGCGGACGCGACGACGGACTTCCTCGCCCAGTCCCTCGATATCGGCGCTCGTCGCGCTTCCAAGGTTGAGCAGGAAGTTGCAATGCTTTTCCGACACTTGCGCGCCGCCCATCGTTAGCCCGCGGCAGCCCGCCGAATCGATCACCTGCCAGGCTTTTTGGGGAAGCGGGTTCTTAAAGGTCGAACCACCGGTCTTGCTACGGAGCGGTTGCGATTCTTCGCGGCTCTGGGCGATGCGGTCCATCTCCGCCTGGATCGCCGCTGGCTCTCCGCGCATACCTCGGAACGTCGCGGACACGACGATCGCGCCGTCGGGCAGCGCACTGTGGCGATAGGTGTAACCAAGGTCGGCGTTGGTTAGTGTCTTGCGCTCGCCCGACCGAAGCACGACCTCGCATTCCGTCAGGATGTCGCAGGTCTCGCGGCCGTATGCCCCGCCGTTCATCCTGACGAAGCCGCCGACCGTCCCGGGGATCGATCGCAGGAATTCGAGACCGGCTATGCCCGCGTCCCGAGCGGTCGAGGATACGAGGATGCCGCTCGCCCCGCCGCCGCAGCGAAGCGTCACCGGATCGAGCCGCTCCACGCTGGCGAACGGCTTGCCGAGCCGCACCACGACGCCCGGAACGCCGCCGTCGCGGACGATGAGATTGCTTCCAAGGCCAAGACCCATGACCGGCATGGCCGGATCGAGCTTGCGCAAGAAATTCGAAAGGTCGTCGGAGTCCGCCGGTTCGAACAGCCATTGCGCGGCTCCTCCGGCCTTGAACCAGACCAATGGCGCAAGCGGGGCGTTCGCGGTGAGCCGTCCGCGCACCTCCGGCACGGCGGTTTTGACGCTCATTTCGTGGCCCTTGCGGACCGGATTCCGTCCGCCAGCCCGGCTGCCCATTTGGTAATGTCGCCAGCGCCCATGCAGACGACCAGGTCGCCCTCCGCGGCTAGGTCGCGAAGGTTTCCGGCCAGATCGGTCGGGTCGCTGACGGTCTTGACCATCCGGTGTCCGCGCGCGCGAAGCCCTTCCGCCAGTGCTTCCGCATCGACCCCGTCGATCGGCTGCTCGCCAGCGGCATAGACGGGTGCCACGAACACGGCGTCGGCATCGTTGAACGCGGCCTGGAACTCGTCCATCAGATCATTGAGACGCGAATAACGGTGCGGCTGGACGACTGCGATGACGCGCTCCTTCGCGCTTTCCCGGGCGGCGGAGAGCACGGAGCGAATCTCGACCGGGTGATGCGCGTAATCGTCGATGATCGTCGCACCTCCGACTTCACCGACCCGGCTGAAGCGCCGTTTCACGCCGCCGAACTTTTCGAAACCCCTGGCGACCACGTCGTCCGACATTCCGAACTCGAGGCCGACGGCAATCGCGGCCAGCGCGTTCAGCACATTGTGCCTGCCCGGCATGGGCACGAAGATATCACGAATGATCCGTCGCTCGCCGTCCTTGCCGAGGATGCTGGCGTCGAAGCGGCTTCCGCCGCCTTCCGGCCGGATGTTCTCGGCGCGAATGTCGGCAAGTGCCGAGGTGCCATAGGTCACGATGCGGCGATCGCGAATCCGGCCGATCACCGACTGCACCTCCGGATGGTCGACGCACATCACCGCTAGCCCGTAGAAGGGCACGTTCTCGACGAACTCGACGAACGCGTCCTTCACATTCTCGAAGCTGCCATAATGGTCGAGATGTTCGGGATCGATGTTGGTGACGACGGCAATCGTCCCGTCGAGCCGAAGGAAGCTGCCGTCGCTCTCGTCGGCCTCGACCACCATCCAGTCGGATTTTCCGAGCCTGGCGTTGGAGCCGTAACTGTTGATGATCCCGCCATTGATGACTGTGGGCTCGATCCCGCCGGCATCGAGCATCGCCGCGATCATCGAGGTCGTGGTCGTCTTGCCATGGGTTCCGGCGACCGCAATGGTCGACTGCATCCGCATCAACTCGGCCAGCATTTCGGCACGGCGGACGCGAGGGATACGGCGCTCGGCGGCGGCGCGGACCTCCGGGTTGTCGTCGCGGATCGCTGTTGAGCAGACCAGCACTGCGGCATCGCCGAGATTGTCCGGCGACTGACCAATCATGACCGGTATCCCCGCCTTGCGAAGGCCTTCGGTGACATAGCTATCGTTCTGGTCGCTGCCCTGAACCTTATAGCCGAGGTGGTGCATGACTTCGGCGATGCCCGACATGCCGATTCCCCCGATGCCGACGAAATGGATCTTGCCGATCTCCCGGCCCATCGCCTTCATGCCGGCACCCCGATGCCCACCGCCGGAGCGAGAGCGGACTGAGCGGCTGCGTGCCCAACCACGAGCGGCGAGAGACCTCCGCCGATCCGCTCGACCAGGTCGGCGAGATCGCTGGTGGCGTGCGGACGGCCGATCGACAGGGCCCGCGCCGCGGCGTTGGACAGGGCCTCCGGATCTTCGGCGAGCACCGCGATCTGGGCCGCCAGTGTCTCGGGCGTGAATTCGCGTTGCGGTATCATGCGAGCACCGCCGGCGCGCGCCATTTCCCTGGCGTTTACAGTTTGATGATCGTCGGTCGCGGAAGGTAGCGGAATAAGGATCGCCGGCCGTCCCGCAGCGGTCAGCTCGGCGATGGTCGAAGCGCCCGCGCGGGCGATGACGAGATGGCAGTCGGCGAGCTTGGCCGGCATGTCGGCGATATATGTCGAAAGCTCGGCGGGAATGCCGAGTTCCGCATAGCGGGCGCGGACCGCATCGATATCGTCGGGCCGGCATTGCTGGACGATTTGCAGGCGGCGGCGAAGCGAGGGATCGAGCGCGCCGAGCCCGGCGGGCACAACCTCGCCCAGGATGCTCGCGCCCTGGCTGCCGCCGGTGATGAGGATCTTGAGCGGGGCGTATTCGTCGAACGGCGGGAGCGGCGCCTCGCCCAGGCGAGCGACGGCTTCACGGACAGGGTTGCCGACGAGCACGGTCTTGCCCTTGTGCGCGGGCTTCAGCCGCTCGACATCGGCATAGGCCGTTGCGATCGCCGCCGCTTCACCGGCGAGCAGGCGGTTGACCCGGCCGAGCACGGCATTCTGCTCGTGAAGGATGGTCGGGATGTTGCGCGAGCTCGCGGCGAGCAGTGCCGGCAAAGCGGGATAGCCGCCGAAGCCGATGACGACGTCGGGCGGGAAAGCGCGGTAGAGGCGCTTCGCCTGCCCCGGCCAGCGACGATCGACATGCCGGCACGGATCCAGCCGAGCGGTCCGCCACCAAGACGGCCGGCGGGGAGGATGTGGATTGGGACGCCGTCGAACAGGCCGGGAATGCGCGCGCCGCGCTCGTCGGTGACCAGCGCGACGCCGTGGCCGCGCTTCTTCAGTTCGGCGGCCAGCGCGTGGGCCGGGATCATGTGCCCACCGGTCCCTCCGGCAGCCAGGATTACGTTCATGCTTTCGCGGTCTCCCCGCCCCATTTCACTACATAGGGCGAGCGCGTCAGATAGGGGTTTCGCCGCGTGAAGGCGAGAAGCAATCCGGTGGCGATCGAAAGCGCCAGCATCGAGCTTCCGCCGTAGGATATGAACGGCAGCGTCATGCCCTTGGACGGCGCGATCTGGACGTTGACGGCCATGTTGATCAGCGCTTGCAGGCCGAACTGGATGACGAGGCCGGCGGCGGCGAGGATCGCGAAGCTATTTTCCTCGTCGAGCAATTTTACCAGCACCCGGGCGACGATGCCGAGGTAGAGCAAGGCGATGGCGAGGCAGGCGATCAGGCCGAACTCTTCGCCGATGACCGAGAAGATGTAGTCCGTGTGCGGCTCCGGCAGGCCGAACTTGCGCGTGCCGCCGCCCGGACCCATTCCGAACAGGCCACCCGCGGTCAGCGTGCGCATCGCATTCTCGACCTGGAAATTGTCGCCTTCGCCGAACAGGAAGCCGTCGATGCGGACGGTTGCGACCGGGTAGAAGAAGTAAGCGAGGATTACGCCGACGACGGCCGCCGCGCCCAGCCCGATGAGGATACGAAGGTTCAGCCCGGCAAGCGCCAGCATGGCGATCCACACCGTCGCATAGATGATGGTCGAGCCGAAATCCGGCTGCTTCATCAGCAGTACGGCGACGATGCCGAGCAGGACCGCCGAGACGGTGAAGACCGGCAGGCTCTTGTCCTTCTCCTTGAGGCTGAGGAGCCAGGCCATCGACACGACGAAGAAGGGCTTCAGGAACTCGGACGGCTGGAGCTGGCCGACGCCAAGCTCGATCCAGCGAACGGCGCCATTCTTCTCGGCGCCGATGAACGGCACGGCGGCGAGTAACGCGAGGAAGATGATGGCGCCGCCTATCGAGAAGCGCTTGGCGCGCTCCCGCGGCATCATCGAGATCAGGATCATCACCGGGACCGAGACCGCGATCCACATCATCTGGCGGTAGAAGAAGAACAGCTCGTTCACGCGGACGCTGCCGCCGGAATAGCGGTCGGCTGCGGCGGGCGAAGCGGCGGCGACGGCAATCAGGCCGATGCCGATCAGCGCCGCGATCATCAGGAGCAGGACCTTGTCGATTTCCCAGAACCAGCGGCCCATCGCCGAGCGGTCGGAGCGGCCGTAACGGGCGGGATCGACCAGGGCTGCCTTGGCCTTGATCGTGCCGGTCAGCGAAGCAACCTGTGCCGCGGTATTCATAGCCCCTCCACCAGCTCGCGAAAGCGGTCCCCGCGCGCTTCGAAGTCCCGGAACTGGTCGAACGAAGCGCTTGCCGGGGAGAGTAAGACAGTATCCCCGCTTTGTGAATCCTCCGCGGCGCGTTTCACCGCATTTTCAAGCGTTTCGCAGGAAATGACGTCAACTTTGGCTTCACGGAGGAGGCGCTCGAACATCGGGCCGGCTTCACCGATGGTGTAGGCGCGGATGACATGGCCGAGATGCTGCGCGGTGTCGCCGAGCGTTTCCGCCTTCGCCTGCCCGCCTACGATCCAGCGGACCTTGGGATAAGCGGCGAGCGCGGGCGCCGCGGCCTCGACATTGGTCGCCTTGCTGTCGTTGACGAACAGCACGCCATCCTTCTCGCGGATGCGCTCCATGCGGTGCGGCAGACCGGGAAATGTTTGAAGGCCTTCGCGGATTTTGTGACCATCCAAGCCAAGCTGAAAGCAGGTCGACATCGCTGCCTCTACGTTCGACAGATTGTGAGTTCCCTGTAGCGACGGCCAATTCGCTTGCTCGTAAATTGCAAGCGCCCCGGGTTCGCCTTGCCACACATGACAGACGTCATCAGACACGTCCAAAAAGCCCGAACCGGCAACGTCGTAAATCTTTCGCCCCCACCAATCAGCCGCTGTAGCGACCGCCGTGTGATGCTCTGACTGCATCTCGAACAGCCGCGCCTTCGACGCCGCATAAGCTTCGAAGCAGTCGTAACGATCGAGATGGTCGGGCGTGATGTTGAGCAGCACCGCCACGTCGCAGTCGAGGCTCCGCGTCAGGTCGATCTGGAAGCTCGACAGTTCCAGCACATAGACGCCACCTTCCGGCAGCGGATCCTGGCTGAGGATCGGAAGACCGATGTTGCCGCCCATCATCGTCGGCACGCCCGTGGTCTTGAGGATGTGGTGGACGAGCGCGGTCGTCGTCGACTTGCCGTTGGTGCCGGTGATGCCGACCACCTTGTGCGGCGGAAGCTCCGGCCTTGCCCGGGCGAACAGCTCGATATCGCCGATGATCTCGACGCCCGCCTCGCGCGCCCTTCGCGCGATCGGATGGCGGTTGAGCGGTAGTCCCGGCGTAACGACGAGACTGTCGAACTGACTAAGGTCGACCTCGTCGAGATCTGCAAGTGCCGCGCCAGCCGGCGCCTTTGCCCGCGCTTCCGCCTTGCCGTCCCATGCCGTGACGCGCGCACCGCTGGCGAGCAGCGCCTCGACCGTGGCCAGACCCGACCGCGCGAGGCCGTAAACTGCGTAATGTTTGCCGGCGAAGGCCCTGGCCGTGATCACCGCAGCTTGAGCGTGGAGAGGCCCGCCAGCGCCAGGACGAAGGCGATGATCCAGAAACGGATGACGACGGTCGGCTCGCTCCACCCCAGATGTTCGAAATGGTGGTGGATCGGCGCCATCTTGAAGATGCGCTTGCCGAAGCGCTTGAACCAGAAGACCTGGACGATGACGCTGACCGCTTCGAGCACGAACAGGCCGCCGATGATTGCGAGGACGAATTCATGGTGGGTGGCGACGGCGACCGCGCCCAATGCTCCGCCCAGTGCGAGGCTTCCGGTGTCGCCCATGAAGACCGCCGCCGGGGGCGCGTTGAACCACAAAAAGGCGAGGCCCGCGCCGATGATCGCCAGCAGCAGGACGGTGAGGTCGCCAGCGCCGGTGACATGCGGAATGCCGAGATATTCGGCGAACTTCACGTTGCCGACGAGATAGGCGATTAGCGTGAAGGCCATGGCGGCGATGATCACCGGCATGGTCGCCAGCCCGTCCAGCCCGTCGGTCAGGTTCACCGCATTGCCGAAGGCGACGATCACGAAGGCGCCGAACGCAATGTAGAACCAGCCGAGGTCTATCACCGGCCCCTGGATGAAGGGCAGGTGAAGGTTCGTCCCGGAATAGCCAAGCATCAGCCAGGTGGCGAAACCGGCGATTGCGAACTCCAAGATCAGCCGCATCTTGCCGGACAGGCCGGCGGAGTGGGCTTTCTTCACCTTGTCGTAATCGTCGAGGAAACCGATCGCCCCGAACCCGCCGAGCACAAGCAGGCAGGCCCAGACGAACGGACTGGTGAGGTCCATCCACAACAGGACCGAGATGATCACCGAAATGAGGATCAGGAGGCCGCCCATGGTCGGCGTTCCGCGCTTGGCGAGATGGCTCTGCGGACCGTCAGCGCGGATCGGCTGGCCCTTGCCCTGCTTGGCGCGCAGCCAACGGATGAAGGACGGGCCAAGCAAGAGGCCGATCAGGAGGGCGGTCGCGCTCGCGGCACCGGCGCGGAAGCTGATGTAGCGGATGAGGTTGAGGATTCCAGGGAAATCCAGCTGCTCGGCGAGGACGTAAAGCATTAGCGATCTGACCCCTGAGCCAAGCGTTCCGAATCCCCTGCCATTGCCTCGACGAGTCGCGCAAGGCCGACACTGTTCGAGGCCTTGACCAGCACGGCATCGCCGGGCGCGAGCCGGATCTTGAGCCGATCGATGGCCTGGTCGACGTTCTCAGCACGATCGATCGCGATCTTGCCTTCGATCGCCGAGGCCAGTCCGTCATATTCCGGACCAATGAGGATGAGCTGGTCGATGCCCGCGCCGAGAGCATGTTCGCCGACCTCGGCGTGCGAGCGCTCTGTTTCCGCGCCAAGTTCCCGCATCGGGCCGAGCACGGCAATCCGCCGCCCGTCGATCTTCTCCTCGCCAAGGCTTTTCAAGGTCGCGGCCATCGAGGCGGGATTGGCATTGTAGCTTTCGTCGATCAGCAACGCCTCGCCGCCGCCAACGTGGATGACGTGCCGCTCGCCGCGTCCCTTGAGGCCGCCGAGGTCGCTCAGGGCGAGACCCGCTGCGGCGAGGTCGCAGCCCGCAGCCTCGACCGCGGCAAGCACCGCGAGCGCATTGGAAATCCAGTGCTCGCCGCGCTGCGACAATGTGAAGGTCACTTCGCTCGACAGTAGCCGAGCCGTCACCAGGCTTCCGCCGGCAGCGCTGTTGACCGCGTGGACGGCGTGAACGTCGGCGTCCGCGCTTCGCCCGAAGGTGATGGTTTCTTCCGCGTGGCCGCGCGCCGCCTTCACCAGCCGGTCGCGCTGATCGCTGTCCTCCGGAATGATGGCGACGCGGGCGCCTTCAAGCCCCTCGAAAATCTCGCCCTTGGCGTCGGCGATTGCCTCTATCGAGCCCAAATTCTCGATGTGCGCCGGGGCGATGGCATTGACGATGGCGATGTGCGGACGGACGAGACGAGTGAGAGCGGCGATCTCGCCGGCGTGATTCATGCCCATTTCGAGCACTGCGAAGCAGGTTTCGCGCGGCATCCGCGCAAGGCTCAGCGGCACGCCGGTGTGGTTGTTGTAGCTCTTGACCGAGCGGTGGACGTGGCCCTTGCGGCTCCGCTCCAGGGCGGCGGCGAGCGCCTCCTTGGTCGAAGTCTTGCCGACCGAACCGGTGACGCCAATCACCACGGCCTTGGGATCGAGCCTGGCGCGGGCGGCGACAGCCAGCGCGGTGAGCGCATCGGCGACGTCAGGAACGAGGACGTGCGGACCGTCTACGGGCCTGGAAACGAGCGCCGCGACGGCGCCTCGTTCGGATGCTCCGGCGACGAAATCGTGCCCGTCATGGACCGTTCCCGGCATTGCGACGAACATATGGCCGGGCACGACCTCGCGGCTGTTAAAGGTGATTCCGCTGACTTCGAACGGCGCGCTCGCCGTCCCGCCAGTCGCGGCCTCGATCTCGGCGCTGGTCCATAGCGGACTCATGCCGCACATTCCCGCGCCACTTCGGCGTCGTCGAAGGGAAAGACCTGGTTGCCGACGATCTGGCCGGTCTCGTGACCCTTGCCTGCGAGCAAAATGATGTCGCCGCTTTTGGCCATTGCGATCGCCTCGGCGATGGCTTCGCGCCTGCCGCCAATCTCGATGGCGCCGGGGGCTTGAGCCAGAATCGCGCGGCGGATCTCCGCCGGATCCTCGCCGCGCGGATTGTCGTCGGTAACGATGACAACGTCGCTGCCGCGCACCGCCGCTTGGCCCATCGGACCGCGCTTGCCGATATCGCGGTCGCCGCCCGCGCCGAAGACGGTGACCAACCGGCCCTCGACGTGCGGGCGAAGCGCGGCGATCGCGGCTTCGAGCGCGTCCGGGGTGTGTGCGTAATCGACATAGACGGGCGCTCCGGAGCGGCTGATGACGGCCCGCTCGAGCCGTCCGCGAACCGGCGAAATGCGCCCCATGCCCGAAAGCGTCTCGCGCCAGTCGCCGCCGGTCGCGAGGACCAGGCCGGCCGCGGTCAGGACGTTGTTGACCTGGTAGGCGCCGATCAGCGGCAGCATCAGCTTGTGCTCCGATCCGTTGTGGCCAAGGACGAGCTGCTGGCCGAGCGGCGTGGCCTTGCGCGAGACGAGGCGGATCGTGTCGCCTTTCTCGCCGACGGTGAGAACCCTGAGGCCGCGCTTCACGGCGCGCGCTGCAACTTCGTCGGATTTCGGATCGTCGGTCCAGATGACGGCCGCGCAGTCGTCTCCGGCAACCTCGTCGAACAGGCGCATCTTGGCCTCGAAATAGGCCTCCATCGTCGGATGGTAGTCGAGGTGGTCGCGGCTGAAATTGGTGAAGGCGACGGCTTTCAGCGGTACGCCTTCGGCGCGATACTGATCGAGGCCATGGCTCGATGCTTCATAAGCAACATGATCGACCCCCATCCGCCTGAGGCCCGCCATGTTGCTGAGGAAGGTGACGATGTCCGGCGTGGTAAGCCCGGTCTTCACCTGATCGTCGGCGGTCGTGACGCCAAGCGTTCCGATCGATGCCGAACGGTGGCCGGCGATGCGCCACAGCTGGCGGGTCATCTCGACCGTTGACGTCTTACCGTTGGTGCCGGTGACGGCGACGATCGTACCCGGATAGGGGCCGAAGAAGCGCGCGGCCATGTTCGCGAAACGGCGGCGCGGCTCTGCATCGGCGATGTGGACCGCGCCCTCGACCCGCGCCTCGGGACGGGCGACGACTGCGATCGCGCCGTTGCGGACGGCGCCTTCGACGAAGTCCTCGCCGTTGAATTTCTCGCCGCGGAAAGCGCCGAAAACATTTCCGCGAACCACTTTGCGATGATCGAGCGCGAAGCCGGTAATTTCGGAATCGTCCTCGACCGGGGCGAGGTCATTGAGCTTCACTACGGTTTATTCTTTCTCGCGAATGTAAGGCAGGACCTCGGCCATGTTCGCATCGCGTTTCTTGTCCGGACGAACGCCGAGCATCGGCGCGATTCGGCTGATGGTCTTAGACACCACCGGCGCGACGTTCCAGCCTGCATAGCGGAAGCCCATGCTCTCCGCGGTGGCCTGCGGCTCATCGAGCATGACGACCATGACATAGCGCGGCTCGTCGACCGGGAAAACGCCAGCGAAGTTGGTTACGACCCGTGAATGCGAATAGCCGCCGCCGGTCGCCTTGTCGGCCGTCCCGGTCTTGCCGCCTACCCGATAGCCGGGCGCGTCTGCCTTGGAACCGGTGCCCTTCGTTACGACGAGGCGGAGGAGCGAGCGCATCTTGTAGCTGGTCTGCTCGGAGAAGACGCGGCGGGCCTTCCCCGGAGGGTGATTGCGGTCGACCTTGAGCAACGTCGCAGGGCGGTAAAGCCCGCCGTTCATCAGTGCAGCATAGCCTGTGGCGAGATGCAGCGGGGTGACGGCGATGGAGTGACCGAAGCCGACGGTCATCACGTCCGTTCGGCTCCAGTCGCGCGGGCTCAGAGTCCGGCCGCGCTCGGGCAATTCGATTTCAAGCCGATCGAGGAATCCGAGCTTCTTGAGGAAGGCTTTCTGGCGCGCGGCCCCGAGCTGGTCGGCGATTTGCGCGGTGCCGACGTTCGAGCTTTCCTGCATGATCTCCGCGACCGAGCAGGGCCGGTTGAACGGGTGCGTGTCGCCGATCGATCTGCCGGAAACGTGCAGTTCGCCGGGGCAGGGATACATCTGGCCAACCGATTTGATGACCCCGGAATCGAGACCCATCGCCACGGTGAACGCCTTGAACGTCGATCCGAGCTCGTAAACGCCAAGCGTGGCGCGGTTGAAGCGCGCTTCGGGTGAGCCCTGCCCGGCGATGTTCGGGTTAAGCTGTGGCAGGCTGGTCATCGCCAGAACCTCGCCAGAGTGAATGTCCATGATGACGCCGGCTGCGCCGATGGCATGGAAGCGGTTCATCGCATCGAGCAGTTCATGCTCCAGCGCCTGCTGGACCCGGCTGGAGATCGAAAGGGTTACGGGCTCGTGGCGGCGGCCCAGGTCGGACAATTGCGCGTCGAACGACTTCTCGATGCCCGCTACGCCATGACCGTCGACATCGGTATAGCCGAGCACGTGGGCGGCAAGGCTGGTCTGCGGGTAGAGCCGGTCGGGCTCGCGATCGAGGCCGATTCCCGGCTCGCCAAGCGCGTTGATCGCCTCGACGACATCCGGTGCGGCGCGGCGGCGGAGATAGAAGAAGGTCTTGTTCGACCGAAGCATCGCATAATAGGTCGCCTCGTCGCGTTCCGGCATGATCCGGGCGAGCGCTCGGGCAAGGTCGAGCTTGTTGCCGATGACCTTGCCGGGATGAAGCGCGATGCTCCAGGCGTCGATCGAACGCGCCAGCGCCTGCCCTTCGCGATCGACGATATCGCCGCGCGCGGGGATCAGCTGGGTGACCGACTGCTGCCGCCCGGCATGGTCGCCGAAGGCCGCAAGCCACAGGATCCGGACAACGACGAGGCCGATGATGCCGGCATAGACCAGCATGCCGATCATTAGCCGTTGGTGCATTACCGCAAGGACCTGCCGTCGCTGTCCGACCAGCCGTAGGCGATCCGGGCGTGCGACGAGGGCAGGCGATGGTGCGTTCATTGCGCCGAGCCGTTATCCTTGATGGTGGACGTCGCCGGCTTTTCGGTCGAACCGCCGGCGGACCGTCCCTTGGCGGTGGGCTTCGAAGTGGGCAAGGGCGCGAGCGGGTCTGCCGCCGCATGTTTCGTTCCATTCGCCGCAGCGGGCTTCTTCGGCGGCTTCGCAGCAGCGGCCTTGGATCTGGCGGGAGGAACCGCGGCAGCCTGCTGGCGAACCGGAACTTCGTAGCTCGCGACATGGAGCAAATCTTCCGGCCGGACGCCGCGCGGCTTTACGGTTACAGCCGGTACGGCATCTTGCGAATCATCGACGATGCGCGGCGCCTTGTCCGTTTCCGCCGGAGCGGAAGCGAGGACGACCGGGGCGTCGATGGAATGTTTGGCGGGCGGCCGGACCATCGTCGCAAGCTGGAAGCCGCCTTCCAGGATCTGATCGGCGCTTGGCGCGGAGAGGCGAATGAAGTTGGCGTTCCACCGCTCGAGCTGTGCGAGCCGGCCGCGCGTTCCGATCTCCGTCTGCAGCGTGCGGATTTGGCGCTGCGTCATCGCAATGCGCGATTCCACGGCCTCGAGCTCGGCGCGCTCGGACGCGACGTTGAGCGACACGAGGTAACAGCCAAGCGCCGCCCCGGCGACGCTGGTCGCCATGACCAGGGAGCCGAATCCACGAACGCTCATCGTCCTGCTCCTTTCACCTGGTCCCACGCGGGCGCATCGGTACGCACGGCTGTGCGCAGGCGCGCCGAGCGCGCGCGCGGGTTCCGTTGAAGCTCGGCCTCGCTCGGCGAGACGGGCTTCGCGACTTTCTCGAAGCTCGGCTTCGGGCCTTGCTTCACTTCCGGAAGGTGGCGCGATCCGCCGGGGTTCGCGCCGCTGCGGGACTTGAGAAACTGCTTGACGATCCGGTCCTCGAGCGAATGGAAGGTCACCACCGCCAGGCGGCCGCCCGGACGAAGCACGCGCTCCGCGGCCCGAAGCCCCGCTTCCAACTCATCGAGCTCGGCGTTGAGATGGATCCGGATCGCCTGAAAGGTGCGTGTCGCGGGATCGCTCTTCATGCCCTTGTGATGGCCGAGCGCCTTGCGGACCACGGCCGCAAGCTCTGACGTGCGGGTCAGCGGCCGGGCGGCGACGATCGCGCGGGCGACGGCGCGAGCGCGCGGCTCCTCGCCATAATCCTTGATAACCCGCGCAATCTCCGCCTCGTCGGCATTATTGAGGAATTCGGCGGCGCTCATTCCCGCCTGGCTCATCCGCATGTCGAGCGGGCCGTCGCTCATGAAGGAGAAGCCGCGCTCGGCGCGGTCGAGCTGCATCGACGACACACCGATATCCAGCGCGACTCCGTCGACCGGCGCGAGCCCGCGCTCTTCCAGCACCTGGTCCATCCGGGAGAAGCGGTCGTGAATCAGGATCAGGCGGGGGTCAGGGACGAGTGACCGTCCTTCTTCGATCGCTTGCGGGTCACGATCGAAGGCGATCACTCGTCCCGCCCCCTCCCCGAGCAGGGCGCGCGTATAGCCGCCTGCTCCAAATGTGCCGTCGACATGGGTCTCGCCGGATTGGATGGAGAGACTGGCGATGACCTGGTCGACCAGCACGGGGACATGAGGTGCCTGGCTTTCGCGGGGTTCGGCGCCGGTCATAGCGACAGGCCCCTTTCCTCAAGCCGGAAGCGGGCGATGTCCTTCATGTCCTCGGGAACGTTCTCGTCCTCGAGGAACAGCCGCGGGTTCCACAGCTGGAAGGTTTCGCCGGCACCGATGAAGAGGGCCAGATCCTCGATGGCGCCCTTGCGGCGCATCATCGGGGGAAGCAGGATCCGGCCCGAACTGTCATAGGGAACTTCCTCGGTCGCGCCGAAGGCCATCAGCGTGCGGCGCGCATATTCGAGGTCGCTTCCGCCGGAGGTCTCTTCCTTCTCGGCGAGGCGTTCGATCTTGGCATATTTGAGGGCTGCGTAAGCGGGGTCGTAGGCGCTGAGGCAGGGGAAGACCTCGTGCTTGGCGAGAACGATCGTGCGGGCGTCGCCGCGGCGTTCGATGACGGAGCGAAGGAATGCGGGAACGGAGACGCGGCCCTTGGCGTCAACCGCGTTCAACGCGCTTCCTTGAAAGAGATGCTCCAGTGCCACCCTGTTTACTCCCCGGGGACGCACAGCTTTCCCGTTCGCAGGGTGAACGGCATCGCCGTCCGCCCCGCGTCCTTCCGTCAAAGGTGAGGATCGCCCCGCGCCAGTGATGTTGGTAACTCAAGCGACCCAGGGACACAATGGATTTTGATGCCATTTCATGGGATTTCATGCCCAAACGGCGCTTTTCCTTGGGAAATTGCGGCAATAACGCAACAATCACGGCCCGCTGTTCACGGACTGTTCTTGAGCGCGAACCTGTGGATAAGTTTGTGGGGTTCTCGAATCGCGTCGACTCGGGAAATTCAGTCGCGAAGCAGCGCCTCGAGCGCTCGTTCCTGAGAATCGAACGTGGCGCCGGCCTGCTCGACCAGCGCGTCATTGAGCCAGTCGGCATCGGCGACGATGATCGCGCGGCCCGTTTCGAGCTTGCAGCGCGCGACGTGGCCAGCGGCTTCCACGGCGCACGGCCCGCGACCCACCAGCTTGCCCGGCGACACATAAGTCACCCCGGCGACGGTGACTGGCCCCGCCTTGTCCGGGGCGTCGAGCCTTAACTGCCAATGCTCAAGCAAGCCGGTATCTGCGAACATCGGCGGAGGCCGGAGCGGATCGCCCGGCGGCCGCTCGCTCGGCCATTCGAGCCGCGGGTCGGCAAGCAGGACCAGCCGTCCCCCGGCCCTCACCCAATTGTCCAGGGCAACCAATTCCTCGGCCGGAAGCGCGCGCGGCTGGATCATCAACAAGGTGGCACCGGCCGGAACCTGACTCGGCAAATCCACGCCGACCAAACGGTAGCGTTCCTGAAGACTGGTTGCGATCGGCAGCGCCTTGGAGTCGAGCCCGAAGGTTTCACCGAACAGAAAGGGCAGCGGGGTGATCAGGTAAAGATCGGGCTTGGAATCAGATCGGGCCGTCTTGCCATCGCCACAGGCGCCCGCTGTCAGCACCAGCGCGAGGGCGGCAAGGATCCGCCTCACCGTGCGCCGGACTGCTGGTTCTCGCTCGATGCCGCATTGGCCGCGGACGATTCGCCCGGCGCAGCGCCAATCTCCGCCAGCGGATCGTTGGGCTGGACGATGGCGTTGCCAGCGCCGGCATTCGTCAGGTCCGGCTCGGTGCTCCAACGCGTGATTGCCGCGCCGATGATCACCAACAGGAACACGAACGCCAGGCCGGTCAGCCCGATCCTGATGCGTTGCCGATGAGACGGCTCCTCCCCACTCATGGAGCACAGCCTATGCATCGCCACGTCGCATTGCAAATCTTGATGGCGCCCGGAACCGAAAGCTTGACGCACCGCAAAAACCGCCCGAGATGGGTATCCGTATGAAAAAGCAACTGAATCTACTCGTGCTCGCCGCCGCGCTCGCCGGTTGCGACACCTCGCCCGAAGTCATCACCGGCGGTCCTGCCGATCCGCGCGGCGGAGCCGAGCTCGCCAATGCGGTCGCCAACGTCCAGCTTCCCCCTTCGATCGTCGCCAGCCACAAATATCGCTGCGGCGACAACAGCGTCCTGTCGGTGGACTGGCTATCCGACGGCAAGGTCAGCAGCGCGCGCGTGACGCCGGAAGGCGGCAGCGGCGTGAACGTGGCGCAAGCCGAGGCCGGCGGCGATTACACCGCCGAAGGGACGACCCTGAAGGGCGACCCGAAGGCTTCGGAAATCACCTTCAACGGCAAGAGCTGCAAGAAGTAAGGGGCCTTCCTTCGAGGCAGGCGGGCACCACGCCCGATGAATCAACCGACCCCCGGCCCGGCGCCGGGGGTTTTTCTTTGGGCGCTGCGGGGCTACGGGGCCGCCATGACCGTCGCCGAAGCCACCGCCCCCGTCATCACCCCGCAAATCGTCGCCGAGCACGGCCTGAGCACCGAGGAGTATGACCGTATACTTGCCGCGCTTGGGCGCGAGCCGAACCTGGTCGAGCTTGGGATCTTCTCGGTCATGTGGTCCGAGCATTGCAGCTACAAGAGCTCGCGCCTGCACCTGAAGAAGCTGCCGACCGAGGCGCCGTGGGTGATCTGCGGCCCGGGCGAAAACGCAGGCGTGATCGACATCGGCGACGGCGATGCGGCGATCTTCAAGATGGAGAGCCACAACCACCCGTCCTACATCGAGCCTTATCAGGGCGCCGCGACCGGCGTCGGCGGTATTTTGCGCGACGTCTTCACCATGGGCGCACGGCCGATCGCCAATATGAACGCGCTGCGCTTCGGCCGGCCGGACCATCCGAAGATGCGTCACCTGATCAGCGGCGTCGTCAGCGGGATCGGCGGTTACGGCAATTGCGTCGGCGTTCCGACCGTCGGCGGCGAGGTCAATTTCGATACGGCCTATGACGGCAACATCCTGGTCAACGCCATGACCGTCGGCGTCGCCAAGACGGACAAGATTTTTTATTCGGCGGCGACCGGCATCGGCAATCCGATCGTCTATGTCGGCTCCAAGACCGGCCGCGACGGAATCCACGGCGCGACCATGGCGTCGGCGGACTTCGACGAGAATAGCGACGAGAAGCGCCCGACGGTCCAGGTCGGCGACCCGTTCACCGAGAAACTGCTGATCGAGGCCTGCCTCGAACTGATGGCGACCGACGCGATCGTCGCCATCCAAGACATGGGCGCGGCCGGCCTCACCAGTTCGAGCGTCGAGATGGCGTCTAAGGGCGGGGCCGGAATCCGCCTCGACATGGACAAGGTGCCGCAGCGCGAGGAGGGCATGACGCCCTATGAGATGATGTTGTCGGAGTCCCAGGAGCGGATGCTGATGGTCCTGAAGCCCGGTCGCGAGGCCGAGGCCGAAGCCATCTTCAGAAAGTGGGAATTGGACTTCGCGGTGATCGGCGAAGTCACCGATACCGGCCACATGGTGCTGGAGTGGCAAGGCGATGTCGTGTGCGACATCCCGCTCGGCCCGCTAGCCGACGCCGCGCCGGAATATGACCGGCCGCACCTGAGCCTCGACGAATATAAGGCGTGGGCGAAGGTTAAGCCGCTCGGCGATGTGCCCAAAAGCGCGAACATCGCCGCCGACTTGCTCAAGCTGATGGGTTCGCCGAACCTCGCCTCGCGGCGCTGGATCTGGGAGCAGTACGACAGCCAAGTCGGCGCCGACACCGTCCAGAAACCGGGCGGTGATGCGGCGGTCGTCCGTGTCCACGGCTCGAGGAAGGCGCTGGCGATCACCACCGACTGCACGCCGCGCTACGTCTATGCCGACCCCTATGAGGGCGGGAAGCAGGCGATTGCCGAAGCCTATCGCAACCTCTGCGCGGTCGGTGCGCGTCCGCTCGCGGTGACGAACTGCCTTAACTTCGGCAATCCGCAGCGGCCGGAGATCATGGCCCAGTTCGTCGAGGCGCTTCGCGGCATGGGCGTTGCCTGTCGCGCGCTCGACTTCCCGATCGTCAGTGGAAACGTCAGCCTCTACAACGAGAGCAAGGCGACCGGCGGCGGAAGCGCCATCCTCCCCACCCCGGCGATCGGCGGCGTCGGCCTGCTCGACGATTGGTCGAAGTCGGCGACAATCGCGTTCAAGGCGGAGGGTGAAACTCTTGTGCTAATTGGTCATTCGACCGGCCATGTCGGGCAATCGCTCTGGCTAGACGTCTGCCACGGCCGGAAGGACGGCGCTGCGCCAACCGTCGATCTCGACGTTGAAAAGCGGCTTGGCCGCCTTGCCTGTGACTTGATCCGGGACGGACGTGTAAGCGGCGTTCACGACATCAGCGACGGTGGCGCGCTCGTCGCGATTGCCGAAATGGCCCTGGCCGGAATGATCGGCGTTGAGCTCACGCTTCCCAATGTCCCCAACCCGGTTGCGATCATGTTCGGCGAGGATCAGGGAAGGATGCTGGTTACGACGCGCGATGCGAATGGCGTCATCGCCGCGGCATCGGCCGCCAACCTTTTCGCAGCGCCGATCGGCACGACTGGAGGCGACGGCGTTCGCGGACCGGGCTTCGCGGCGTCCCTCGCCGACCTGCGCGCCGCGCACGAGGGGTTCTTCCCCACGCTGATGTCGAACGAGCTCTAGGGCTGTTGCCTTTCTTCGCCTGAGCAGCAAGTCTCCCGCAACAAGGGGGACTGTCATGCTTCGACCGATCGCGATTGCCACGCTTGTCGCGGGCACGCTCGACATCCTGTTCGCGATGATCCTGACCTCGGCTTATGGCCGCGAGATACCGGACATGCTCCGCTACGTCGCCTCTGGGCCATTCCCCGGCGCGACCGATATGGGAACCGCCGGAGCGGCGCTCGGCCTCGTCGTTCACTTCATCCTGATGGCCATCATGGCGGCGGCCTATTTCTGGTTCGCGAATTGCGAACGAAGCGCGCACCTTGTCGACATGCCGGTCCGCGGCGGCATTGCCTACGGCGTTCTAACCTACGCGATCATGAACTGGGTCGTCGTTCCACTGCGCTTCGACACCCCTCTTCCCCCAAAGCCGCTGTCCATCGCGACGCAATTGTTCGCGCACATCGTACTGGTCGGAATTCCGATCGCGATCATCGCAGCACGTCACCTAAAGGAACGCTTGCGATAATACTTGCGAATGGTTCGCATTATCGCATATACGACTCCTATGATCATCTGCTCGTGCAATGTGATTCGGGATTGCGACATCCGCGCGGCCGCTGCTCGTGGCTGCACCGACGCCCGATCGGCTTACGCCTCGATGGGTTGCGAATTCGAATGCGGCGGCTGCCAGGAACTCGCCGACGATATCGTCGAGCAGGTGCTCAGCAACCCGCCCGAGATCGACCAGCGCGCAGCCTAAAGGTACGCGACTGCGAGTGACTCGCATTCGCATATTTTTCTGGCTTTTCCGCCATTTTTGCCCTTCCCTTGGTTGGCCCGGAGGCCTAGGGCCTTAGCTCCGCGAGGAGAGAACCATGAAGGGCGACCCAAAGGTCATCGAGCTACTGAACGAGGCGCTCAAGGCCGAGCTGACCGCGATCAACCAGTACTGGCTGCACTATCGCCTGCTCGAAAACTGGGGCGTCAAGAAGCTGGCGGAATATGAACGCCACGAATCGATCGACGAGATGAAGCATGCGGACAAATTCTCCGACCGCATCCTGTTCCTCGACGGCTTCCCCAACTTCCAGTCGCTGGGCAGCCTGCGCATCGGCGAGACGGTCGAGGAAATCCTGAAGGCCGACCTTGAGGCTGAGCTGGAGGCGGTCGCAATGTACCGCGAGGGCGTCGCTTATTGCGAGAGCGTGAAAGACTTTACCAGCCGCGACCTATTCGCCGAGGTTCTCGCGGCCGAGGAGGGCCATGTCGATTTTATCGAAACACAGTTCGAGTTGATCCGGCAAATGGGCATCCACAATTATATCCAGCTGCAATCGGAAGCTGCCGAGGAGTAACGCGCACAAAGGGCGCTTGCCTTGCTGTCTTATGTAGCTAAAACACCAGGCCTCACGCTGGAGTGCCGGCCGCGCCAATGTCCACCGTCCCGACTGAAGCTTCCGGCACGCGCTACCTGACTCTCGACCTCATTCGCGGGATCGCCGTGATGGGCATATTGAGCGTCAATATCGTCGATTTCTCGATGGTCCGCGCGGCCTACCTCAACCCGCAGGCCTATCGCGACGCCAGCGTCGGCGACCTGGCGCTGTGGGCCGTCAATATGCTGCTGGTCGACGGCAAATTCCGTTCGCTGTTCTCGATGCTGTTCGGGGCGTCGATGCTGCTGGTCATCGACAAGGCCGAAGCGGCCGGGGAATGGGGCGCGTGGCTGCATGTCCGCAGGATGACGGTGCTGCTGGCCCTCGGCCTCGCCCACGCCGTGCTCATCTGGCACGGAGATATCCTTACCCTTTACGCCCTGACGGGGTTTGTCGCCCTACTCTGGGCACGGTCCAGCGCGACGCGAATGATCCTTGCCGCGGGGATCTTCGCCATCATCCACACTGTCCTGTTCGCGGCGATCGCCGCGACCCTGGTCCACCAGGACCTTGCCGCCCACGCGCCCAATGCCGCGCCGGAAATGATCCGCAACTGGAACGCCAACGCCAGCTCGGTCTTCGCAATTCCCTCCGACATCGCCCGCGAGCAGGCCATCTACGGCGGCAGCTGGAGCGGTATCGTCGCCTACGAATGGTCGAAGCTGTGGGCGATCTTCTCAAACAGTCTCGCCCTTCTGCCCGACACCTTGTCGCTCATGCTGGTCGGGATGGCGGGCTATCGCTCCGGCTTCTTCACCGGGGCATGGGACGACGCCACCTACCGTCGGATCGCAGCTTGGGGATTGGGATCGGCCTGGCCGGACATGCCGCACTGGTGGTCGCCGACCTGATGACCGGCTTCTACGTTCCGCTTGTGCTCGGCGGCTTCCTGGCGGCGATGGTGCCGTTCCGATTTGCGCAGGCGCTGGGCTACGCGGCCCTGCTGGTGCTGTGGTCGCGCCGAAACAGCCGGGCGGTGAATAGGGTCGCGGCCGTCGGGCGGACAGCCTTCACCAATTATATCGGCACGTCGCTGGTCTGCACGGCTATCTTCTACGGCTGGGGCTTGGGCCTCTACGGCAAGGTGACGCGTGTCGAGGCTTGGCTCGCCGTTCCCATGGTGTGGGCGCTGGTGCTGCTGTGGTCGAAGCCGTGGCTCGCGCGGTTCAACTATGGCCCGCTCGAATGGCTGTGGCGGAGCCTCGCACGCGGCCGGCCGCAGGCGATGCGCAAAGTCTAGATTCGGCCGAAATCCTGGTTCGCGACCTTGCGACCGAAACCGCCCGGCGCCGCGCGGGTCAGCAGCGGGTTGGTGGCCTGGTCGAACAGCTCCAGCGTGCGCTGGAACATTTTGCGGAGCGCGACGACGTCCGGGATCAGCTCATCCGGGAAGCGATGAGTCTCGATGCAGGATCGGGCGACATTCTCGATCTTCTCGGCGATCTCCGCCAGCGGCTCGGCGCCGAACTGCCGCGACTCGCCCTTCAGCGTATGTGCGGGGATGACCAGCGCGATCGTATTGTGCTCGCGCATCGCCTGCTCGATCTGGGCGACGCTTTTTTCCCCGTCTTCGCGGTAATAGCCCAAAATCCGTATGAATCCGGGACCAAGCTCCGCGCGCGAGCGCTCGAAATGCGTCCAATCGACGAGGCTGACGTCGTCCACTTTGTCACTCCCTCGCGCCGCCAATCGGCGCAGTCCCACCAGCGCCTTGTGCACCCGAAAGGGTAAAGCTTCTCTTTATTGCGCCTTCGATCCGAACGGATTTTTCGAAGCCCGCAGATTGAGGCGGAGCGGGACGGGACCGATCTTGAGGTCGCGGCGCATCGAATTGAGCAGATAGCGTTCGTAGCTTCCGGGAAGCTCGTCGACCCGGTTGCCGAAGATGACGAACGTCGGCGGGCGCGACTTCACCTGGGTGATGTAGCGAAGCTTGATTCGCTTGCCGCCGGGTGCGGGTGGCGGATTGGCCTCGATCGCGCGCGCGAACCAGCGATTGAGCTCACCAGTGCCGACCCGCATGCTCCATGCGTCGCGAAGCTCGAAGGCGGCGTTGATCAGCTGGTCGATGCCCTTGCCGGTCTTGCCGCTGACGGTGAGGACATAGACCCCTTTCAGTTGGCTCAGGCCCTCTTCGAGCGCGGCCTTGACCCCGTTGAACAGGCTGGATGCATGTTCGGCGACATCCCACTTGTTGAGCGCGATAATGAGCGCCCGTCCTTCCTCGATCACTTGGTCGGCGATCTTGAGGTCCTGCGCTTCGAGTCCGCGCGTGGCGTCGAGCAGCAGGACAACGACTTCCGCCATGTCGATCGCGCGGCGCGTGTCGGCGGCACTCAGTTTTTCCAGCTTGTCGTCGATCTTGGCGCGTTTCCTGAGGCCCGCCGTATCGACCAGCGTCACGTCCCGGCCCTGCCATTGCCAATCGATCGAGATGCTGTCGCGGGTAATGCCGGCTTCCGGCCCAGTGATCATCCGGTCCTCGCCGAGCATCTTGTTGACGAGCGTCGACTTGCCGGCGTTTGGGCGGCCGACGATCGCCAGCTTCAAGGGTCCGAGGGGCCTTTCCTCGCCATCGTCCGGCTCTGCGGCTTCGTCCTCTTCACGCTCGACGAAGGGTCGAATGGCTTCGAACAGGTCGACGAGGCCCTCGCCATGCTCGGCGGACAAGGCGAACGGCTCGCCCATGCCAAGCGCATAGGCTTCCATCCGCCCGGCCTCCCCCGCCCGACCTTCGGCCTTGTTGGCGGCGAGGATGACCGGAGTCTTGCTGCCGCGAAGCCAGCGGGCGATTTCCTCATCGAGCGGGGTCAGCCCTTCGCGAGCGTCGATCACGAAAAGCGCGACATCGGCGGCTTCGACTGCCGCCTCGGTCTGCACCCGCATCCGGCCGGGAAGCGACTGGGCGTCCTCGTCCTCGAAGCCGGCAGTATCCATCACCCGGAACTTGAGGCCGAGAAGCTCGGCATCGCCCTCGCGCCGGTCGCGGGTCACGCCCGGGCGGTCGTCGACCAGCGCAACGCGCTTGCCGACCAGCCTGTTGAATAGGGTCGATTTGCCGACATTGGGACGGCCGACGATGGCGACGACTGGGAGGGGCATATGTGCGAAGCGCACTGCCCGCCCCCGCTCCCGGGGTCAACCGACGCTTGCACCGAAGGTGGAACGCCGTCACCTTCGCGCCTGTCAAAACGAGGGGGCAGACGATGGACGAAGACAATCGAGCAGGCGCGCCGCGCTGGTTTACCTTGGCGGCGCTGGGCGCTCTGGCCTGGGAGCTTATCGGCTGCGCGATGTACCTCATGCAGGTCAGCGTCGACCCGGCGGCCCTGCCGGCCGACCAGCGGCAGATGTGGGACGCGACCCCCGTTTGGATGACCGGGGCCTACGCCCTCGCCGTCTGGATCGGGCTGGTTGCCGCCATCCTCTTGCTGATGCGCCGCAAGCTGGCCGAGCCGCTGCTGCTCGTTTCGCTAATTGCTGTCGTCGTGCAATTTTCCGGCCTGTTGACCGTACCCGCGCTTCGCAACCTGGTCGGTTCGGACATGCTGTTCCTGCCCTTCCTGATCGTCGTGGTCTGCGGCG
Source organism: Sphingomonas sp. HDW15A (assembly GCF_011301715.1). Lineage (GTDB taxonomy): Bacteria > Pseudomonadota > Alphaproteobacteria > Sphingomonadales > Sphingomonadaceae > Sphingomicrobium. The sequence goes on from NZ_CP049870.1 coordinate 1,776,047, forward strand.
TGATCTGGCACTTCGCCCGCCGCGCTCGCCGCTCGGGCTGGCTGCACTAAACGGAAAGCGCGCCCGCGCCAGGGGAAGACGCGGGCGCACCGAGGAAGATCGTTTCGCTCTTACCAGCCCTTCATGCCGGTCATTTTCGACTGGCGTGTCCGTTGCTTTTTCTTGGCCTTCTTCACCTCGCCCGGCGGGGTGGCTTCGGCAGCAGCCGCGGCATCAGCCGTTTGAGTCGCTTCGGCGGCTGGCGTGGCGGGTTCTGCTGGCGTGGCCGGTTCTGCTGGCGTGGCCGGTTCTGCTGGCGTGGCCGGTTCTGCCGGGGTGGCCGAATCGGCGGGCGTCGCAGCCTGAGGGTCGGCGGCGGACGCCCCCTGTTGAGCGAAGACGGCACCAGCGCTGCTCAGCGCAGCGACCGCGAGCACAATACGAATTAGGGCCATGCGAAACCTTTCTCAGCAATTTGGCGTAAATCGGCCGAGGATGCTGCAAGGATTACGCATCTACGTCCATAACTTTCCTTCGTTGTCGGCAAGACGTGGCCGTGACCGGACTGGTTGTGCATCGCACCAGCCGCTAGAAGGACCGAATGTCCACTTTCACCATCGATACGGCGACCAGCCGGGCGACCCCCTCGCCGGTTCCTGGAAAGCGCATGACGGTGCCCGCGATCCGGGCGCGCAAGGTCGACGGGGAGACCGCCGAGCCGGTCGTCATGCTGACCGCCTACACGATGCGCTATGCGCAATTGCTCGACCCGCATTGCGAGATCCTGCTGGTCGGCGACAGCCTTGGACAGGTGATCTACGGCCTTCCGTCGACCGTTCCGGTCACGCTGGAAATGATGTGCGCGCACGGCGCCGCTGTCGTGCGCGGAAGCTGGCACGCGCTGGTCGCGGTCGACATGCCTTTCGGCAGCTATGAAGGCTCGCCCGAACGGGCGTTCGCCAGCGCAAGCCGGATCTTGAAGGAAACCGGCTGCGCGGCAGTGAAGCTGGAGGGCGGCGAGGCGATGGCCGACACCATTGCTTTCCTGACCGGCCGGGGAATTCCCGTCATCGGTCATGTCGGCCTCACTCCTCAGGCCGTCAACGTGCTCGGCGGCTATGGCGCGCGGGGGAAATCCGATGCCGAAGCGAAAAAGATCGTCGGCGACGCCAATGCGGTCGCCCAGGCCGGCGCTTTCTGCGTCGTCGTGGAAGGCGTGATGGAATCGATCGCCGACAAGGTGACGAAGGCGATCGACGTTCCGACCATCGGCATCGGCGCTTCCGCAAATTGCGACGGCCAAGTGCTGGTGACCGAGGACATGCTCGGCCTGTTCGAGCGGACTCCGCGCTTCGTCAAACGCTATGCGAATCTGGCGAGCGAAATCGGCGCCGCCGCTGCCGCCTATCGCGAGGAAGTGCGGGCTCGCACCTTCCCGACCGCCGAGCAGACGTATCGGCCGAAGATCTGAAATGAGTTACCGCGAATCGCGCTACAATCCTGATTACGACGGCGAGGCGGAACTGCCGGAAACTCCAAAACAGCGGCTCGCGAAGTGGATAGCTTTGCCGATTGCGCTACTGTTATTCCTATTCTTGCCTACCAACAGGACCTTCGCGGATAGCCAACTTGCGCTCCTTGTCTTGTGGGCAGCCCTAATCGCTCAGGTTGTTTTCGGGGCAGCATTTCCCTCTTATGCGCGCGCCCTTATTCGAAGTGAGGAGCCGCGAGCATTCTGGATGTTGATCGCCGTTCAAAACGCAGCGATTAGCGTTGTCACGTATCTTGTTCTGCACTGATGCTGCCCTTTGCCTTTCGTTCCTCCGCCCGCTAGACGCTCGCATCCGGCAAGCTTCCGTTCAGGCGGGGGAGGAAGCATGGCCCCTGTGACGTCCCGCCCATGAAGAGGTAATTTTTGGCTCTCCCTCCTTCGGATACCAACGAAGCCTTCCTGCGCGAGGTCGATGAGAACCTCCGCCGGGACCAGGCCGAACAGCTCCTCAAGAAAAACGCCCCGCTGATCGTCGGCGGCGTCCTTCTGCTGCTCGCGCTGGTGGCGGGCTACCTCTATTGGCACAACCGTCAGCAGGAAGCCGCAGCGCGCGACAGCGAAACACTTGTTGCCGCGATGGAGGAAATCGGCGCCGGCCGCACGGGGGTCGACAAGAAGCTGGACCCGCTGCTCGAAAGCTCCTCCGAAGGAATCGCCGCCCAGGCCAAGCTGACCAAGGCGGCGGTGCTGCTTTCCAAGGGCGACAAGACGGGGGCAATCGCGCTTTATCGCGGGCTTGCGGCGGACAGCGGCATCGCCCAGTCAACGCGCGACCTCGCGACCATCCGGATGACCGCTCTGGAATTCGACACGCTCGAGCCGGCGGCAGTCATCGCCCGGCTTGAGCCGCTGGCCAAGCCAGAGAGCGCCTGGTTCGGGAGTGCCGGCGAAATGACGGCGATGGCATTGCTCAAGCAGAACAAGACCGCCGAGGCCGGCCGCCTGTTCGCCGCGCTTGCCGGCAACAAGACCGTACCGATGACGATCCGCAGCCGTGCCGTCCAGATTGCCGGAACGCTCGGCGTGGACGCTTCTGCGGCGATCGACGATCTTTCCAAAGGACCACAATCCCGATGACGCTTCGTAATCGTAACCTCGTGCTGATCGTCAGCGCGTCCGCGCTGGTGACGGCCTGCAACCCGTTCAAGAAGGACAGGGTGGAAACGCCGACCGTCGGCGAGCGGGTTTCCGTCCTTGTCAACGAAATCGAGCTTCAGGTCGATCCGGAGACCGCGGCAATGCCCATGGTCCTGCCCGAGGCCGTCGCCAACGAGGAATGGGCGCAGTCCGGCGGCAATGCTTACAAGTCGGTCGGCCATGTCGCGCTCGGCCAGGCGCTGGGAACGGCATGGACTGCGCGGATCGGCGAAGGCAACCACAGCGGCGCCCGGCTGGTTACCGGCCCCGTAGTCGGCGGCGGCCGGGTCTACACCATCGATACGCTAGGCGTGGTGCGCGCATTCGATACCCGCAATGGCGGCGAAATCTGGAGCGCGCGCTTCGGCGACGCAGGCAAGGACCGCGCCGTGCTCTACGGCGGCGGAGTCGCTTTCGATAACGGCCGCATCTACGCGACCAACGGTCTCGGTTACGTCGCAGCGCTCGACGCGGGAACCGGAGCGCCGATCTGGACGGTGAAGCCGGCCGGTCCGCTGCGCGGTGCGCCGACCGTGGTCGGCGACGCGCTTTACGTGATGAGCCAAGACAACCAGCTATTCTCCCTGAAGACGGCTGACGGCGCGACGAACTGGTCGAGCGCGGCGGCGCTGGAAATCGCCGGCGTGTTCGGCTCAGGCGCCCCTGCCGTGGCGCGCGGAACGGTGGTCGCCGGCTTCTCCTCGGGCGAGCTCAATGCCTACCGCTACGAAAATGGCCGCGTCGTCTGGCAGGATGCGTTGCAGCGCACGACCATGTCGACCAGCGTCGCTTCGCTTTCGGACGTCGACGCCGATCCAGTCATCGACGGCAACCAGGTGTTCGCGCTCGGCAAGGGCGGCCGAATGGTCGCGCTTGAACTGACCAGCGGCCAGCGCATCTGGGAGCAGAATGTCGGGAGCATCGCGACGCCGTGGGTCGCGGGCGACTGGGTGTTCGTTGCGACCGACGAAGGCAAGGTGCTGGCGATGAGCCGCGCCAACGGCAAGATCCGTTGGCTTACCGAGCTCCGCCGCTGGCGGGACCAGGCCGGCAAGAAGGGTCCGATCTACTATTCGGGCCCGGTTCTGGCCGGCGGACGGCTGATCGTGGCCGGAACGAACGGCACGCTGATCAACATCGATCCGGCAACCGGCGTGGTTCAAAGCCAGACCGGTGCCGGCGACGGTGTCACCGCGCAGCCGGTTGTCGCCGGCTCGACGCTTTACATCCTCACCGAGGGTGGGCGGCTGATCGCGTACCGCTAGAGCCGCCAGGCGTAAGGCCCCGACAAGCGAAGCGTGGCGGGTTTCGGGCTCAGCCTAGATCGGACCGACGCTTAGGCCCTGACGGTAATTCAGGACGACGCTGATGCGGGTTGGCCCGTTGCCAACGCGCACGGCGGTCTGGCCGAAACTCGGCTTGGTGGTCAGCCCAAGCTTCGGATTGCGCGAAAAGGCCGCGCCATCGTTCCAGTCCGACTTGCGGTTGGCATTGGCATCGTGGCGAATCGCGGCCGAATAGGTGCCGGCGGATGGCAGTGGCAGACAGACGTCGACGCTGCGCCGGCCATTGAGCGGAACGTCGACGCGCCCGGCCCACTTGCCCTTCTTGAGATGGTTCGAGGCGCCAGGGCCATAAGCCTGGACCCGGACCTTGCCGGACCCGTTCTTCAGGCCGGTCACGCGAACCAGCAACGCCGGCTTGCTGCCTTCGCGGCATGTAGGGTCGTTGGGACTGGCCTCGCGCGGATCGGCGAAGGCCGGACCCGTGACCAACAGGGCTGCGGACATGGCCGCAATGGCAGTGGGAAGTTTCCAGTTCATGGCCGAAAAGCTAGCGAAACCGGGCTGAACCGGGTCTTACGAGGCCGTTCAGCAACAGTGCCGCGCCGAGTGTCAGGCTTAATCCAGCCCGATGCGGCGGCCGACGTGCCGGAAGAAGCGGCGGACCCGCTCATGCTTTTTCGTGCGTTCGAGGCCGCTCAGATAGTTGAGCTGGAGCGAACGCCGCTCGCCTTCGAACGGCTTGTGCCCGTGCCAGCAGTTCGGAGTGACCTTGAACGCCAGCATGTTGCCGAGCAACGGCGGGACCTCGGCCACATAATCGTCGAGGTCGCTGCTATTCTTGAGGATGCGCAGACCTGTTTCCGACGACGCGGCTTCCTGCTCCTTGTTGAAATAGAGCAGGACGGTCACAGCCTTGGTCGGCGTGTCCGTATGAATGTTCCCGTCCGTCTTGCGGGCGTGACCGCGCAGGTTGATCTTGATGTCCAAACCATCGAGCGTGACGTCGAATTTTTCGGCGATGACCGACCGAAACGCATCGCCCTTCAGTTCGTCAAGAAGGGCGGCGAAGGCCGGACCAGGCGAAGTGTCGGATGGGTTGACCACCCCTGCCCGGCCGATCTTCGGGAAATCGGAAGCCACACGATCGACGGAATCGGCAAGGATCGCCTGTTCTACCGTGAAGAACGGATATGGCTTTTCCTGAACTTCGGCTGCGCGAATTCGGGCAAGGTCGAGCATGGTCACGTCCGTGAAGTTAGTGTCTCGTCCTTGCCGAGAAAAGTGGCGGCTTCATGGCTTCCACTCGGTTTCGAACGCTTCGTTCGAGAAGCCGACCGTGACCTTGCCGCTTTCGTCCTCGACCACCGGCCGCTTGATGAGGCTGGGATTGGCTTCCATCAGCCGCACGGCCTTGTCGCGGTCGATGTCCGCCTTGTCGGGGTCGGAAAGCGCTCGGAATGTCGTCCCGCGCCGGTTGAGCAAGGTCTCCCAACCGGCGCTTTCCGCCCAGCGCTCAAGCATTTCGGCACTTACGCCGAGCTTCTTGAAGTCATGGAAGCGATAGTCGACGCCTTGGGCATCGAGCCACGCCCGCGCCTTCTTCACCGTGTCGCAATTGGGAATCCCGTGAAGCGTGATCATTCGGCGGCTATGCCTTCATCGCACCATTGGAACCAGAGCTAGTCGTCTCGCTTGGTGCCGACTGCCGACTTTCCTTCCTCCTGCCGTTCGATCGCCCGAGCGATATTCTGCCGTTGCTGGTCCGCAGTGCGATTGTTTTCCCGTTGTAGGTAGAAGCCGCTCAGCGCGTTGCGGTCGAACGACGACATGCGCAGCGGTGGGCCGTCGTCGTGGGAATGGAACAGCGACAGGATCGATGAGCGGTCGACATGCGGCGTTCGCCAGTTGACGTCGAGCATCAGGTGCATGGTCGCAAAATCGGCGAGCTGGCGCAGGCTCTTGCCGATTGTCGCCCGGCGGTCGATCACGACCAGGCCGGATTCCATCTCTTCGCGGACGTTGGTGTAGAGGCGCGTCGCCGAGGCGAAACGCGACACTTTGTCCATATGGACGCCGTCCTTGGTGTACGTGTTCACCGTATGCCAGCTGTAGGCGGCGCGGCGCGGCCCCGAAAACTGGTCGAACTCGCGCGGGCTCATGTTCATGAAGAAGCTCGGCTCCTCCTTGTTCAACGCCCAGAGCAATTCCTGCGGCTGGTCGATGAAGATGACGGCCGCGTTGACCGAGCATCCCTCCTTGCCGACCTTGCCGCCCGTCGCGACGATATTTTCGCGAATGATTCGAGCCAGTATGGCGGTCCAGTCGGCCGGCATTCCGATCACCGCCGGACAAATCTCGTCCTCGAAGCGCGCGAGCTGGTCGCCCGTGGACTCGTCGATCATGCGCCGAAGCTTCGTCACGACGGAAGGCCGATCCTCGGTGTCGCGCTGGCCCTGGACGACGATCGGTTCGTCGGCAGTAGCACCAGGCGCTTGAGCCGCGGCCGGCGCCACGAACGAAGTAATCAGGAAGGAAGCGGCAGCAAAATACAGCGGGCGCATCGAAACATCCCCTTTCACGCCAATGCCTATACTCCAATCTTACTAGGCCGTGATCCCGTCATTCTACGAACGGACTTTTGGCGGCTCCGCCTTGACCGAAGCCATCAGGGGCTGTGACCGCCCTTGAGCTCGTAAAGAGGCTTGGCGAGGCTACTGTCCTGCTCATCGTAGAACCGTTGGAACGCATCGGTGAAAAGGTGCCGCCGGATGCTCCAGGCATCGCTTGCGCCCGGCATCGCCTTGGTATCGCGCAGAATGAGCACATTGGCCGACCACATCTTGCTGTCGATGAGACCGCGGCCCTGTTGAAGGTACAGTTCTTCCCAGATGCGCAAGACATAGGTGAAGAAATTGACGAACTGGACGCGTTCGGGCTCGGTCAGGCTGGCGATCCCCTGGCGACTTCCGCGCGACCATAACTCCGCCAGCTGGGGATTTTCAGCGATGATCCTGCTGACGCTCTGGTGCTTGTCCATGTGATTGCGTTCCGCGGCTTCGCGGAGCATCTGGATGCCAAGGCGCGACTGGACGACGAGAAACAAAACCGAGGCGACCACGGCCAGGTTGGCGACGATCTGGACGGCGTTCGCCGTTTCATTCCAATCCATGCTTCCCCCTTTCAGCAGGGCAGGCTCACTCCCACTCGATCGTCCCGGGCGGCTTCGACGTGTAATCGTAGGTCACGCGGTTGATGCCCTGGACTTCGTTGATGATCCGGGTCGCGACGGCGCTGAGGAAGGACGCGTCGAACGGATAGATATCGGCAGTCATGCCGTCGACGCTGGTCACCGCGCGAAGTGCACAGACGCTGTCGTAGGTCCGGTAATCGCCCATGACACCGACCGTCTTGACCGGCAGAAGGACCGCGAACGCCTGCCAGATGGCGTCGTAGAGCCCGGCATTGCGAATTTCCTCGAGGTAGATGGCGTCCGCCTTGCGCAGGATATCGCAGCGCTCCTTCGTCACCTCGCCAGGAATTCGGATCGCAAGGCCCGGTCCGGGGAACGGGTGACGGCCGACAAATGCGTCAGGCAGCCCTAGCTCGCGGCCAAGCTCGCGAACCTCGTCCTTGAATAGCTCGCGAAGCGGCTCGACCAGCTTCATGTTCATCCGCGCTGGCAGGCCGCCGACATTGTGGTGGCTCTTGATCGTCACGCTCGGTCCGCCAGTGAAGCTGACGCTTTCGATCACGTCGGGGTAAAGCGTACCCTGGGCCAGGAAGTCGGCGCCGCCGACCTTCTTGGCTTCGGTTTCGAACACGTTGATGAACTCGGCGCCGATGAACTTGCGCTTGGCTTCCGGGTCGGTGACGCCCTTGAGGCCGCCGAGGAAGTCTTCGCTGGCGTCCACATGGACCAGCGGGATGTTGTACGAATTGCGGAACAGCGAAACGACCTGTTCCGCCTCGCCCATCCGCATCAGGCCGTGATCGACGAACACGCAGGTCAGCTGGTCGCCGATCGCCTCGTGGATCAGCACCGCCGCGACCGCGCTGTCGACTCCGCCCGAAAGGCCGCAGATGACGCGCCCTTCGCCAACCTGCTCGCGAATTTCAGCGATCTTGGTCTCGCGATAGGCGGCCATCGTCCAATCGCCGCTGCAACCGCAGATGTGACGGACGAAGTTGGCGATCAATCGGGCCCCGTCCGGGGTGTGCGCGACCTCCGGGTGGAATTGCGTCCCGAAATATTGCTTCTCGTCGTTGGCGATGACGGCGAACGGTGCGCCGTCGCTAACCGCGACGATCCGGAAGCCTGGGGCGAACTCGGTCACTTTGTCGCCGTGGCTCATCCACACCTGGTGGCGCTCGCCGACCTTCCACAGCCCGTCGAACAGGGCGCAATCCTCGGTGACAGTAAGGAACGCGCGGCCGAACTCGCCGTCGCGCTCGCCATCGGCGCCGCCCGCCTCGACCCGGCCCCCAAGCTGGTGGCTCATCACCTGCTGGCCGTAGCAGATGCCGAGGATCGGAAGGCCGCTTTCGAACAGAGCCTGCGGTGCTCGCGGGGAGCCCTCTTCCGGAACGCCAGCGGGGGAACCCGACAGGATGATCCCGCGCGGCTTCATTCGTGTGAACGCGTCTTCGGCCGTGGTGAACGGCGCGATCTCGCAATAGACACCGGCCTCACGCACCCGCCGGGCGATCAGCTGGGTCACCTGGCTTCCGAAGTCGACGATGAGGATGGTGTCGGTGGGGTGCGTCATGACGGGCCGATAGTCATCACCGCCCGCCCATGCAACCGGGCCCAAACGAAATGCGCCGGAGTCGCGGGGACCCCGGCGCATCTTTGGTTTCCGGCTTAGCCGGAGACTTTAGTAGCGGCGATACGGATAGTAGCCGCCGCGGTAGCGGTTGGCGTCGATGTCCGTGATCCGGCCATAGCGGTCGACGGTGCAGTCGAAGCGCGCATCGGCGACCGGCTGATAACCGTACTGGCCGTAGCCATATTGGTCGTAGCCATAGCCGTTGTTGCCATAGCCGTTGTAGCCCGCACCATTCGCGCCAGTGCTCGCAAGGCCGATGATCTTCAGCCCGCCGTTCGAACGGCGCTGGACCTCCGTCACCGACAGGACGCGCGCGCCCTGGTAGTTGCGATACTGGTTGTTGTAGCCGTAGCCGTAACCGTACTGGCTATACCGCCCGCGCTCATTGTCGAAACCGCGCGTATTGATGCGGTGCTCGACCGCACGGACGCACTGCTCGACCGAATAGCGTTCGTTCTGGCCATAGCTGCGGCCGCCCAGGATCGAGTCGAGGATGGTTCCGACGACATTTCCCTGGCCGTAGCCGTACTGGCCACCGTAGCCGGGATAACCGTAACCATATTGGGCCGCGGCCGGGGCCGCCGTTGCTGCCAGCGCCGCGAAGCCCGCGCCGCCGAGCAGAATTTTCGTAACAGCCTTCATGGCCTGCTCCTTCGCTTTACACGCGCCCACCCACTGGGCGCCATGACATTGTGTCTACGTCGTTACGGCTGCATCGCGACTGAATGACGCGGATTCCTGCCGTTCAGCTACGTTAACCGGGCGCGTTTCTAGGCGAGCGCCTCATTCGGGTCCACACGCTCAAATCCGCAGCTTTCCCGCACGAAACGACACCAAAAGAAAAAGGGCGTCGCGATTGTCCCGCGACGCCCCGAATATTGGGATGCGATGAACTTTTAGGCTTGTTCGTCTTCGCCTTCGACGAGGATCGGGCCGCTGTCCTGGCCCTTTGCATCGACGTCCCGGTCTACGAATTCGATGATCGCCATCGGCGCCGCATCGCTCTGGCGAATGCCGGCCTTGATCACGCGGCAGTAGCCGCCCTCGCGCTTGGCGTAGCGGTCGGCCAGAACATCGAACAGCTTGGCGAGCTGCGCTTCGTCCATCAGCCGGCTCATCGCCAGCCGGCGATTGGAAAGGCCGCCGCGCTTAGCCAGCGTGATCAGCTTTTCGGTGTAGGGGCGCAGTTCCTTTGCCTTGGCGAGGGTGGTGGTAATCTGCTCGTGCTTGATCAGCGCCGCCGCCATGTTGCGCAGGAGCGCCGCACGGTGAGCGGAGGTCCGCTGTAGCTTACGATGTCCGACGCGATGCCGCATATTTCATTCCTTCGTTCGTAAAGGGGCCGTGTCAGGCACCCCAGTCCGGGCCGCACTCAGGGCGGCGGCCCACAACCCAATTCGGCCGAGCAGAGAGCTGCTTTGAACCTGTCCCCCTGACAGGCCCCAATCGGCTGTTAGCCTAGCAGCTCTTGCTCGAGCTTCTTGGCCATTTCCTCGATATTTTCAGGCGGCCAGCCGGGGATGTCCATGCCGAGGCGGAGGCCCATCGAGGCAAGGACTTCCTTGATCTCGTTGAGGCTCTTGCGGCCGAAATTGGGCGTGCGGAGCATCTCGGCCTCGGTCTTCTGGACCAGGTCGCCGATGTAGATGATGTTGTCGTTCTTGAGGCAGTTCGCCGAACGCACCGAAAGCTCCAGCTCGTCCACCTTCTTAAGAAGGTAGCGGTTGAGCTGGTTGGTGTCGGTGGTCGTGCCGCTGGCCATCGTCTCGCCCATCGGCATCGCGCCGCCGATCATGCCCGAAGGCTGGCTCGGCACCATTGCGTCGTCGAAGTGGACGAACAGCTGCAGCTGATCCTGAAGGATGCGCGCGGCATAAGCGAGCGCATCTTCCGGCTGGACGGTTCCGTCGGTCTCGATCGTTAGCGTCAGCTTGTCGTAATCCAGCTCCTGTCCGACGCGCGTGTTTTCCACCTTGTACGCAACCTGGCGAACCGGGCTGTACAGCGAGTCGACCGGGATAAGGCCGATCGGCGCATCGACCGGACGATTGGCTGCAGCCGGGACATAACCCTTACCGATGTCGGCGGTCAGCTCCATGTTAAGCGTCGCGCCTTCGTCGAGATGGCAGATGACAAGGTTCGGGTTGGTGACCTCGATGTCGCCCGGGCAGTTGATCTGGCCTGCGGTGACTTCGCCCGGGCCGGTCGCCGACAGGGTCAGGCGCTTGGGACCTTCGCCTTCCATCTTCAGCGCGACCTGCTTGATGTTGAGGACGATGTCGGTGACATCTTCCCGAACGCCAGCGAGGCTCGAGAACTCGTGGAGCACGCCCTCGATCTTGATCGAGGTGACGGCGGCGCCTTGAAGCGAAGACAGGAGAACCCGGCGCAGCGAGTTGCCGAGGGTCATTCCGAAACCGCGCTCAAGCGGCTCGGCGACGAACGAGGCCTTGCGACGGGTATCGCCGCCGCCAGCCTTCTTCTCGAGCGCGTTGGGCTTCTTCAGTTCCTGCCAGTTCTTTGCGTTGACGGCCATGTTTCTTCCTTGGCAGTGGTGCCGCCGGGCGTCCCCGAAGCACCGGATTTCTAACTTTTTTCTTCCCTACCTTGGCGAAAGTACCACTTTCGCCAAAGCGGTCAGACGCGGCGGCGCTTGGACGGACGGACGCCGTTGTGCGGGATCGGGGTCACGTCGCGGATCGACGTGATCTGGAAACCGACCGCCTGGAGCGCACGAAGCGCGCTCTCGCGGCCCGAACCCGGACCTTTGACCTCGACCTCGAGGGTGCGGACGCCATGCTCGGCGGCCTTGCGGCCGGCGTCTTCGGCGGCGACCTGGGCAGCATAGGGGGTCGACTTGCGGCTGCCCTTGAAGCCCATCATTCCGGCGCTGGACCAGGCAATCGCATTGCCCTGCGCATCGGTGATCGTGATCATAGTGTTGTTGAAGCTGGCGTTCACGTGCGCGACGCCGGCGGTGATGTTCTTGCGCTCGCGGCGGCGAAGGCGCTGAGGTGCTTGAGCCATTAGAAAATCCTCGAAATGCTGGAAGAGGCTGCCCGCGAATGACGCGAGCTAGCGCTTACTTCTTTTTACCGGCGATCGGCTTGGCCTTGCCCTTACGAGTGCGCGCATTGGTGTGCGTGCGCTGGCCGCGAACCGGCAGGCCCTTGCGGTGACGCAGGCCGCGGTAGCAGGCGAGATCCATGAGCCGCTTGATGTTCATCGCGGTCTCGCGGCGAAGATCACCCTCGACGGTGTGATCGGCGTCGATCGTCTCGCGAATCTGCAGGACTTCCTGATCCGTCAGGTCCTGGACCCGGCGCTCCGAGGCAATCTTCAGCTTCTCGGTGATTTCCTTGGCCTTGGTGCGCCCAATGCCGTGGATGTAGGTTAGCGCGATTTCAACGCGCTTGTTGGTGGGGATATTGACCCCGGCAATACGTGCCATGCTAGTTCGTTCTCCGTCTGCTCCACAGGGCGGCAGGCGGCCGCCCCATCTCGTCGCAATGACCCCGCACTCCAAAGGAAAAACGGCGCGCGCACAAGTGCGCCGCCGGCAGCCGGTGGAACGGGATGCGGGCCATCTATGTGCGGGCAACCGCAGAGTCAAGTAGCTGGACTTGGCTTGGATAGCCGCTAATCCCCAGCCGATGAAGCGTCTTTCGCCTCGCCAACCGATCGACGACAACCTCTCCGGGGCAATCCTCGCGCTTGGCAATTTTGACGGCTTTCACCTCGGACACCAAGCGGTGGTTGGGCGCGCGATCCAGCGCGGCGCGCACGAGCGGCGGCCAGTGATCGTCGCCACCTTCGATCCGCACCCGGTCGCCTTCTTCCGGCCGGAGACACCGCCGTTCCGCCTGACGACCCTGGACCAGCGCGAGGAATTGTTCGCCCATGCCGGCGCCGACGCGATGCTGGTGTTCGACTTCGACGCCGACCTGGCAGCGACGAGCGCCGAATCCTTTGTCAGCGATCTCCTGGCGGAAAGGCTGAGAGTCTCCGGCGTCGTCACCGGGTCCGACTTCACGTTCGGCCGCGGGCGCGGCGGCAATGCGGCGATCCTGGCCGATCTGGGCGCCGATCACGGAATCCTCGCCGAAACGGTCGCTCCTGTCCTGCTGGAAGGGCAGCGCGTTTCCTCCGGCCTGGTCCGCGAGGCGCTGAAGGCCGGCGATCCCGGAACGGCGACCCGAATGCTCACTCGCCCGTTCGCAATCCGCGGCACCGTGATCGACGGGGACAAGCGCGGCCGCGATTTCGGCTGGCCGACCGCCAATGTCGAGCTCGGCGACTACCAGCGCCCCGCCTACGGCATTTATGCTGTCCGCGTCCGGCTGGACGACGGAAGCGAGCATGACGGAGTCGCCAGCCTCGGCGTCCGGCCGATGTTCGATCCACCCAAGGAATTGCTGGAAGTGCATGTTTTCGACTTCAACAAGCACCTCTACGGACAGACGATCGAGACATCCTTGGTCGCCTACCTTCGCCCAGAAGCGAAGTTCGATTCGGTCGAAGAACTCAAGACGCAAATGGAACGCGACGCCGAAGATGCGAGGAATGCGCTTGGATGAAGCATAAGCTTGGCGTTGCCGCCTTTGTACTGGCGGTCTTGCTGCTCGCCATCACCGTCTTCAACGCCAGCTGGCTCGCTCCGAAGCCGAAAGGGGCACTTCGCCTCGTAGCGCATCGCGGCGTCGCACAGCAGTTCGACCATCGCGGGATCGACAACGACACCTGCACCGCGACCCGGATCGAGGCGCCGACGCACGATCGGCTGGAGAACACCGCCCGCTCGATCGAGGATGCGATTCTCCAGGGCGCAGACATGGTCGAGGTCGATATCGCGCCGACGAAAGACGGCAGGATCGCGCTATTCCACGACTGGACGGTCGATTGTCGGACTGACGGCAAGGGCAACGTCCGCGATTTCACGCTGGCCGAGTTGCAGGCGCTCGACAACGGCCACGGCTACAGCCCGGACGGCGGCAAGACCTTCCCGTTTCGCGGCCAGCGCAGATATCCCATCCCGTCGCTCGAAGAGGGCCTTCGCGCCGCCCCGCGCACGCCGCTCATATACAACTTCAAGAGCAAGGATCCGGCCGAGGCCGATATGCTCGCCGCCGCACTGAAAGCCGCCGGCCGCGAAGTCGAAGGCATTGGCGATGCCTTTTACGGCGACCCTGCCGCCGTCGCGCGGATCCGCACCCACTTCCCCAAGGCCTGGGCGTGGAGCAAGCAGGGCATCAAGGACTGCACCAAGGCCTATGCGCTTCAGGGCTGGTTCGGGATCGTGCCGGAGGCGTGCAAGGGCGAAACCCTCGCCGTCCCGCTCAACTATCAGTGGGCGATTCCCGGCTGGCCCGACCGCGCATTGGCGCGGATGAAGGCTGCGAACGCCCGCGTGCTGATCGTCGGTCCTTATGGCGAGGACGGCCCGATGGGCCTCAGCCTGCCCGAGCAGCTCGGAAAGATCCCGCGGAGCTTCAAGGGCTATGTCTGGGTCGAGGATATCTGGACGGTCGGTCCCGCGCTCCGCCCCGGCCGCGACATCCGCAGCCAGGCGCAGATCGACGCCAGCGCGGCGGCGCTCGAGCGGCGGAAGGTGCGCTCATAGTTTGCAATCGCCGCCCCGCCCGCTAATGCCCGCGCGCAATGTCCGACGCCCCCGATAAGCCCGATTACCGCTCGACCGTCTTCCTGCCGAAGACCGACTTTCCGATGAAGGCCGGCCTGCCGCAGAAGGAGCCGGGTATCCTCGCGCGCTGGCAGTCGGACGATCTTTACGCCCGCGTTCGCGAGGCTCGGGCGGGGCGCGAGAAGTTCATCCTCCACGATGGCCCGCCCTATGCCAACGGCGACATCCACATCGGCCACGCGCTCAACCATGTGCTGAAGGACATGGTGGTGCGCACCCAGACCCTGCTCGGCAAGGACGCGCCCTACGTGCCCGGCTGGGACTGCCACGGGCTTCCAATCGAGTGGAAGGTCGAGGAGCAGTATCGCAAGCAGAAGCGCAACAAGGACGAGGTTCCGGTCAAGGAATTCCGCGCCGAGTGCCGCGCCTATGCCCAGAACTGGGTCGACCGCCAGCGCGAGCAGCTCAAGCGCCTCGGCATCGGCGGCCGCTGGGACAAACCCTACCTCACCATGAACTTCGAGGCGGAAGGGACGATCGTCGCCGAGCTGATGAAGTTCGCGGAGACCGGCCAGCTTTATCGCGGCGCCAAGCCGGTGATGTGGTCGCCGGTCGAGAAGACCGCGCTGGCCGAGGCCGAGATCGAATATGAGGACATCGTTTCGACCCAGATCGATGTCGCGTTCGAGATCGTCGAAAGCCCGATCCCGGAGCTAGTCGGCGCGCACGCGGTGATCTGGACCACCACGCCGTGGACGATCCCGGTCAACCAGGCGATCGCATATGGACCGGACGTTGAGTACCTGCTTGTAGAGGTGGATGTAGTCGACGGATTTATCGACATTTCGACTGATCAACTCGATGCGGTCGAAGAGGACGTGATTGGCACGTTCCGAACCTTGGTTGCAGCGGAACTCCTCAATCAGTTTCACAAGCGGGTCACCAAGGGCCGTGAAGCACGCGGAGCTGAGATCCTTTGGCGCGGCAAAGGCTCCGACATCGCCGGCACCATCGCCCGCCACCCGATGCAACATTTCGGCGGCTTTTTCGCCAATCCGCGCCCGTTCCTGCCCGGCGACTTCGTCACCACCGACCAGGGCACAGGCCTCGTCCACATGGCGCCCGACCATGGCGAGGATGATTTCGACCTGTGCAAGGCGCACGGCATCGGCCCGCAATTCGCGGTCGAGGGCGACGGCAAATATCGCGCCGACTGGCTATGGCTTGGCGGCCAGGGCAGCGTCATCAACGCCAAGTTCAACGCGCCTGACGGCCCGATCTGCTCGGACCTGCGCGAGGCTGGCGCCCTTCTCGCCGCTTCCGCCGACTTCCGGCACAGCTATCCGCATTCGTGGCGGTCCAAGGCCAAGGTTATCTACCGCTGCACGCCGCAATGGTTCGTGCCGATGGACAAGGTGCTGACCCATCTTTCCCCCAAGACCCGCGCCGAAAAGCGCTGGGAAGGCGAAGGCGGGGCGATCGACCCCGCCGACGAGGAACTGTGCGCCGCGCCGACGCTCCGCGAGGCGGCGATGCGCGGGATCGGGCAGACCCGCTTCGTCCCGGAAAAGGGCCGCAACCGCATCGGCTCCATGGTCGAGGGCCGCCCGGACTGGGTGCTGTCGCGCCAGCGCGCCTGGGGCGTGCCGATCGCTTTGTTCGTCCACCGCAAGGGCGGCGAGCTGCTGATTGACCGCGAGGTCAACGCCCGCATCGTCGCGGCGATCAAGGCCGAAGGCGTCGATGCCTGGGACGAGGCCCGCGCCCAGGAGTATCTCGGCAATGCCTATGACGCCGCAGATTACGAGATGATGCGCGACATCCTCGACGTCTGGTTCGACAGCGGCTGCACGCACGTCTTCACGCTGGAAAGCGGCACTTGGCCGGAGCTGATGCGCGACGACGCCGACCCGCGCCCCGCCGACCTCTATCTCGAAGGCAGCGACCAGCATCGCGGCTGGTTCCAGTCCTCGCTCCTCGAAAGCTGCGGCACTCGTGGCCATGCGCCCTACAAGGCGGTGCTCACCCACGGATTCACGATGGATTCCAAGGGCATGAAAATGTCCAAGAGCCTTGGCAACACCGTCGATCCGTTGAAGGTGATGGAAACCTATGGCGCGGACATCATCCGCCTGTGGGCCCTCTCCGTCGATTATACCGAGGATCACCGCATCGGCGACGAGATCCTGAAAGGCGTCGCCGATCAGTATCGCAAGCTGCGCAACACCTTCCGCTATCTGCTCGGCGCGCTCGACGGCTTCACGGAAGAGGAGCGGATCGGCGTCGCGGAAATGCCGGAGCTGGAGCGCTACATGCTCTCGCTGACGGCCGCGCTCGACGAGCGGCTTCGGCGTGCCGTGGGCGACTTCGACTTCAACGATTACACCCGCGCGCTGGCCGATTTCTGCAATGAGGATCTGTCGGCCTTCTTCTTCGATATCCGGAAAGACTGCCTCTATTGCGATGCGCCTTCGGATCCGAAGCGACGCGCCTACCGCACCGTCCTCGACACCCTGTTCCACGCCTTGGTCCGCTGGGCGGCGCCGGTTCTCGTGTTCACCAGCGAAGAAGTGTGGGGGACGCGCTATCCGGAAGGAGGAAGCGTCCATCTGCTCGAATGGCCGGAGATCGGCTGCTGGCGCGACGAGGCGCTGGAGACCAAGTGGTCTGCACTTCGCGAGGCACGCACCCAGGTTACCGAGGCGATCGAGCCGCTGCGCCGCGACAAGGTCGTTGGCTCGAGCCTCGAAGCGGTCGTAACGAGCCCGGCTGAGGGCGATCCCGACCTGCTCGCCGAGCTGTTCATCGTCTCGTCCGTCAAACCCGGCGACTCGCTGGCAGTGACAAAGACGGACAAGCTCAAATGCGGGCGCTGCTGGCGGCACCTGCCGGAAGTCGAGGACGACGGCGGCCTTTGCGCTCGTTGTGAGGAGGTCGTGAATGGCTGACCGCAAGGCCGCGTGGGTCACCGCCCTCGCCTTCTTCATCGTCGACCAGCTGACCAAGTGGATCGTCATCGGCCCGCTTCGACTGCAGGAACGGTTCCAGATCGAGCTTCTGCCGATCTTCAACCTGACCTGGACGGAGAATCGCGGAATCAGCCTCGGCATGGCCCAGGCCGATAGCGACCTGGGCCGCTGGCTGCTGGTCGGCGGCACCGCGATCATCGCAGGCCTTGTCGGCTGGTGGATCACGCGCGAGAAGCAGCGCGGGGACCAGCTTGCGCTGGCGATGGTGCTCGGCGGGGCGCTCGGCAATATCGTCGACCGCATCCGCTTCGGCTATGTCGTGGACTTCCTCGATCTGCATTTCGGAGACTTCCGACCGTTTTTGGTCTTTAATGTCGCCGACGCCGCGATTAGCATCGGCGTCGTTATCCTGTTGCTGCGCGCCTTGCTGGTTCGACCCGAGGCGAAGGAAGAGAGAATCGAAAATGTCTAAGGCCCTTACCGCCCTCATCCTGATGCCGGCGCTCGCGCTTGGCGGATGCGCCCTTTTCGCACCGAAGACGGCGCCGCTCGACGAGTTCGCGGTGGCCCGCAACGCGCCGCTGGTAATTCCGCCCGATTACACGCTGACCCCGCCAGTCGCGGGCACGATCAGCAGCACCGCCGAAGGCGCCCAGACCCAGGCGATCGAGGCTTTGTTCGGCGGCCCGAGCCCGCGTAGCCAGACCGAGACGTCGCTGCTCCAGGAAGCCGGACGCGACCGCGCCGCTCTTGGCGCACGCTCGGTCGCTGGCGATCCCGACACGCGAGTCGTCGACAAGGGCAACCAGACCCGCGCCATTCTTTCGGCGCCGGAAAGCCAGTCGACCGAAGCGACCGCCAATCCCCCGCAATAAGCGCGAGAACCCACGAATGACCGCAGAATCGCTTTCGTCCCGGCTCGCCGAGCTGGAATCCATTCTCGACCGCGCCCGCCGTCGTTTCGAGGAAGGGCTGAAGATCGTCGAGGAAGCGCATTCGACGTTCGGCGAGGTGCAGCAGGCATTGCTCGGCTCGCCCGGCAGCCTGTCCCCCGAGGAGAGCGAGGAAGCGGCCTCCAAGCTTCTCTCGAAGCTCAAGGCGAGCGGTGCGGACATGCCGGAAACCTTGTGCGGAGGGCGGCTGTCGGTCGATCCCGTTCAGCGGCTGATCCGCATCGACGGCCATCCGATCGGCATTACCGAGATGGAATATCGCGTGCTGGAGCTGCTGGCTTTCGCGCGCAACAACGTCGTCACGCGGACGATGCTTCTGAAGCACCTCTATCGCCGCGCGGACGACCAGCCGCAGCCCAAAATTATCGACGTCTTCATCTCCAAGCTCAGGAAGAAGCTACGGCTCGCCTCCGACGGGCAGGAGTTCATCGAGACCATCCCGCAGCGGGGCTGGATCCTCCGCGACGTCGACGCTGACGGCAAGCCCGCGTCCTGAGGCTCACAGTTTGTTAATTGCCGCGCGTTAATAAGCGCGGATGATTCATTTCCTGCCAGATCCGGAGACGGCTGTCCCGGCGCAGTCCGATGCAGTCGCGGCCCGCGCCGGCGGGTTGGCTCGCGCTTTGGAGATCGTCGAGCAGATCGGCGGGGAATCTTCCGGCTTCTCTCACGCCGATTTTGCCGCGCGACTGGCCTCGGCCGGGGACAGCCGGATGCTCGATCTGATGTCGGAGCGCGCCGTGGCCGCGTCGGTGGCTGGGCTGGAGGCGATTGCGCTGCTGAGCGAATCCGGCGGAACCGCCAACCCGGCCGCGGCCCGGCTTCTCGCCGACACAATCCGCGACGCCCTCAACGAAATGGGCGCGTTGCTCAGCCTTTAGGCCGGTCCCTTGGCCTTGGGCGTCTTCGGGTCGGCGCCCCATTCCGACCAGCTTCCATCGTAAAGCTTGTGGCCGCGGCCGCCGAGGCGGCGCGCCGCGAAGATCACGCTATTGGCGGTAACGCCCGAGCCACAGGTGGCGATGAACGGTTGGGCCGGGTCGACCCCCGCCGCTCCAAATTCCTGCGCTAGTGCCTCCTCGGATTTCAAGGTGCCGTCCTCGCGGTAGAGCGAGGCGAAGGGCAGGTTGCGCGAGCCCGGGATGTGGCCAGGCTCGACGCCGGGGCGCGGATCGGGATCCACGCCCTCGAACCGGCCTCGCCCGCGCGCGTCGACTAGGGGAAGCTCGGCACCCTTGAGCAAGTCGGCCATGGCGACGACATCGCTCGCCGCCATCGCCTTGAAGCGCGCATTGCGGGGGCTTGATTCGCCGCTTTCCAGCGGGCGTCCCTCCCGCCGCCATTTCTGCAGCCCGCCGTCGAGAATCGCGACCCGATCGGCCCCGAAGTGGCGGAGCATGAACCAGCCGCGCGCCGCGGTGCGATATGGCGAATTGTCGTAGACGACGATCCGGTCGTCGCGGCCAACCCCGATCGCTTCCATCGCCGCCCCGAACGCTTCGGGGCTTGGAAGCATATGCGGCACGCCACGGCTCTTGTCCGCGACCTCGTCGATGTCGAGAAAGCATGCGCCGAGAATATGGCCCTCGCGAAACTCCGCCTCCGCGTCGCGGCCGTCCGCCGGCATGTGGAAGGTGCAATCGACGATCACCAAGTCGGGCTGCTCCAGGTTCTGGGCCAGCCATTCCGTGCTTACCAGCTCGTCCATGTCGCGCTCCTCGCAAAGCCGTTTGACTGCTGCTAAGGGCCCGCGCGATGGAAACCAAGCATCTTGGACAGGCCAGCGCCCTCCCCGCCTCGCCGGAGGAAGCTGCACTCGATTATGTGCCGAACCCGCGCGCCGGCGAACTCTACCTCGTGCGCTTCGCGGCGCCGGAATTCACCTCGCTCTGCCCGGTGACCGGCCAGCCTGACTTCGCCCATGTCGTCATCGATTACTCCCCGTCCGATACGATCGTTGAATCCAAGAGCCTCAAGCTCTTCCTCGGCAGCTTTAGAAACCACTGCGGATTCCACGAGGACGTTACCGTCGGGATCGGCAAGCGCCTGTTCGACGAGATGAAGCCGAGGTGGCTTCGCATCGGCGGCTACTGGTATCCGCGCGGCGGCATACCCATCGATGTCTTCTGGCAGTCGGGCGAGCCGCCGGCAGGGCTTTGGCTGCCCGACCAGGGCGTCGCCAGCTACCGTGGACGGGGCTAGCGCGGCGCGGCGGTGACGTCGCCCGCCGCATCCGGCGAAATCGGCAGATCGGCCTGGCCGCGGATTCGCGAATAGAGCCACGCGATCGACCCGGCGAACAGGGCGAAGCCGATCGGCACCGCCCACCATTGCTCTTCGATTACCGCGAGCACGTTGGCGCTGTCGGCCGAACCCGCGCGCTCCGCGCCAGCGACGATAGCCGCGAACAGCACGCCCATCAGGCTTTCGCCAACGATGAGGCCGGTCGCCATGAGCGTTCCGATCCGCTCCGCGAAGGCGGGGTTTGCCTGCCGTTCCGCCCAGCGGTTGTAGAGCCAGCCGATCAGCGCGCCGAGCGGCACCAGCAGGGTCAGCTCCATCGGCAGGTAGATGCCGAGACCGACGGCAAGCGCGGGCAGGCTGTATTTCGCCGTATTCTTTCGAAGGAGCTCGTCGATGAGGATGACGACTGCTCCGATGGCTACTCCGGTGCCGATCAGGCTCCAGTCGAGATTACGGCCAAGCACGCCCTGGGCGATGGTGGAAATCAGCGCCGCCTGCGGAGCGGCCAGGGCATTCTCCCCGGCTCCGGGCGCACCGACGAAGCCGAAGGCGGTGTTGAGGAGGTCGAGGATCGGCGGAATGACCAGCGAGCCAAAGACGACTCCGAGTACCAACGCGACCTGTTGCTTCCATGGGGTCGCGCCGACCAGTTGGCCGGTCTTCAGATCCTGCAGGTTGTCGTTCGAGATGGTGGCGATGCCGAATATGATTGCGGTGACGAACAGCGCGAAGGCGACGAGCGCCCGGGTCGCACTCTCGTCGACCGAGCCGTAGATGGCAGCGAGGATCAGTGAAATGCCGAGCACGGACAGGATTCCGACGCCCGAGACCGGACTGTTCGACGCGCCGATCAGGCCGGCCATATAGCCAGTGACCGAGGCGATGACGATGCCGGCGCCGAGGATGTACATCAGCGACAGGATGACGGTGAGTGTCGGATCCGCGCCGATCGGACCGCTTGCGGCGAAGCTGTAGAGCAGAAGGAAGATCGGGATCATCGATGCGACGATCGTGCCGGCCACGATCGAGATCGGGAGGTCTCGCTCGGTGATGTCGAGCGCCTGGCCAGCACCGCGCGCCTGATTGGCGGCCATGGCCTCCCGAATGCCGCGGACGATGGGCCCAAGAATCTTGAGCAGTGTCCAGATTGCAGCAATGCCGATCACCCCGGCGCCTATGATTCGAGCTTTCTCGCGGAAGGCCGTGCCAACCAACGTTTCGAGATCGCCTCCGCTGGCAGAAACAAGTGCGGGATCGGTCGACCAGTATGGCACGATCCCGAGCCAACTGATCAGCAAGCCGACGATCATGGCAATGCCGACCGCCATGCCGACGAGATGTCCGACGCCTATCAACGCCATCGAGAAGTTCCCGGAAACCGCGGTGGCGGTTGGCCCGGCGCGGAAGGCATGGCTTGCGGTTTCGGCAACCAGCTTCAACTTCGACAAGATGAAGTAGCCGGCCGAGACCAGACTGCTGGCGAGGATCGCGTTGAGTCCGCGCCGATTTTCTTCCGCCCCGCCGACGCCGGCGCCAACCTTTAGAACCTCAGCTGCGGCAACGCCTTCCGGATAAGGGAGGTCGCTGCCCGTCACGAGGGCGCGGCGAAGCGGAACGGAGTACATCACGCCGAGGATTCCGCCGATGGCGATGATGGCGACCGACAGCCAGTAGGGGAAGCCGGTCCACCAGCCGATCATGATAAGACCCGGCAGGACGAAGATGATCGCGCTCAGCGTCCCGGCGGCCGAGGCGATGGTCTGGACAATATTATTTTCCTGGATCGAGGAATCGCGGAAGAATTTGAGGATTGCCATCGAAATGACGGCTGCCGGGATCGAGGTCGCAAAGGTGATTCCGAGCTTGAGCCCGAGGTAGACGTTGGCGGCCGTGAAGAGGACGGTCAGCAGCGCGCCAAGCAGGACACCGCGAAGGGTGAGCTCGATCAACGGGCGCGGCGCCGCTCCGGCATCGTTCGAACTCATGCCGTCAGTCCTTCTTGTCGAGCTTATGGTTGCGGTTGGGCGGCGTAGCCAGTTCGCCCTCGCGCTTGTAGCGGATTGTCCGGTCGTAGCGATTTAGGGTGAGCATGCCGCCCTCAACCATCAGCGGCGTACTAGCCAGCGGCGGTCCATGTTCGGCGCCTTGGCTTTTTTCAATTGTCAGGACAATCCGGTCGCCATCAAGCTTCCAGCGCCCTTCTGCCGACTCCGAGACGGCGCCATAATCGAGGGCGTAAGCGAAGGTCCCGTCTGGCTCGAGCTCGATCGCGGTAGCCATTTCCATCTGGTTCCCGACATAAAAACCGGGCAGCGCGGCAGGATCGGCAAGCGCAAGCAGCCATGCAAGAATCATGTAATTTCCACTCCTGGGGGAACCGGGCTCGAATGGCGGCGGATAACTTTCCAAGCATCACCGTCCCGGACCCAGACGTCGGTCAGCAGCACCCGCTCGTCGATGGGATGGCCCATGAAGCGAACCTTCCACTGCGCGTCGACGGACGCGACGATCGTGCCGTCCACCTCAACCGAGTCGATGACGCGAACCTCGAGGCTAGCGATATCCATCTTTTGAAGCGCGGCGAGCCATTGCTCGAGATCCACGCCAACCGTCCCGGTCGAGCGAATGCCGACAAGCTTGAACTGCGGATGGATCAGCTTGCGCAGGGTGGCTTCGTCTTTCGCGAACAAAGCATCGCGCCAGGCGCGCTCAAGCTCGGTGATGGTGCTAGCGGCCACGGAGCAATCCACCGAATATTCCGCGCAACAACTGGTTGCCGAGCTGCCTACCGACCGAGGACGCAATCGAGCGTCCGGCCGACTGCATCATCTTGTCCGCCATGCTCGGCTTTGCAGCCTCGCGCGCCGCTCGCGCCTGCTCGCGCTCGAGCTCGCGTTGCCGGCGCTCGGCTTCCCGCTGCTCGGCGGTGCGAAGGCGCGCCGCTTCCTTCTCCTCACGTGCCCGAACCTTGGCCTCTTCGGCTGCCTGTTTTTCCGCTTCGGTGGCGGCCTTGGCGGCCATTGCCGCGGCGGCTGCCTCTTCGCTTTTCGCTTTCAGAATCTCCTCGGCGCTGTCTCGGTCGAGCAGCGCATCGTACCGGTTCCCGATCGCGTCGGTGGTGATCATGATCTGCCGTTCCTGGGCGGTCAGCGGTCCGACGCGCGAGCGCGGCGGCTGGATCAGCGTCCGCTCGACTGGCGACGGCGCGCCGTCCGGCTGAAGTAACGAGACAAGAGCCTCCCCGACCTTGAGTTCGGTGATCGCGGTGGCGACGTCGACATTCGGATTGGGACGGAACGTCTCCGCTGCCGATTTGACCGCAGCTTCGTCGCGCGGGGTGAAGGCGCGGAGCGCGTGCTGCACGCGATTGCCGAGCTGGCCCGCGACCTTGTCGGGAATGTCGATCGGATTCTGGGTGATGAAATAGACGCCGACGCCCTTCGACCGGATGAGGCGGACGACCTGTTCGACCTTTTCGAGAAGCGCGGGAGGCGCGTCGTCGAACAGCAAATGCGCTTCGTCGAAGAAGAAGGCCAGCTTCGGCTTGTCGATGTCGCCGACCTCCGGAAGCAATTCGAAAAGTTCGCTGAGGAGCCAAAGAAGGAAGGTCGAATAGAGCCGCGGACTGGCCATCAGCCGGTCCGCGGCGAGAATATTGACGATGCCCTTTCCGTTCTCGTCCAGCTTCAGGAAATCCTCGAGCGCAAGCGCGGGCTCACCGAAGAAATGATCGCCGCCCTGCGCCCGGAGCTGCAGCAACGAGCGCTGGATCGCGCCGACGCTGGGTTTGGAGACGTTGCCATATTCGAGGGTCAACTCATCCGCCCGCTCGCCAATGTTCACCAACATCGCCTGCAGGTCGTCCAGGTCGAGAAGCATCAGCCCCTCCTTGTCGGCGACGTGAAAAGCGATGGTCAGCACGCCTTCCTGGACTTCGTTGAGGTTCATCAGCCGGCTGAGAAGCAGAGGGCCCATTTCGCTTACGGTCGTGCGAACGGGATGCCCCTGGGCACCGAACAAGTCCCAGAACTGCACCGGAGCGGCCTCGTACGACCAATCTGAGAGGCCGATCTCTTCCGCCCGCGCCCTGAACGGCTCATGCGTCTTGGCGGTCGGGTCGCCGGGCATGGCAAGCCCCGCGAGATCGCCCTTCACGTCGGCAACGAAGGTTGGAACGCCCGCGTTCGATAGCCCTTCGACAATGCCCTGAAGGGTGACAGTCTTGCCGGTGCCGGTCGCGCCGGCAATCAGGCCGTGGCGATTGGCCCGCTTGAGCTCGAGCCGCTGCGGGCTGACGCCACCCGGTCCCGAACCGATGAAGATACTGGTCGGCTGGTCGCCCATGCTCACGTTGCTCCCTGGCTAGGCTCTGGGACGAGAGCCTAGGACGGTTAGAGCGCGGCGAGCAAGGGCCCTTTATTGACGCGGCATGTCGACACCCACGAACGCTTCCGTGCCGTTCGGCAGGCGAACCAGCAGGAGCACGCTCGTGCGGTTGGCACGCCTGGCGCTTTCAACTGCGGTTGCGAACTCGGCTGGCGTGGTGACCGGCTGCTGGTTGACCGAAAGCAGCACATAGCCCGGACGAAGTCCTTCTTCGGCCGCTGTGCTGTTCGGATCGACCGCCGTGATGACCACGCCGCGCACGGTGGCGGGAATGTTGCCCCGGCGCGCGAGGTCAGGCGTAAGCGGCGAAAGCGTCATTCCGAGGCTCTGGGTGGTCTGCCCGCCCTGAGGCGTGACTCCGCCCGGCTGACCGTCGTCGCCGTCGGTGCCGAGCTGCTGAGCAAGCTGCTCTTCGGTCGGGCGCTGCGCAACTGTCACCGACAGCGTCTGGCGGCGGCCTTGGCGGATGATCTCGACCGGGATCTTCTGGCCGACCGGCGTATTGGCGATCAGGTAGGAGACGGTCTCGTCAGGCGTCACGTCGCGATTGTTGACCCGGACGATCACGTCGCCCTGGCGGATCCCGGCTCGGCTCGCGGCTTCGCCGTCCACCACCGAACGAACGAGTTCGCCCCGATCCTTGTCGATGCCCAGAGCGCCGGCGATGTTCTCGTCAAGCGGCTGAAGGCCAACGCCGAGATAGCCGCGCTGCGGGCGCTGGCCCTTGCGAAGCGAGTCGATCACCGGGCGGGCAAGCTCGGCAGGAATGGCGAGGCCGATGCCAACGCTCGCGCCGGTTGGCGAAATCAGCGCCGAATTGATGCCGATGACATTGCCGGACATGTCGAACATCGGACCGCCCGAATTACCCATGTTGATGCTGGCATCGGTCTGGATGTAGCGATCGTAGGCGCCGACCCCGGTAATCCCGCGGTGGAGCGCGGAAATGATGCCGGCCGTAACGGTACCGCCAAGGCCGTAGGGATTGCCGATCGCAACCACCCACTCGCCGACACGCACGCGGGAGGAATCGCCCCAGTTCACATAGGGCAGGTTGTTCGCATCGATCTTGAGGAGAGCGAGATCCGAGGGCGCATCGCGTCCGACAATGCGCGCGGTATATTCGCGGCGGTCGGTCATCGTAACGGTTACGGTGTCGACCGTGCCTTGCCCACCGGCACCCTGAATCAAATGGTTGTTGGTGACGATGTAGCCGTCAGGAGAAATGATGAAGCCGGAGCCGAGCGAGCCTGTCTCACGCGTCCGGCCTTGACCCTGGCCCTGCCCCTGATCCTGGCCTTGCGGCCCTTGCGGATTGCCGAACCTGCGAAAAAATTCCTCAAACGGGTCGGCCTGGGTGCGGACAGGGACGCGCTGGCGGGTGGAAATGTTGACCACGGCCGGCTGAAGCCGAGCGGCCAAGTCTGCGAAGGAATTTGGAGCGCCTGCCCTCGGGACAATCTGGTTCGGCGCGTTCTGGGCCACCTGCGCTCCCGCCTGGCCGGTCGCCAGCGAGAAAGCAGTGCCTCCGAGCAATAGAGCGGTGGCTACTCCGTAGGCGTAACGCACTTTTCCGGACTCCTTCAAAATCATAATCCTCTCGCTCGTACATTTGCGTTGACGAACGACGCTAGGTCGAGCGCATGAACGCGATTTGAACAACCAGCTTAGCGTTCCCCAGTGAATTGACGGAGGTAATCACTGTCTGGCGACATGATGATCGTGGTCGGCGCAGTGGCGCTGCGGCCATCGCCCAGGAACGTCGTCTGATATGACTGCATGGCCCGGTAAAAATCGTAGAACGCAGGGTCCTTGCCGAAGCTTGCGGCATAGATCCTGGCGGCTTCGGCGTCAGCCTCTGCGCGGATGATCTGGGCCCGCTTGGCACCTTCCGCGCGGATCGACCGCGCTTCCTGCTCGCGGGCGCTGCGCATGCGGGCGAAAACGCTATCGAGCGGCGCTCCGTCCGGCAAGTCCGCCTTCTTGATTCGAACGTCGACGATTTCCACGCCATATTGGCTGGCGATGCGATTGAGACCGACCCGGATATTCTCCATCGCGCCCTCTCGCTCGGGGCTCAAGAGCGACGCGAACGGCCGCTTGCCGAGCTCGTTGCGAAGCTGCGAGCCGAGGATCGGCCGAAGCGCGAGCTCGACGCGGTCTTCGGACCGCGCGGCTATGAACATCCGCAGCGGATCGACGACACGGTAGCGCGCGAAGGCATCGACCTCGAGCCGGCGCTGGTCGGTCGACAGCACCTGCTGGGCATCCATGTCGAGATCGCGGACGCGCTTGTCGATCCAGACGATATTCTCGATGAAGGGAATCTTGGCATTGAGGCCGGCGCCGCGCTCGCCGAACTTCTCGCCCTGCTTGAAATTGTTGACGATTCGGACTGGCTTGCCGAGCCGCGTCACCACGCCCTGCTGGGTTTCCGGCACGATCGACACGCTGCCAAACAAGGCGGCAAGAAGGGTCAGCGCAACCACCATCGAAACGACCGGATGAGAGCGGATATAATCGGTCATTGAGCCGCTCCCTGTGGCCGCGCTTGCGGCTGCGGTCGCTGAATCTGGTTCAGCGGAAGATACGGGGTCACACCGGGCGTTTCGACGATCGTCTTTTCGACGTTGCGCAGGATCCGTTCCATCGTTTCGTAATACATACGCCGGCGGGTGACGTCGGGCGCGAGCCTGTACTGCTCATAAACCTTGTCGAATGCGGTGGCCTCGCCCTGGGCAAGCTGACGCAGCTGAAGCGCGTAGGCATTTGCCTTGTTGATCTCGCTCTCCGCATCCTGCTGCGCAGCCGTGACGTCCTTGAAGGCCTCGTTCACCGCGGCTGGCGGGTCGGCCTGGCGGATCGAGACATTGCGGATGATCACGCCGCTATCGTAGCGCTCGAGAGTCTGCTGGATTTCGTCGCGGACCCGGCTCTCGATTTCACCGCGGCGAACGCCGAGCACATCGTTCAGCGACATTTGCGATACGACCTGGCGCATCGAACTTTCAGCGACCTGACGGATCGTGTCCTCCGGCGTGCGAAGTTCGAACAGGAATTGCTCTGGGTCGCGGATGCTCCACAGCACGCGATAGGCGATATCGACGAGATTCTGGTCACCGGTCAGGACCAAAGTCTCTTCCGTCGGGGAACCGACATCGACGCCCCGGATTTCCGCGACGTTGACCTTCTGCACACGGCTGATCGGCGCCGGAAGTGTCATTCCGATGCCGGGCTCCAGCGTGCTGTTGTAACGGCCGAACACGGTCACCACGCCGCGCTCCTCCGGCGCGATGCGGTGGAAGGTCGTGAAAAGCAGCCACAGGGTGATGAAACCGATCAGCGCCCAAAGGTAAATTGACCGGTCCGGGCCACTGCCGCCGAACCCTCCGCCACCGCCGCCGCCACCAAAGCGGCGCCGGTTGCGCTCGAGAAACTCCTCCAGACTGGCTACGCCGCCACCGAGGCTTTCGCCGCGCGGACGCTTCGGCTGCTCCTTGCCCCATGGACCGGGTGTCGGCTCGGATGGACCGTCTCCGCCAGATGGCGGGGAGCCCCACGGGCCCTTGTTGTCAGCGAACAGGCCACGACCGCGCGTGACCAAGCCGGATAAAAAGCTCATTCGCTCACTATAGGTAGCCTTTTGGCGAAAAACAGTGGCGCCCGTCGAAAAGCTTCCTATCTCCGCCGTCGATGACCAATCCCATGCTGACCGCCAACAATTTCCCTGAAGTCGGGCGGATTCGCACCCAACGCTTCGACAGAGGCGTCCTCACTGCAGTCGCCGACGCTTCGGGTCTGAGCGAAGAGGAACGAAAGCAGCTCGAAACATCGATTCGGAAGGCCGGACTGGCGCTTGACGGCGTAAGCGAGGTCCGTGTGGCGATCACAGCCGCAAAAAGCGGGCCGATGGTGATCGCCGTCGGCTCCGGCAAGGGCGGCGTCGGCAAATCGACCGTTGCCGCCAACATCGCCGTCGCGCTCGCTCGCGCAGGTCACAAGGTCGGAATGGTCGACGCCGACATTTACGGCCCTTCGCAGCCGACCCTCCTCGCCGCGCCGGGCCGCCCGGAGGCGATCGAAAAGGTCCTTCAGCCCGTCGAAACCCCCTTCGGGGTGTCGCTCCTGTCGATTGGCCAGCTTGTGCCGGCAGGACAGGCCCTGGCCTGGCGCGGGCCCATGGCGTCGGGGGCGCTCGCCCAACTGGTCGAAGGCAATTGGGCCGACCGCGACTTTGTCATCGTCGACCTTCCGCCAGGGACCGGCGACGTCCAGCTGTCCCTGATACAAAAGTCGAAACCGGCGGGGGCGGTCATCGTCTCGACGCCGCAGGACCTGTCGCTGATCGACGCGGAACGCGCGGTCGATCTGTTCCGCCGGACGGACGTGCCGGTTCTCGGTCTCATCGAGAACATGGCGGGATACCAGTGCCCTCACTGCAACGAGGTCAGCGACCCGTTCGGCCAGGGCGGTGCGGAGGCTGGGGCGGCGCGCCTGCATATCCCCTTTCTCGGCCGGCTCGCTTTGTCATCCAGCCTTCGCGAGGCCTCGGATGCCGGAAATCCGCCGGCGGCCGGGGAAGGCCCTGCCGCGAAGGCCTTCGCCGACATTGCCGGCACCGTCCGCACGCAATTGGAGAAAAGCCGCGGCTGAGCCATTGATGCTGCCCAACCGGAGACGATCATGCCCCTGACCCGCGACGAAGACATAGCCGAACTTCTTGGAAGCACCCGGACCATCGCCATGGTCGGGGCCAGCGACAACCCGTCGCGCGCCAGCTTTGGCGTGATGAAGTTCTTGCAAGACAAGGGCTATCGCGTCATTCCCGTCAACAACCGGATTACCGGCGAGCATGTGCACGGCGAATATGTCTGGCGCGAGCTTTGCCAGATCGGCGAGCCGATCGACATCGTCGACATCTTCGTGAACTCGGAGAATGCGGGCGCCGTCGTCGATCAGGCCATCGCGGCCGGTGCCAAGGCGGTCTGGATGCAGCTCGGCGTCGTAGACGAAGGCGCCGCTTCTCGTGCGGAAGCTGCGGGCCTGAAGGTCGTCATGGATCGTTGCCCGAAGATCGAGTTCGCCCGGCTTGGCCTTGCAGCCGTCGGCTAGGCCGAACCGACCATCATCTCCGGCACGAGAATGCTTGGTGCGTCGATGCCGCGGCGGAATTCCAGGTCGGACGCCGGTTCGAGCGTTGCGAACATTTCGATGAGGTTCGACGCAACCGTAATCTCGCTGACCGCCCCGACCCTCTCGCCGTTTTCGTATAGGAAGCCGGATGCGCCACGGGAATAGTCGCCAGTCACAGGATTGACGCCCTGACCGATGAGTTCGGTCAGAACGAGCAGTCGCGGTTCCGAGGCGATCATCTGTTCGACGCTGCGCTCGCCAGCCTCCAGGAAGAGGTTGGACGGGCCCGATCCAGGGGCGCCGCTGATTCCGCGGACGGCATGGCCCGTGGGGGCGATGCCCAGTTGCCGCGCTGACGCAGTCTCCGCGATCCAACTCATCAGTACGCCGTTTTCAACCAGCGCTAGCCGACGAACGGTCACTCCCTCAGCGTCGAACGCGCGGCTTCGCAGCCCGCGCAACCGAAAGGGGTCGTCGATGATGTTGATCGCCGGGCCAAATATCTGCTGGCCCATGCGTTCCTGAAGGAAGCTCGACTTGCGCGCGATGGCCGAGCCGGCGATGGCCTGGGCGAAGTGCCCGAGCAACCCGGTCGAAACGCGTGGCTCGAATAGCACCGCCATTGGGCCGGGCTTCACCTTTATCGGATGGAGCCTGGCCACGGCCCGCTCACCGGCTTTTCGGCCGAGCGCATGCGGATACTCGAGATCGGCAGCACGGCGAGCGCTATGCCATTCATAATCGCGCTGCATGCCCGCCCCTTCACCGGCGACGATGGAAGCCGAGAGGCTGTGGGTGGTGGAGCGAGAAACCCCAGAAAAACCGCCGCTTGTGGCGATACCGCGGATCGAAGCGCCGGACGACGTCCCGCAACCACTGCTGTTGGTCACGCCTGCAACGGCAAGCGCCGCACCTTCCGCCTCGAGCACCATCTCCTGGAGCACCTTTGGCTCCGGTTCGATCGGATCCCAGTCGTCGAACTCTGCGAACGGTGGCTTGGCGAGCAAATCGCTTGGCGCCAGGCCGGAAAAGGGATCTTCCGGCGCCTGGCGAGCCATCTCGATCGCCAGCGTGACGAGCTCGGCCAGCGAATCCGGATCGAACGCGGACGTGGAAACTGTCGCGCTGCGTTGCCCGGCAAAAACCCGGACGCCGACCGCTTCCGCTTCGGACCTGTGCACGTCCTCGAGGGCGCCCATGCGGACCTGCACGGCGCTAGAGCGGCTCGCGGAAAATACCGCGTCGGCGGCATTGGCGCCTGCTTGCATGGCAAGTTCGACGGCCTGTTCGACGAGGTCCCTGGTCTGTTGCTGATCGCGCATCGGCGCGGACTAGAGTCTCAGGTGCGCGCCGACAAGCCGACGGTGAAGAAAGCAAGAAATAGCAGCAGACCCGTGAACCGGTTGGAGCGGAACAGGCGGAGGGCGAGCGATCCGTCGGACGGATCGACCTTCAATACCTGCCAGCCAAGATGCGCCGCCGCCGGCAAGAGTCCGAGAAGGGCGATCGAGTCCGGAAACACCATCCAGATGGCCGCGCCCCAGCCGACGAGCGCGAGGGCGTAAAGGATGGCAACGCCGCGCGCGACTTTCCTGCCGAGGCGCCGCGCGGAGGATTTCACGCCGACCAGCGCATCGTCCTCGACATCCTGGATGGCGTAGATCGTGTCGTACCCGATGACCCAGAAAATCGATCCTATCCAAAGAAGGATGGGCGCCGGCGCGAATTGTCCCGTGACCGCCGGCCAGCCTACGAGCGCCCCCCACGCAAAGACCAGACCGAGCCAAGCCTGCGGCCACCAGGTAATACGCTTCATAAAAGGATAGGCGGCGACCGGGATGAGACTGGCCAGCGCGATGACCTGGGCCTTGGGTCTCAGGCCGAGAAGGACGATCAAACCGAGTAGCGAAAGGCCGATCAGCAATGCCCATGCCGCGCCAGGCGATACGCGGCCCGAGGCAAGCGGCCTTGAACGCGTCCGCTCGACCCTTTTGTCGATGTCGCGGTCGATGATGTCGTTGTAGACGCATCCCGCGCTTCGCATGGCGAATGCGCCGATCAGGAACGAAATATAAAGCCACGCGGCGCTCCCTCCCGCGAGCCCTACGCTCCAGGCGCAGGGCCAGAACAGCAGCCAGGTGCCGATGGGCCTATCGAGCCGAATGAGCGAGGCGAATGGGCGTAGCCGCTCCGGCAGGGCGCCAATCAGTCCGCGCCGTTCGGTGTCCGGGACAAGTTCGCTGTCGGTCATCTGCGGCCGCGAATCCTGCGAAGCCTATCACGCCCCATCGCCCAACTTCTCGCGAGTGTTCCGCCAGCAATCGGATCGAACATATCGTCGGCGCATTCGGGGTCGAGAACTTCGTTCGAGGCAATGAAATCCTCGGCCGCGCCCATCCCTTCGAGGTCGAGCAGGTCGAGCGACTTGCCTCGACCGCGAAGCGCTTCAATTGCCGCAATCATCGACCCCCGCGCGGATTCCTCGATCGCAAACCTCTCAGGCGAAACATCGAGATGCTCCCCAGAAGTCTGTGACGAAGTTTCGTTATTATGTCGATCGTAGCGCGGTTCGTCGGGAGTGCTGCGTCGATGACCATATCGCATTCGCTGTCG
The DNA here is from genome assembly GCF_011301715.1 of Sphingomonas sp. HDW15A. Classification (GTDB taxonomy): domain Bacteria; phylum Pseudomonadota; class Alphaproteobacteria; order Sphingomonadales; family Sphingomonadaceae; genus Sphingomicrobium. Next base: position 1,808,766 of record NZ_CP049870.1, read on the forward strand.
AGGCCCTGGCTGCGATTGTTCAGGTTCGACGATCCCACGCGAAGGAAGCGGTCGTCGACAATCGCCACCTTCGCATGGACGTAAATATCTTTCCGCTCCCGTGTAACCGGGACGTAGACGCGAAAGCGATCGTCGACGTCGAGTTCGCCAATGGCAGCGACCAGTTTGAGGCGGGCGCCGTCCATCGCTTTCTGTTCCAGCCAGCCATCAGCGGTGCGCGGCATTACCACCACGATCTCCGGCGGGTTCTTTTCCTTCATCCGCTCGGCGATGGCGGCAGCGATCTTGCCGCTCGTGAAATACTGGTTCTCGAAATAGATGAAGCGCTTCGCCGCGGCGATCATGTCGAGGTAGAGCGTCTCTATCTCCCGAACCTCTTCGATGTCCTCATAATGCGCGCGCGTTCGAGCGATCGCGACATCGACATCCTCGAAATCAGGTTTCAGCCCCTCGGGCCATTCATCGTCACAAGGCTCTATCGTTTCGAGCTCGCTCTTCGTCGCGGTCTTCCACCGCTCCCCGGCGAGTTCGCCGAGCGCCTGTGCGACCTTGCCGCTCATCAACATGGTCGTATCGTGCCATGGGCCGAACGGCTTTCCGTCGGGGCTCGTTCGATGGCAGTCATGATCGATGTGCTCACTGGTGTCCCAGCGGCGGTCGCCGATATCGATCCCGCCGCAGGCGGCGAGGCATTCGTCGATGACCACGATTTTCTGGTGATGGCTGCAACCGAACGGATGCGAACTGTCGAAGCGGAAGTCGATGTTCTTCGTTCGCCACCAATGGAACAACCAACGGACCGCGCGCGGCCGGAAGAATTGCTTAAGCGCCCCGAAATTCCACTTGAGAACGTCGATCTGAAGCGAGGGCCGTGCCTTTGCAAGACGCAGGAAGAGGCCGCCGAGCTGTTCGCCCTTTCCCCGCGCGTCCGGCTCCAGCGGGATTCGCGTGTCGAAGTCCCAGCCGACGATGAAAATGCGCTTTTCTGCTCCTTCGAACGCCTTGCTGATCCAATGATAATAGGTCGCGGCGTCGATCAGTAGCCGTGCCTTGTCGGCGCGGGCGATCCGCCAGCAATTGCGGCCCGCCTCGACAATCGGTTTCAAGTCTTCGGCCATGAATACCCCTGATGACGCGCGCGCTATGCATAGCTAGGAAATGGCAATGCCTGCTACCCCGCACTGGCCGCCGAAATCCGCGCCACGCCTGTTTGTTCCGACGGCGCTGGATGCAGGCGTGCAGGTCGACCTCGCTGCAGGCCAGGCCAATTACCTCGGCAATGTCATGCGGCTCGGGGTCGGCGGCGAGGTCCTGTTGTTCGACGGAATGAGCGGCGAATGGTTGGCGCGGGTCGCAGACTCGGGGAAAAAGCACATGAGCCTGAGCGTCGAACGGCGGACGCGGGAGCAGGAGAAAGTCCCGGATTTGTGGCTGGCGTTTGCACCGGTGAAGCGCGCGCAGACTGACTGGCTTGTCGAAAAAGCGACCGAGCTTGGCGTTGCACGGCTGCTTCCAGTGATAACCCAGCGGACCATCGTCGAACGCGTAAAGCTCGAGCGGCTGGAGGCGATCGCCATCGAAGCCGCCGAGCAATGCAATCGCACGACAGTCCCACCGATTGCCGAACCGGTCGGGCTCTCCGCGTTCCTCAAGTCGCGAGATGCCGGTCGGAGGCTCTATTTCGCAGATGAGAGCGGCGGCGAGCCGGCCGCCCGCGCGTTCGAGCTCGGCGCAGCGATTATCCTCACTGGACCGGAAGGCGGATTCACCGATGAAGAGCGAGCGGCCATCCGCGCCGCGCAAAATACCGTCGCAGTTTCGCTCGGCCCGCGCATCCTCCGGGCAGAGACGGCGGCGCTGGCCGCTGTCACTTCCTATATGGCGCTGGCCGGGGACTGGCGTTAGGGCGCGTTTCGAATGACAACCCGAACCGACCTATCGGCCAGCCCGCCAATCGAAAGCCGCGCCGACCTGCTTTCGGTGTTCGAGAAGGGCGAAAAGCCCGCGCAAGACTGGCGCATTGGCACCGAGCACGAGAAATTCGTCTACCGCCTGAGCGATCACCGAGCCCCGTCCTATGACGAGCCCGGCGGAATCCGCGACCTGCTCCTTGGGTTAACGGAGTTCGGCTGGCGGCCGGTCGAGGAAGGCGGACATGTCATTGCGTTGACCGGGCCGGACGGAACAATCAGCCTGGAGCCGGCCGGTCAGCTCGAATTGTCGGGCGCACCGCTGGAAAACCTTCATGAAAGCTGCGCGGAAAGCGGACGCCATCTGCAGCAGGTAAAGGCGATCGGCGACAAACTCGGTCTCGGCTTCCTCGGGCTCGGAATGTGGCCGGACAAGGCGCGATCGGACCTGCCGATGATGCCCAAGGGTCGCTATGCCATCATGGCCCGGCACATGCCGCGGGTTGGCAACCTCGGCCTCGACATGATGCTGCGCACCTGCACCATCCAGACCAACCTTGATTATTCGAGCGAGGCGGACATGGTGAAGAAATTCCGTGTCGGCCTGGCGCTTCAGCCGGTCGCCACGGCGCTGTTCGCCAATTCGCCATTCACGGAGGGCAAGCCCAACGGCTTCAAGAGCTTCCGAAGCCATATCTGGGAGGACACCGACCCATATCGCACCGGCATGCTGCCCTTCGTTTTCGAGGACGGGTTCGGATACGAAAGCTACTGCGACTATGCCCTCGACGTGCCGATGTATTTCGTCTTCCGCGACGGCAAGTACATCGACGCGGCCGGAATGAGCTTCCGCGATTTCCTGGACGGTCAGCTTCCTGCGCTGCCCGGGAACTTCCGACGATGGCCGACTGGACGGACCATCTCTCCACCGCTTTCCCCGAAGTGCGCCTGAAGAGCTTCCTTGAGATGCGCGGCGCGGACGGCGGCCGGTGGGGCCGGATCTGCGCCCTCCCCGCTTTGTGGGTTGGATTGCTTTACGACGACGTCGCTCTCGACGCGGCGTGGGATCTCGCCAAGGGCTGGTCGATTGAAGAGCGGGAGGCGATGCGCCACTCCGTTCCGCGCGACGCGCTTGACGCCTCTGCGCCCGGTGGACGCACTGTTGGGCAGCTCTCGGCTGAAGTGCTGGAAATCGCAGCGTCCGGCCTTAGCCGCCGCGCGCGCTTCAATAGCAGCGGCGACAATGAAGGCGGGTTTCTCGATCCGCTTCGCGACGTCGTCGCGACCCGCCAGACGTTCGCGGACCGGCTACTCGAGCGTTATCACGGCGAGTGGAACCGCGACGTCAGCCACGTCTACGCCGAATATAGCTTCTGAAAAGGAACAGGATGGATCAGCGCCGCGCCCTATACCCCCGATTGTACCGTTCGAGACCGGAATGCTCCACGTCGGCGACGGCCATTCAATCTACTGGGAGCGGTGCGGGACGAAGGGCGGCAAGCCGGCGGTGTTCCTCCATGGCGGACCCGGCTCCGGCTGCAGCCCGAAGCAGCGCCAGCAGTTCGATCCGGAATTGTATGATGTCCTTTTGTTCGACCAGCGTGGCTGCGGCCGTTCCACGCCCTACGCGTGCCTCGACAACAACACGACGTGGGACCTCGTCGCCGACATCGAGAAACTCCGCGAAATGTGCGGCCACGAGAAGTGGCTGGTGTTCGGCGGAAGCTGGGGCTCGACCTTGTCTCTGGCTTACGCCCAGACCCATCCGGAGCGAGTCGCCGAGTTGGTACTTCGCGGAATCTTCCTGTGCCGTCAGAATGAGATGGACTGGCTCTACAAATATGGTGCGAGCGAGCTTTACCCGGAAGAGTGGGAGAAATTCGTCCGTCATATCCCGGAAGAGGAGCGCGGCGACATTGTCGAGGCCTACCGCAAGCGCCTGACGAGCGACGATCCCGCAGTGCAGCTTGCTGCCGCCAAGGCGTGGAGCCGTTGGGAAGGCATGACCGTCACTTTGCTACCCGACCAGGAGATGCTCGAAGAATTCACCGAGGATACGCACGCAGTCCCAGTTGCGCGGATCGAAAACCATTATTTCGTCAATCGCTGCTGGCTCGATGAAGGTCAGTTGCTGACCAATGCGCACAGGCTGGAGGGCATTCCGGGAATCATCATTCAGGGGCGGCACGATTGCTGCACGCCGCCGAGCGCGGCGTGGGACCTCAAGAAGGCTTGGCCGGAAGTCGAGCTGCAGATCGTCCCAGACGGCGGCCACCTTTTCACCGAGCCGGGGATCACCGACGGACTCGTCCGCGCCAGTGACCGCTTCGCCGGCAAAGCCGCTTAATATTTGGGGAGCGTCTGGTTCGCCTCGCCCCAACCGGCAAGCGCCTTCGACTGCGCGCGTTCCAGCAGCGTTTCAGCGTCGCAAATTGTGAAGGCATTGGCGCTGGCGAAGCTGTCGAGTTCTTCCCAAGTCACCGGGACGGCGACCGGAGCACCTTCGCGCGCTCTTGCCGAATAGGGCATGACGGCGGTCGCGCCGCGCTGGTTGCGAAGCCAGTCGAGAAAGATGCGGCCCTTGCGCTGCGCTTTGCGAATATTGGCTGTGAAAACCTCGGGTTCGGCTTCGGCGAGTGCGCGGGTGAATCGTTCGGCGAAGCTTTTAACCGCCGGCCAGTCTGCCTTCGGTTTCAAGGGCGCTATGACGTGGATGCCCTTGCCGCCCGACAGCATTGGGAAGGTCTGTAGGCCCAAATCCGCCAGCAGGGCGCGCAAGCGCACGGCGGCCGACTTCACGGCGTCGAAGTCGAGACCGATATCGGGATCGAGGTCAAACACCAACCGGTCCGGCTTCTCCAGCGGCTTTATCCTGCTCCCCCAACCGTGAAACTCGATGGTTCCCATCTGGACGCAGGACAGCAGCCCCTTGGCGTCGCGAATGTACAGATAATCCTCGACCGATCCGTCGCTTTCCTCGATCGGGACGTGGCGGACGTGATCGCCCATCCCTCCACTGTCATGCTTCTGGAAGAAGCACTGCTTCCCGCGGCCCTGCGGGCAGCGGATCAGGGTCATCGGCCGATCCTTGAGTGTGACCAGCATCAGCGGGGCAACAGCTGCGTAATAATCGGCGAGTTCACCCTTGGTGAGGTCATCTTCGGGGAAGATCACGCGGTCGGGATTGCTAATCGCGACGCCGAGATCCGCTGCCTTGGGCAGCGCACCTTTCCGCTTCGGCTTGGCGACGTGTTCCGGGGTCTCGCGAACCACTTCCGAAGCCTTCTTGTCATCGCGCAGGGCGATGAAGCTGGGGTGGCGTAATACGCCATCCTCGGTGAATTCGGTAAAAGCGATTTCGGCCACAAGCTCCGGCGTGATCCAGTGCGACCCGCGAAGCGCGGCCCGCGGCACGTCGAGCGGCGGCTCGTCGATTGCAAGCGGCGTCATGCGCTGTGACATGTCGTCGATCATTGCCGTGTCGAAACCGGTCCCGACTTTCCCGGCATAGGTCAGCTTGCGTCCGTCACGGACCGCAAGGTGAAGTGATCGGAAGCCGCGTCGCTTGTCACTCGCCTGCCAGCCTACGATGACGAATTCCTGGCGCTGGATGCACTTCACCTTGAGCCAGGACTTGGCGCGTTCGCTGCGATAGGGCGCGGAGGCTTTCTTAGCGATGATCCCCTCGCCGCCTTCCTTGCAGATGGCGTCGAACAGCGCCTCACCCTTGGCGATGACGTGGTCGCCGTAGATGATCGGCGGCTGGGCAGCCTTGAGAAGCGCCGCGAGCCGCTGCTTGCGTTCGAGATTGCTGAGCTTGGTAATGTCCTCGCCCCGATCGACGAGCAGGTCGAAAGCGTAGAACGCGAGGTCGACCTTGCCGCCCTTCAGGCTGGCTTGAAGCAGCTGGAAACTGGGCTTGCCTTTCTTGTCGAGCGCGACCGCTTCGCCGTCGATCAGGCATCCGCCCGGCAGCGATGATGCGGCCTTAACGATGGCGCGGAACTTGTCGGTCCAGTCCTTACCATTTCGCGTCCAAGCGGTCGCACTTCCGCCGCCAGTCGCAAGCAACAGGCGGTAGCCATCATATTTATATTCGAAGAGCCAATCGGATCCGGCGGGGACCGCATCGACAAGGGTAGCCAGTTGCGGTTTCTGGAACGCTGGCGGTGGCGTTTGCGCCTTGGCCTTTTGCCGACCGCCCTTGGCGCCGCCGCGATTGGAGCGCCAGACTTCGCCGCCGGCCGCGATCTCGGCCATCGACCGGCCAGTCGTCACACTCGTCACGCATTGTTCGACCAAAGCGTCGCCGTTGTCGGGATCGGCGAAGTCGTCGGTGACTTTCTTCAGCATCCAAGGCTCCGCCTTTTCGCCGGGCTTGGGCTTCAGGCGGAACATCACCCACTCACCATTCATTCGCTCCCCATCGAGCGAGAAATGCAGATGGCCTTCCTCGATCGTGCGCCGAGGGTCCTTGCCGGGTTCTGGCGTCCATCGGCCCTGGTCCCACAGCATCACGGTGCCCCCGCCATATTCGCCCTTAGGGATGGTACCTTCGAAGTTCGCATAGTCGAGAGGATGGTCCTCGGTCCGCATGGCGAGCCGATTTTGGCCGGGATCGAGGCTCGGCCCTTGGGCACCGCCCAGCTTTTGAGGACTCCATCTAGTTCCAGCCGGAAGTCCCAATGAAGACGGCTGGCATCATGCTTTTGCACGACGAAGCTGTCGCCCTTCCCCTTTTGCTTTCGACCCTTCGGTTCACCGGTCTTCTTGAAGTCGCGCTTGGCGTTGTACGTCGCGATGTCGAGTTTCGACTTGCCTGCCATCGCTTAGGCCCGCTTGCGTGCCGGAGTCGCCTTCTTGGGCGCCGTCTTTTTCGCGGCCGGCTTCTTGGCCGCGGATTTTTTTGCGCCGGCACCGCGGTCCCCGCTGTCGAGGCTCTTTTTCAAGGCCGCCATAAGATCGATGACGTTCGATCCCTTGGCCGGCTCGTCGCTTGATCGATCCTGTATGACTCGCTTGCCCTTCTTCTTGATCTTTTCCTTGATGAGGTCCTGAAGCGCCTCGATGTAGCGGTTCTCGAACTCCGACGCATCGAACTCACCGGTCTTCTTCGAAATCAGCGTCTCGGCCATGTCGAGCAGATCCTCGTCTGGCTTCGTGTCGCCAATTTCGCGGAAGTAGCTCGAAGCACGGTGAACCTCGTCGGCATAGCGCAGGGTTTCGAGCACCATCCCGCGGCCGCAAGGCTTCAGGCTGACGACATACTCCTGGCCGCGCATGGCCAGCTGTCCGACGCCGACCTTCTTCGTCCGGCGAAGCGCCTCGCGGACTACCACGAAAGCCTCTTCCGCGAGGTCGTCGGCCGGAACCACGTAATACGGCTTGTCGAAGTAGATCGGATCGATGTCGCCGATGTCGACGAACTGGGTCAGTTCCAGCGTTTTGCGGCTCTCCAGCTTGACCTTCTCGATCTCCTCAGGGTCCAGAAGTACATATTCGCCCTTTTCGACTTCATAGCCCTTGAGGATTTCGTCGCGGTCGACGGGGCCAATGCCGGGCACAACCTTCTCGTAGCGGACACGCTGACCAGACGGTTCATGGACCTGATGGAAGGCGATCGACTTTCCGGCCTTTGTCGCAGGAAAGATTTCGACTGGGATTGAGACCAGTGCGAGTTTGATATGACCGCGCCAGGTAGGGCGAGCCGGCATGACGTGCTCCCGCGAAATTGTGTCGGACCCGATTCAATCGCTTTGGGGCCCAAGTCGTTCCGAAAGTGCGCGCCTTATCGCGCAGGCCATTGACTAAGCGGCTGATTATCAATTTATCTTCGTATCCGAGGGCACAACGCGCAAAATTCGCTGCGAGTGATTGCTCGATTCAGGGGGATAGACGATGATTGTTACCGCGTTGATGCTGCAGATCATGATTGGGAACAGCGGCCCGCTCAAGCCGCCCCGGGATGCGGGCATCCGCATTTTGTCCAATCAATCGATGACGGACTTGCAGGCTTGTGCCATCCGGCAGATGGCGCGCGACGGAACTGTCGTCCTCGTGCCGCAGCCCAACGGCGTCGCGATCGACTACACTCGCCCCAATGGGCTCGGTAATGCGCAGGCCGCGCGGTATTCGCTGCACCTGAAGGACAACGGTAGTCAGCGCGAGATGACGGTCTTCTATCGCCACCCCTTCTCCCGCAAGGCTGCGTGGCAACATACAAAATTAATTGGCAAGCGCTGCTTCCCGAACGAGCTGAACGGGACAACGGCCAGCGCCACGCCTGAGCCGAAGAAGCGCAAGAAGTTCCTGATCTTCTAAGGTTGACCGGCCGCGAAGTTGCTGCCAGTCAGCCGCGCGTTCGGACGAGCGGGTGTAGCTCAATGGTAGAGCAGAAGCCTTCCAAGCTTACGACGAGGGTTCGATTCCCTTCACCCGCTCCAACGCCGACCTGCCGGGGCATGTCCAAGCGTTTCAGCGCGCCGAGCCTTAGCGAGGCGGCGGCAGCATAGCCAGTCCGAGGGGACTGGCTTACGGGTGGGGCGCCGTAGCGCAGCGACGGGCGCCAATATCGTGACCTGCCGAGTGCAGGTTCGAGATTGGAGCGCACGAGACGACACCGCTGTGGCGACAGCGCGATGACTGCCAGAGTGCGATGACGGTCGACACTTCCAGTCTTGCCGCACACACCTGCGAAGCCTAGTGCAGTCGGGCGACCTCTATATTCCCCTGGCATCACTTTCTCTCGCGCGGCGCGAACCGCCGGTTGACACCGGAACTCGCGCTCGCCATTGGGCGCCCCTGCTCGCCATGCTCGACCATCTTCGGATGGTCCACGCGTGACAAGACCTGGACAGGTGGCCGAGTGGTTAAAGGCAGCAGACTGTAAATCTGCCCGCGCAAGCGTACGCTGGTTCGAATCCAGCCCTGTCCACCACTCCTTTTCGTCAAACGTCGTCCAGCCCGGATTTTCGTCCGAGCTGGATTCTTGTGCGGTTGACGTAGGGGAAATCTTAACCGTCTTTTCTATCGCCTTTGCGCATAGCCGGCGATTGGCCTAATAGCCGGACGTTCAATTTCGGGTAAGCGTAATCCAGGCAGGTGGGGACATTCGCGTGACAAGTCTGTCCGGTCCCAAGACCGATTCCTCTCTTGAAGCCAAGCTTGCGAGGCTCAGCCCCGGCCAGCTGGACTGCCTGTTGCTTGTCGACCAGCATTTGTCATCCAAAGAAATTGCCGCCGAGCTCGGCATTTCGCCGCACACGGTCGACCAGCGCATTCGCCAGGCGCTTCAGATTCTGGAGGTCGGACGCCGCCAGCATGCCGCACGGCTCGTCGCTGTCCATCGCGACCCATATCAGCGTTTGATACATCAATCGCCGCACATTGAGGGACGCGCCGTCCCCGGACATTTGGAGGGGGCGGTCGGTATTCAGATTCGGCACGCTGACCGTGCAGGGGAGGCCGAGGCCCGCGGCATCGAAACCGAGCAGATGCCGTTGGTTTCCGGTTCTCCCCTGCCTCTGCCGTTCGCAACGAGGAGCCAGCCAAGGAACGAGATGAGTACCAGCCTCAGGCTGGTCTGGATCATCCTCATCGCGATTGGAGCAACCTTCTCCGCCGGCATGTATCTCGCCGGACTGGAAAGCCTCGCGAGGATGCTCGGCCGCTAGAGGCGTTTCCCATCGAAGGTCCGCGGTGCTCGCTCCGGCTGCCAGCTAGTGGCCGGGCAAGGAGTAGTCATGCGCAAACAACATATAGAACATGCCGCTTTCGAGGTCGCGACCCAGGTTCGCGCCGTCGAAGACACGATCGACCGAGCTATCGCCGAGATCGCCGAACTCCAGTCGCGTATGATCAACATTCGCAGCGTTTCCGGAATCGGCGTTGCGACGGGCCAGCCCGCTTTCGAGCAGCTGGGAAGCGCAATCCAGGCCCTAATCGCCGCCCGCGGCGGGATCGCGAATTGTCATGGCGCGCTTGTCGACGCCAAGCAATTCATTCCTGGCCTGCGAACCGTCGGTTTCGGCGACGTCGGCGAATGTCCGCCGGCCGAGGCGAAAACCGCTCTCCGCGTCGTAGCGTAGCGGATAACGCCGGGCTTTCGCTTGTCGAGGCCCGGCGCGTTTACTAGCGCGAGTCGTGGCACCGAAATTCTTCCTTCTGGTCCTGATCCTGGTAGCAGGCTTCGCATTCTGGCGAGGCAGCCGGGACGAGCGCCTAGTCGCGGCCGTTTGCGTCCTCGGCGCAGCAGCAAGCTTCCTGCTTCTTCGCCCATTGAGCACGCGCTTCCAGTCTGTCGAAACCGGGATCATGCTAGTGGACCTGCTGGTCTTCGTCGGCTTTCTGTTTGTCGCGCTGCGCTCTCCGCGTTTTTGGCCGCTGTGGGTGGCCGGGCTTCAATTGACTACCACGCTCGGCCACATCCTGAAGGGTTTGAGCCCGGATCTTCTGCCGCAGGCTTATGGCGCTGCACTGCAATTCTGGAGCTACCCCATCCTGCTCATACTGGCAGTCGGCACATGGCGAAGCCACGCGCGCCGCAAGGTCAGGCCGTCTGAGGCGCCAACACTCGTCTAGGAACCGCGGGCGACGACTGGTATCGCGCCGTCGATGCCCAGCGATCCGGCCCACCAAGATCTTCTCGAGGCACTCGACGAGCCGGTGCTGATATTGTCGGGGCGGAAGCTCCGCTCCGCCAATGCTGCTGCGCGAAGGCTTTTAGGACGGAACATCGTCGGCCGCGACATCCGCCTCGTCATCCGTCATCCCCAAGTGCTCGAGCTTTTGCTGGCCGGGAAAAATGCAGACCTTGCTGCCGTCGGGATTGGCGGCGCGGAGCGCCCCTGGACGATCCAGATGCGCCCGGTGGATGGCGATTCGGCCTGCCTGGTACGATTTGTGGATCGCAGCGAATCGATCGCCGCAGAGCGGATGAGAGTCGATTTCGTGGCCAATGCCAGCCACGAGCTGCGGACTCCTCTGGCGACCATCTCTGGCTATGCGGAGACCCTGGCCGAGCCCGACGTGCCTCCTGAGCTCCGCCAGAAGTTCGCGGCGACGATCTCCGGTGAGGCAGCGAGGATGCAGCACATCATCGAAGATTTAATGAGCCTTTCGCGGATCGAGGCGAGCCGCTTCATTACCCCGGACGAGCGGTGCGAACTGGCGACGGTCGCCCGGCAGGGGGTGGATCAGATCGAGCCGCTCGCCGAGCGTAAGTCCTGCGACGTTCAGCTTGAGGTCGATGTATCTGCAAAAACGAGCGTGGCGGGAGACCATGTCCAGCTGCTTCAGGCCGTGGACAATTTGCTGTCCAACGCCATTCGCTACGGCGGGACGAAGGTCCTGCTGTCAGTAGGAGTGGAATTCGGCCGCCCGTATCTCAGGGTCAAGGACAATGGCCCGGGAATCCCCGCCGTTCACCTGCCGCGTATAACCGAGCGCTTCTATCGCGTGGACGAAGGCAGAAGCCGCGGCGGCGGCGGAACAGGTCTCGGCCTTGCGATCGTAAAGCATATCGTTGAGCGGCACCGCGGGACCCTCGACATCCGCTCTCGGCCCGGAGAGGGAACGACGGTAACGATTTCCTTGCCGCCGGCGTGATTGTCACGAAACTGCAATGCCACTGACGCAAAGGACCCAGGGGCCGGCAGGATCGGTCCAAAACGCAGTCCGGCATGGGCTTGGGGAGTTTCGACATGAAGAAGATTTTGGGTGTGCTGCCGCTGGTAGCGCTTGTCGCGGCATGCGGGAGTGGCGGAAGCGAAGGCGCCAAGGCTGGCGGGCAGATCAAGATCGTCGGCTCATCGACCGTTTATCCGTTCACGACCGCGGTTGCCGAGGAATTCCAACGCGCAAATCCGGGCAGCTCGGTGATCGTCGAATCGACCGGCACGGGCGCGGGCATCAAGCTTTTCTGCGCCGGCGTGGGCGAGCAGTTCCCGGACGGGGTGAACGCATCGCGGCCCATGAAGGCCAGCGAATACGCCGATTGCGAAAAAAACGGCGCCAAGAACGTCATTGAGATCCCTGTCGGAATAGACGGCCTCACGCTGATCCAGGCCAAGGGCCAGCCGGCGCTGAACCTGACGGTCGCGCAAATCTACAAGGCGCTTGCCGCCAAGCCGTTCGGCAAGGAGCAGACGGCGCAGACGTGGGCTGACATCGACCCGTCGCTGCCAGCGATAAAGATCCGGGTGCTTGGCCCGCCGCCGACTTCCGGCACGCGCGACAGCCTGGCAGAGCTGATCCTCGAGAAGGGTTGCGACAGCGACCCCGCGATGAAGGCGCTGAAGGAAAGCGACAAGGACGCGCACAAGGAAACCTGCACCAAGATCCGCGAAGACGGGGCTTATGTCGAGGCGGGCGAGAACGACAACCTGCTGGTGCAGAAGGTCTCCGCCGATCCGGGCGCGCTCGGGGTTCTGGGCTACAGCTTCCTCGAAGAGAATGTCGACAAGGTCGCCCCCGTCTCGATCGCTGGAGTCGCACCCACCGAGGAGACGATCAGCAACCTCAGCTATCCGGGTGCGCGCAAGCTTTACGTCTATTTCAAGGGCGAGCACATCGCCGTCAAGCCGGCCATCAAGGCGTTCATCGAAGCCTATTCAAAGGCTTGGGGCCCCGGCGGACTGCTTGTCAGCCGCGGCCTCGTTCCGCTTGGCGCCGCCGACCTGACCGCAGCAACGGCACAGGCTGGTGCGTTGAAGCCACTCGACAAAGCGACCCTCAAGTAAGTGACTCTTTCGATCGCCCTCATCGCGATCCTGTTGATCGCCGTCATGGCCGGCCTCTTCGCCTTCAATCGAGCGAAGGGGCTGCGCCTTGGCGGTGCGCGGCTTCACAGCCTGCCGGTCTATCACGCCATCCACGCCGCCATTTGGGCAGCTGCGCCGGCGCTGCTCTTCCTGATGATCTGGGCACCGGTCCAGAATGGACTGGTCGATCAGGCAGTCCTTGCCAGTCCGGCTGGCCAATCCCTTCCTGACTTCGAGATGCAGCGCGACGCGATCATCAGCGAGGCGCGCGAGATTGCGCTCGGCCTGCGCGAGGCCGGCTTCAATCCGGAGTCGACGACTTTGGCCCCGGTCTATGCCTCCGCGATGTCACGCTATGCCATGGCTGGAGGCGCCGCCGCCCTCGTTCTTGCGCTGGTCGGCGCATTCTTTGGCCTGCGCCGCCAGGGCGTACAGTTTCGAGCCCGTACTTCCGTTGAGAAGTGGGTCATGGGACTGCTTCTCGGTGCGTCGCTAATCGCGATCCTGACCACCCTTGGTATCGTGCTTTCGCTGCTTTTCGAGAGCCTGATGTTCTTCTCTAAGGTCAACGTCGGCGAGTTCCTGTTCGGAACGACCTGGAGTCCGCAGACTGCAATCCGGGCAGACCAGGCCGGATCGTCCGGCGCGTTCGGCTCGGTGCCGTTATTCTGGGGAACAATCTTCATCGGCGCGATCATCGCCATGATTGTCGCCATTCCGCTTGGGCTGATGAGCGCGATTTTCCTGACCCAATATGCGCCGCAAAAGCTGCGGGCCTGGCTCAAGCCGATGCTCGAAATCCTCGCCGGGGTGCCGACGGTGGTCTATGGGTATTTCGCGGCCCTGACCGTTGCTCCGATGATCCGCGATTTCGGGATATCGATCGGGGTCAGTTCGGCCAGCTCGGAAAGCGCTCTCGCTGCCGGTCTGGTCATGGGAATCATGATCATTCCGTTCGTCAGTTCAATGGCGGACGACAGCATTGCCGCGGTCCCACAGGCCATGCGCGACGGCAGTCTCGCGCTTGGCGCGACCAAATCGGAGACCATCCGCAAAGTGATCCTTCCGGCGGCGCTTCCGGGCGTCGTCGGAGGCGTGCTGCTTGCAGTCAGCCGAGCGATCGGCGAGACCATGATCGTCGTCATGGCCGCAGGCCTTGCCGCAAATCTCACGATTAATCCGTTCGAGAGCGTGACAACCGTGACCACGCAGATCGTCCAGTTGTTAACCGGAGATCAGGAATTCGACAGCGCCAAAACGCTTGCCGCTTTTGCGCTCGGCCTCCTGCTGTTCGTCATCACGCTGATCCTCAACCTCATCGCGCTTCGCGTCGTCCGCAAATACCGGGAAGCTTATGAATAGCGTATCGACAGTCTCACGCTGGACGGACGGGTCGATGGCCGACCGCGTTGCCAAGCGCTATTCCGCCGAACGGCGGTTCCGTGCCATCGGCTTTGCGGCGGTCGCGATTTCGGTCGCCTTCCTCGCCTTCCTGCTAATCACGATGCTCGCCAAGGGTGTTGGTGGGCTCGACATGGCGTTCCTGACTGGCACCGATTCCACGGAAGCGGCGCGCGCCGGCATCTGGGGTGCGCTCAAGGGCAGCCTTCTGACGATGCTCGTCACGATCGCTCTTGCCTTTCCGATCGGAGTGCTGGCCGCGCTTTATCTGGAAGAGTTCGCCCCAAGGAATCGCTGGACCGACATGATCGAGGTCTCGATCAACAACCTCGCCGCAGTTCCCTCGATCATTTTCGGCCTGCTCGGCTTGGCGGTGTTCCTCAACTTCATGCACTTGCCGCGTTCCGCGCCTCTGGTCGGCGGACTGACGCTTGCGTTGATGACCATGCCGGTCATCGTCATCGCCGGGCGTAACGCGGTAAAATCCGTTCCTCCCTCGATCCGCGACGCCGCGCTGGGTGTCGGCGCGTCGAAGATGCAGGTCGTCTTCCATCACGTCCTTCCGCTCGCCCTGCCGGGGATCCTCACGGGAACGATCATCGGCCTCGCCCGTGCGCTGGGAGAGACTGCCCCGTTGCTGATGATCGGCATGCGGGCGTTCATCGTCTCCCCGCCGAATGGAATCACCGATCCGTCAAGTGTTCTGCCGGTGCAGATCTTCTTGTGGTCGGACGAAGTCGACCGGGCCTTCGTCGAGAAGACCAGCGCGGCGATCATCGTGCTTCTGGTGTTCATGCTCGTGATGAACGGGCTGGCCATTTATCTTCGCAACAAATTTGAACGCCGCTGGTAGGCTCATGATCATGACCAAAGAAAAACAGCCGATCGTCACCAACTCGACTGTGCCATTCCCTTCGACCGCCATCTCAGCCGAGGCTGCCCAAGGCCGGGAAGAGGAAAGCGGTACCGATCGTGCATCGAATCTCGATCCGCCCTCCGTGGCGGAGGACAACCAGGCCGACGCCGGGCCCGGCCGCGCGCCCAAGATGACGGCGCGAGACGTGCACGTTTTCTATGGCGACAAGGAAGCCATCAAGGGCGTCGACATCGATATTCATGAGGATAAGGTCACGGCCTTCATCGGCCCGTCGGGCTGCGGCAAATCGACCTTCCTGCGTTGCCTTAATCGCATGAACGATACGATCGCGGGCGCGCGGGTGACCGGCGATATCAAGCTCGACGGCGAGGATATCCATTCGTCCGCAATGGACGTGGTCTTGCTCCGCGCGCGGGTGGGAATGGTCTTCCAGAAGCCCAACCCTTTTCCGAAATCGATCTATGAGAACGTCGCTTACGGTCCGCGCATCCACGGTCTTGCGAACGACAAGAGCGAGCTTGACGGGATCGTCGAGAATGCCTTGAGGCGCGCCGGCCTTTGGGACGAGGCCAAGGACCGACTTGCCGAGAGCGGGACAGCATTGTCGGGGGCCAACAACAGCGCCTCTGCATCGCCCGCGCCATTGCGGTCGATCCTGAAGTGATCCTGATGGACGAGCCCTGCTCGGCGCTCGACCCGATCGCGACCGCCAAGATCGAGGAGCTGATCCACGAGCTTCGTGGGCGTTACGCGATCGCGATCGTGACACACAACATGCAGCAGGCGGCGCGCGTTTCCCAGCGCACCGCCTTCTTCCACCTTGGCGAGCTGATCGAATACGGACGAACCAAGGACATATTCACGAATCCGCGCGAGCAACGCACTCAAGACTATATTACCGGCCGCTACGGCTGATCGGAGACGGAATCATGGCCACCAGCGGACATACGCTCAAAGCGTTCGACGAGGACCTAGACCGCCTTCGCGCGCTAATCAGCGAAATGGGCGGAATCGCGGAATACGCCATCCGCGAGTCGATGCGCTGTCTAGTCGAACGCGATCATGACGGCGCTCGCCGCATAATCGAAGACGACAAGAAGCTCGACGTCCTGGAAGTCGAGGCGGAGCGTCGTGCGGTCCAGCTGATCGCGCTGCGTGCGCCAATGGCCGGTGACCTTCGGGATATCGTTGCCGCGCTGAAGATTTCCAGCGTGGTCGAACGCATTGGCGATTATGCGAAGAACATCGCCAAGCGGGTTCCGCTCCTCAACAGCCTCGGCAATGTCGAGCCATTGGCCTTGATGCCGGAAATGGCGCGAATCGCGACAGAGATGGTGCACAACGTCCTGATCGCTTTCGTCGAACGCGATCCGGAAATGGCCCTTCAGGTGATCGAGCGCGACAGAGCGGTCGACGACTTCTACAATTCGATCTTCCGCGCGCTCCTGACCTTTATGATGGAGAACCCACAGAACATCGGTCAGTCGACCCATTTGCTGTTCGTCGCGAAGAACGTCGAACGTGTCGGCGATCATGCGACCAACATCGCCGAGATGGTCTATTACGCAGCCACTGGCGACTATCTCGGCGATCGGCCGAAAGGTGCCGACCCATTGGAGCAGGAGTAGGACAATGGCCTCGCGGCGCCTCCTTCTGGTCGAAGACGATGTCGCGCTGTCGGAGCTTGTCCGTTTCCACTTCGAGCGCGACGGCTGGGAGGTTCGCCAGACCGGCGACGGCGAAGAAGCGCTGATCATGGCCGACGAGCTCCACCCGGGGCTCATCCTGCTGGACTGGATGATCGAAGGCGTTTCCGGGCTCGAGGTTTGCCGCCGCCTTCGCCGCCGAGAAACGACCGCCCAAACGCCGATCATCATGCTCACCGCGCGCGGCGAGGAAGAGGACCGTATCCGCGGGCTCGATACCGGCGCCGACGACTATCTGACAAAGCCCTTCTCGCCCCGCGAACTGGTGGCGAGGGCGACCGCGGTCCTTCGCCGGTCGAGCCCCGCGCTTACCGGCGAGCGGCTTGAACATAGCGGCATCGAAATGGACATTGCCGCCCACCGCGTCCGACGCGACGGCAAGCCGATCCACCTTGGACCGACGGAATATCGCCTGCTGCGTTACTTCCTGGAACGCCCCGGCCGTGTCCTTTCTCGCCAGCAACTCCTCGAAGCTGTGTGGCCGCATAGCGAGGAAATCGAGCTTCGAACGGTTGACGTTCACATTCGCCGTCTCAGGCTGGCTCTCGGCGAGCCCGACCTTATCCGCACCGTTCGCTCGGCCGGCTACTCGCTCGACGGCGAGGGGGTTGCGTAACAACCGCCTGCGCAGCATGGCGAGACCATGGCGCGAAAGAACAAGTCGAAAGCGGGGGGAAACCCGAATCGGCCCCGTTTTTGGGGCAAGCACGCCGTTGCGGCGGCGCTCGACAATCCCAACCGCCGAGTCCTTAAGGCATGGTCAACTCGCGAGGCGGCAAGCTTCATGCAGTTTCCGACCGAGATGCCGGTGGTGATGGCCGAGGCACCGGACCTTGGCCGGATGGTTCCTCACGACGCGCCTCACCAGGGTGTGGTGATCGAGGTTGAGCCGCTGGAGGACATCTGGTTGGGTGACGTGCTTGCCGATGCGCCGGAACGCGCCATTCTCTTGGTTCTCGACCAGGTCACAGATCCCCATAATGTCGGCGCAATCCTGCGTTCCGCAGCGGCGTTCGGTGCCATCGGCATCGTCACCCAAGACCGCCATTCGCCGCCGGAAAGCGGTGCGCTGGCCAAGGCCGCTTCCGGCGCGCTGGAGCGCGTTCCCTGGGTTCGCGTCGTCAATCTCGCCCGAGCGCTGGAAGAAATTGCGGAAGCCGGTTTCTGGCGCATCGGTCTCGCCGGCAAGGCGGAAACAGGGCTTAAGGAAGCACTCGGGCCGCAGCGGGTTGCGCTCGTGCTTGGAGCCGAAGGCCCCGGAATGCGAAGCAACACGCGCGAACATTGCGACGCGCTCGCCCGACTGCCGATCACCGACAATGTCGAGAGCCTCAATGTCTCGAATGCCGCGGCGGTCGCGCTATACGCTGCTAGCGTCGCCTGATGGTTCGGACGGTCGAATCGATCAAGGCCTCGGTCGAGGAGCTTGCCCGGCGGGAACAAGCCTTCGCGAGGGTGCTCGACCGCATCGGTCATCCAGAGCCGCGCGCCAGCGACCGTGGAAGTCAGACGCTGCTACGAACGATCGTCGGGCAGCAGGTCAGTGTCGCCGCCGCCCGCTCGATGTGGAACAAGCTCACTGCTCGCTACGGCGATCCGGTTGATCTCGGAGCGCTTTCGAAAGCAAGCGATGAAGAGCTACGCCAGGCTGGCCTCTCGCGCCAAAAGGCGGGCTATGCGCGAAGCCTCGCAAGTCTGGTGCTAAACGGCGAACTGGATCTCGAAGCCCTGCCGGGCGATGACGAGGAAGCGATCGCGCTGCTCACGAAGGTCAAGGGCATTGGCCGTTGGTCCGCCGAAATCTACCTCCTGTTCGCGGAAGGGCGGCCTGACGCCTTCCCGGCCGGGGACCTCGCCGTCCAGATTGAGATCGGCAAGCTGCTCGGTCTGCCGGAAAGGCCATCGGAGAAGCAGCTTCGTGAGTTGGCCGAGGCATGGCGCCCGCACCGCGGAGCGGCGGCGGTGCTCGCGTGGCACTCCTACAATAGCGAAGTCATCTAGCTCGAACGCTAGTTCCGCAGGCCCTTTTCATAGCGTCGAGCTCCAAGTCCCTTCCACGACCGCGCGCCTTGGTCGATGCGAAGCGGGGCAAGGCGTGCCTGCTCCTCCTGGCCCTTGCCGACCAGGAAGCTGACCCCGGTCTGACCTTCCCCGCTCGACCAGCGGTAGCGGGTCGAAACCGCGACCATCGGCATGAACAGCTTGCGGCCCTCGACCTCATATTCGTGGATCATCTCGCGTGGGATTTTCACCGCGGTACGGAGCGGAACTCGCGACTGCGGTGCGATGACCGGAATTGCGTCCGTCCCGGCGCTCGG
Source organism: Sphingomonas sp. HDW15A (assembly GCF_011301715.1). Taxonomy (GTDB): domain Bacteria; phylum Pseudomonadota; class Alphaproteobacteria; order Sphingomonadales; family Sphingomonadaceae; genus Sphingomicrobium. The sequence continues at coordinate 1,827,738 of NZ_CP049870.1, forward strand.
CCGTTTGTAGAACTCGCTGAGCTCGGCGTCCTGCTTTGCGCCGGCATTGAGCAGGCACGCTTCAATCGAAACGTCGCGGGCCGGCGCGCTGCCGGAGTTGAACAAGGTTACGTTGAAGGCAATGGCGGCGCCATCGTCGTCTACCAGCGCGCGGTCGGGGCTGAGCTCGACTTCGATCCATGGCCGCAGGCTGCTCGCAACGATCCCCACTGGGCCGGAAGACGTCTTCGAAGTGATAGCGCCGGAAACTGGGCCGGAAATTGGGCCGGAAACTGGAGCGTCCGGCTTGGGCCGAAGCGTGGTCGGCAGCGGTCGACGAACGAGGGGCTCATCGGCGACCGGCGCGGCTACGGCGCGCGGCAATGGCTTTGTCGGCTGTGCCCTAGCCGGCTCCGGTTGAGCGGACGCCCTCGCATCTTGAGTCGCATAGGCGGGGGAAGCGCTACGGCCATGACGGAGGAACCAGTAAATGACGGCCCCGCCGGCAGCGAACAGCAGCGCAGCGATCCACACTAGAAGGGAAGAGCTTCCTTCTTCGGCAGGCGTGACAAGCGAGGGACGCGGCGGCGTAGCCGGAGCGGCGGCTGTCCCTGAGGGTCGTGCCGAGCGAGGCTGCGCGCGCGTCGGGGCGGGGGTGGTCAGACCGTTGGCGGGTTCGATCCGTGCCGGCGTCGCGGCGGGGCGATCGCGTTGGATGACCGAACGCGCAGCAGAAGACGTCTCACGCGTCGGCGCGCTTTCCGGCCGCGCTGGCGGAGGCGAAGCCGGCTGAGTGACCGGAACGACCGGCTGCTGCTGTTGTTCGGCGGGACGCGTGACCCGGCCTTCGAGATTAAAATTCTCGAGCTCGCGCGGACCGACAGTATCGCTCTGCTCAGCCGAGGGCGCAGCATCCTGCGCAACGGCAGGCGTCAGCGCAGCTGCAGCGAGCAATACGAAAAAGAGCCGGAACGCGTTCAACCTCAGTCCTTTGGCCGTGGATTCGACAGGCGCGGCTAATGCCGACTGGGCGCCGGATGTTCAAGCCGCCCCCGGCGACCGGTCAGCGAGCGTCGACCAGCACCAACTCCGCCTCGGCATCGCCCGCCCGGATCTCGATTCGGTCTTCGCCGGTGATGGCAATGCCATCGCGGGCTTCGGCATCGACCCCGTTGACCGTCACCGGCGCGCTTGCGACCATATAGAGGTGCCGCGCCGGATCGGCTTCGAGCGTGATCGAACCACTTGCCGCCAAGGTTGCCCCAAGCAGCCTTGCGTCGGCATGAATGGTCGGCGTCCCGTCATTGGGATCGCCGCTGGCGAGGGTGACGAACCTGCCCTCTCGCGCTTCTTTCGGAAACGGCATGGCCGCCCAGCCCGGCTGGGCGCCCGGCCGGTCGCTCTCGATCCAGATCTGGAACAGGGTGGTGTCCTCGTCTTCAAGATTGAATTCGGAGTGCATGACCCCCGTGCCGGCGCTCATGACCTGGACATCGCCCGCGCCCGTGCGCCCTTCATTCCCCATCGAGTCGCGATGGCTGATGGCGCCGGTACGGACGTAGGTGATGATTTCCATGTCGCGATGCGGATGCGGCGGAAAGCCGCTCTTGGCGGCGATCTTGTCGTCGTTCCAGACGCGGATTCTCCCCCAGTTCATCCGCGCCGGGTCATAGTAACTGGCGAAGCTGAAATGGTGGCGGGCATCGAGCCAGCCGTGGTCGGCGTGGCCCAGCGAAGCGAAGGGGCGAATGTCGATCATGACCAGAAAGATTGGCCCGGGCCATTTGCCCTTTCAAGTGTCAAGAATGTTACCGGGCTACGCTAAGCGAGCGGGCGTAACGCGCGGCCTTCTCGGCATAATGCTCGGCTGACAATTGCAGACCGGCCAGTTCCTGTTCGGTCAGCAGCCGCACGACGCGCGCCGGGACGCCGACGATCAGCATTCCGGCCTCGAAGCTCTTCCCTTCGGTCACCAGTGCGCCCGCGCCCACGAGGCACCGCTCGCCGATCGTCGCGCCATTGAGGATCGTCGCACCCATTCCGATCAACGCACCCGCACCGATCGTGCAGCCGTGAAGGATCGCCTGGTGGCCCACAGTTACTCCCGCTCCGATCGTCAGCGGGGAACCGGGGTCGCTATGGCCGATCGCGCCATCCTGGATGTTCGACTTCGCGCCGACCTCGATCCGCGTGTTGTCGGCGCGGATAACCGCTCCAAACCAGACGCTTGCGCCTTCCCCCAGGCGCACGTCGCCGATCAGGTCGGCGCTCGGCGCCGCCCAGGCGCCCGGCCCTAAGGTCGGGGCCACATCGTCTATCGCGTAAAGAGACATGGCTCGGAACCTAGCGCCACAAGAATGCGGCGTCATTAACGATAAGATTTCACGGCATCTTAGCCACGCTTTGACAAACACGTGCCATGACGAAGCGATTTCTCATTGGCCTGCTTGGCATTCCGATGATCGCCGCCATGCCGGGAGCGCGCGCTGCGAACATCGGTACGAACGACCAGATGTTCGCCGCGCGTATGCTTGCGCTGCACAATCGCGAACGCGCGGCAGTCGGCGCGCCGCCCCTCGTCTGGGACCCGGCGCTCGCGGAATCCGCAGCATCCTATGGCCCGGCGCTTCAGCAAATCGGTCGTCTGGTCCATTCCCCGCGCGAGACCCGGCCGGGGCAGCGCGAGAACCTCGCCATGGCCAGTACCGGCTATTTCAACGAAGAGCAGTTGGCCAAAATGTGGGTGGACGAGAAGCATCACTTCACGCCCGGACTGTTCCCCAACGTCAGCCGCACCGGCTATTGGAAAGACGTCGCCCATTACACCCAGATGGTGTGGAAGGGGACTACCCACGTCGGCTGCGCGCTTTATCGCGGCGGCGGCAATGACTTCCTCATCTGCCGCTACTCGCCCCCGGGCAATGCCGACGGAAAGCCGGTTTACTGAAAACAACCTGTTTCGGTCGTTGACAGAATCGTCCAGCGCCGACTAAGCGCCGCCGCCTACCGGCAATCACATGCACCTGTGCCCAGGTGGCGGAATTGGTAGACGCACCAGCTTCAGGTGCTGGCGCTCGCAAGGGCGTGGAGGTTCGAGTCCTCTCCTGGGCACCATCTCGTCATCACAAGACCAATCGCGCTAGTCAGGGCGAATGTTGCTGATTCGTCATTGTGTGCTGGCGCTGAGCCTTCTTCTCGGCTTTCCGAACGTCAGCGTCGCGCAAATTGCGCCTCCCAAGGTCAGCTTTCAGGAGCAAAAACCGGGAGCGGAGCATTTCGATCTCTATCGCGACACCCGGATCTTCCTGGATGGCGGGATCAACGGCCGGAAGACGCCGATGCTGCTCGACAGCGGCGCGAGCGTGACGGTCATCGATCGCGCTTTCGCGGTCACCCTTGGCCTGAAAGGAGGCACACCCATCGGCGTCCAGGGCGCTGGCGGCAGCGAACGCGGCGAACTTTATCGCGGCATCAGCGTCACCGTCGGCAACCTCTCCTTCCGGGACCTGACGGTCGCCGCGATGGACCTTTCGCTGGTCGAGAGAGCGCTTGGCCGGAAGGTTCCTGTCGTCCTGGGCCGCGAAGCCTTCATGAACAGCGTGGTGACGATCGACTTCGATCGACAGGAGATCAGTTTCGCACCGAGGGGCGGTTTCACCCCGCCAAGCAATGCCGCAGCCATCGCGCTTCGCCGACGCGGCGCGCTTCACACCCTCTCGATCAGGATCGGCGACCTGCCGCCGCATGACGCCATCTTCGATCTCGGGAACAGCGGAGCGATCAGCCTCAGCCAGGAATACCATCGCTCCCAGCCCTATTTCGCGACGCTTCCGTCAGCCACCGGAATGAGCGGCGGCGTGGGCGGACTTCACGAAGTACGCCGGATCACCCTCCCCTCTGTGGAAATTGCCGGCGTTCGCTTCGACCAGGTTCCCGCGCAACTCGGCGGGCTGGCAAACGGCCCATATTCCGGAATGATCAATGCCGGAATCCAGCTGTTCCGGCCGTTCGTTCTGACCCTCGACCTCGCCGGCGACAGGATGTGGCTTCAGCGGACCGCGGCACCTGTCGTCTTTTCGCGCGACCGCGCCGGCCTGTTCGTCACGTTCGAAGGCGATCACTATGCTATTCGCCACGTTACCGCCGACGGACCTGCCGCCAAATCAGGGTTGAAGGTCGGGGATGACATCGTCTCGGTCGGTGGCCGCAGGGTCAACGCCGCCTTCCCCAACTCGCCCGAGGCGGAGTGGCTGTTCGGGCGGGCTGGAACGCCGGTAGAGATCGGCCTTGCCGATGGCCGAAGCGTCACGGTGACACTAGCGGACTTCTACTAACCACACCCCTTGCGCCCGAAAGGCCGTTGGCCCAAGGAACCGGCTCAATCGCTTGCCAGACCTGGACTGCAAATGCCGCTTCGCTCCTCGCCACCACTCGTCACCGTTTTCGGCGGTGGCGGCTTCATTGGCCGCTACGTCTGCGAATATCTGCTGAAGAGCGGCGCCCGCGTCCGCGTCGCCCAGCGCCATCCGCGCAAGGCCTTCTTCCTGCAGCCTTTAGGCCAGGTGGGGCAGATCGACTTCGTTGCCGCCGACGTGACCAAGCCTGCCTCTGTCGAGTTGGCGGTTGCGGGGGCCGACGCGGTCGTCAACCTCGTCGCGGTGTTTGGCCGGGGGATGACCGGGATAAACGTCGATGGCGCGGTCAATATCGCTCGCGCCAGCGCGGCGGCCGGCTGCAAAGCGCTGGTCCACGTCTCCGCAATAGGCGCCGATCCGAATGGCAAGGCGGATTATGCCCAGTCGAAGGGACGCGGAGAAGCGGGCGTCAGAGCCGCATTTCCTGATGCAACAATCATTCGGCCAAGCCTGGTGTTCGGCCCGGAGGATCAGCTGACCAACCGATTCGCCAGCCTCCTCGCCCTGCTTCCCTTCTATCCGGTGATTGCGCCGGACACGAAGTTCCAGCCGGTTTTCGTCCGAGACCTGAGCCAGGCCGTTGCCGTCGCCGCGCTCGACCCTCCGAAGCATCGCGGTAAGACCTATGAGATCGGCGGGCCCGACGTCATGACGATGCGCGCCTTGACCGCAGAGATCGGACGCCTGGCCGGCCATCCGAAGAATTTGATAGATATGCCGACCTTCGCCTCATCCGCGCTTGCCCGGCTCGGTTTCCTTCCGGGCGCGCCGTTGACCTGGGACCAGTGGCTGATGCTTCAGCAGGACAATATCGCAGCCAAGAAGTCGAAGGGCCTCGCGGAGTTCGGGATCACGCCGACCCCGCTGAGCGCTGTTGCCGGGGAATGGCTCGGCCGTTTCCGCGAGGGCGGGCGCTTCCGGCCGCGCGCTGAATCGCTGGGCACTAGCTGAGCCAATGCCCGTTTTCTGGCTCGTCATCATCCTCGGCATCGTCGAGGGCCTTACCGAATATCTTCCGGTTAGCTCGACCGGTCACCTGATCCTCGCCACCGAGCTACTCGGCTTCGATGCCGACAAATGGGCGCTCTTCAACATCGCCATTCAGCCCGGCGCGATCCTCGCCATCGTCGTGCTTTACTGGCGGACCTTCCTCGACGTGCTCACCGGCATGTTCCGGAAAGAGCCGAGCGCTTGGCGCTTCATCCGTAACCTCATTGTCGCGTTCATCCCGGCTGTCGTGCTGGGCTTGGCGATCGGCGATTATATCGAGCTACTGCTCGGCAATGCCCAAGTGGTCGCGGTGTCGCTGATCCTCGGCGGTTTCGCGATCCTACTAGTCGAATGGTGGGCCAAGCCGACCGACAAGGGCGGAGTCGCCAACGTCACGCTCAACCATTCGATCGGCATCGGACTGGTCCAGTGCCTGGCGATGATTCCGGGGGTCAGCCGGTCCGGCGCGACGATTCTCGGCGCGATGGCTATGGGCGTCGACCGCAAGACTGCCGCCGAATTCAGCTTCTTCCTCGCCGTTCCGACGCTCAGCGGGGCGACCGCGTTGCAGCTTTACAAGCATGGCCACGCGATGGAGCCGGGCATGACCGGCTGGATCCTGCTCGGCAGTTTCGTCTCCTTCGTGGTCGCGGTGGTCGTCGTGAAGGCGTTCGTCGCGATCATCCAGCGGTACGGCTTCGCGCCCTTCGCCTGGTACCGGATTGTCGCGGGAGCGGCGGCGCTGGCCTGGCTGGCCGCCCGCTAAAACTTGCGATTTCAGAGATTTGGGTCAATCTAGGCGCGAATCGCGGGAGTGAAGCCATGCATATCCTGTTCGCCCTTCCCTTGCTTGTCCTGGCAGCGCCGTCCGTCGCCGCGCCGCAGCAGGGTCGCGAGTCGATTCAAATTCCGCCAGAGCTGACCAGCCCGGAAACCGCCGAGAAGCTGGGCAACATGGCGGGCGTTTTGTCGAAAGCGCTGATGGACCTGAAGGTCGGCGAGATCGAAGCGATCGCCAGCGGCCGCGAGCCGACAGCCGCCGACAAGCAGCGCACCGTGCGCGACATGGCGGTGAAGGGCGACCCCAACTTCGAGCGCGATGTCGAGCGCCAGGTCGCCAACGCCGGCCCGATCATCCAGCAGAGCATGAAGCGCGTCACGGCCATGCTTCCGGCGCTGATGAGCGCGATGGAAGGGATCAGCGACGATCTCGACCGAGCGACCGCCAACCTTCCCGACCCGACCTACCCCAAGCGTTAATTTATTCGCGGAGGCCGGTGGACTGGAGCCTGCGCCGCGCTAAAGCTGCGCGCGCATGTGGCAGCTGTTCCAATTCCCGCTTTGTCCCTTCTCGCGCAAGGTCCGGCTGGTCCTTGGCGAAAAGGGAATCGCGCATGAGCTGGTCCGAGAAAATCCGTGGGAACGGCGCGACGAGTTCCTCGATCTCAACCCCGCCGGCGAGACGCCGGTGTTGGTCGATAGCGACGCCGGAACCGTCCTGATCGGAAGCCAGCCGATATGCGAATATTTCGACGAGACGGTGGACAAGATGCCGATGATCCACGGCAATGCGGTCCACCGTGCCGAGATCCGCCGGCTGACCCAGTGGTTCGACGAAAAGCTTTTCCGCGAAGTCGTGGAGCCGCTGATGCACGAGAGGATGCGCAAAAGGCTTGTCAGCAATGGCTCGCCCGATACGCGCGTGCTTCGCGAGGCGATGCGAGTGGCAAACGGTCACCTCGACTATCTAGATTATTTGCTCGACCACCGTCGCTGGATCGCGGGGCGGGCCTGAGCCTGGCCGATTTCACCGCCGCGGCCCACCTGAGCGTGATCGACTATCTCGGCGCTCTCGACTGGCGCGGGCACAAACAGACCAAGGACTGGTATGCCGTCATGAAGTCGCGGCCCGCCTTCCGCCCGCTGCTAGGCGAGCGGATGGAAGTGATCGTTCCGCCCAGCCATTACGATAAGGTGGATTTCTGAAAGGAGCGCCCGAGACTAAGCTAGGATCTGCACTAGTTGCGGAACCAAGCCATGCTGCGGGCACGGTGGTTCAGAGAATTCACTCCCGTGACGCCCCCGTCCCTCGCGGAAGTTTGCAAGTTCGCGGCACATCGCGGTATGATGATACCCGCGCTGATTTTCGGGCGGCGGTTTGGGGAGGCGGGTTGGTCAACGTCGAGAGAAGAGCGGAGCGCTGAGTGGAACAGTCCGGTGGCTGAAGGACAGGATTTTCCAGAGTCAGCTTTGGGTCGAAAGCTGACTCCAGGGAGCAGCAATGAACGAACCCTAATCTCGTCAGGGCACGATCTCTGTGCCGTCCCAGGCAAAGCAGCGGCCGGTATGCAGCGATGTCAGCTGGCCGATGACATTCAGAAGGTGGGACGCCGATTCCTCAGCCGAGAAAAGCCGGCCAGCGGGCACGCCCTTCTGAAACGGCTTGCTTAATCTAGTGTCCACCGTTCCGGGGTGAAGACCGACGCAAATCGCCTCAGGGTGGGTGCGCGACAGCTCGATCGCTAGCGTCTTGATGATCATGTTCAACGCCGCTTTGGACGCGCGATAGCCGTACCAACCGCCAAGCCGGTTATCGCCGATGCTGCCGACGCGCGCGGAGAGCACTGCGAAGACGCAGCGTTCCTGTCGGGGCAGAAGCGGCACGAAATGCTTGGCAACGAGCGCCGGACCGACGGCATTGACGGCGAACAGCCGCATCAGGCTCGCCTGGTCCATCTCGCGCAGCGATTTTTCTGGAGTGACGTCGGAGTCGTGAAGCAAGCCAGTGCTAATGAGGATTGCAGCGAAAGGCGCCTTTTCGCGAAGCCGCATCGCGGCGGCTTCGATAGCCGATTCCCGGGTGAGGTCGATTGCAAGACACTCTTCGCCGGCGCCCGCCGACCTGGAAAGGCCTGTCACATCGAAACCCCTGGCCGTCAGCTCACGCGCCAGGGCGCTGCCGACGCCACCCGAGCTGCCGATGACGATGGCACGGGGCGGGCGGCGCTCAGGTTCGGCTTGCGACATGGTCTTCGACGTCTCATGGCCGAAGCGGCAAGTCATGCAAAGTCTGCGGTGGCTTATCCAGCCACAACATTTCGATTGGCACCCCAAACGAGAGCTAAGTCCTCGGCTGCAATCGTTCACGACGCGAGCATTGGGTCGAAAGCGGACTCCTGCGTTTCCCTTCCTTGAAACACGGCCCCGCCTGCCCATAATCCGGACATGGACTATCGCCCCGCCTATCCGAGCCTGAGCGATCGGATGACGAGCTACTGGGAGCGCGGCGTGCGCATCGCGACGCGTTTCGCGATCGCATTCGGCCTCTCGACCCTGACGGCCATCGGTATCGGCTTTGCGGTCACCGACAATGTGCTGGCGCAAATCTTCGTCACCATCCTGGCCGCCTTCGCCCTGTGGATCCCGTTCGTTATAGGCGTGACGCGGTTCGAGGCGTGGCGGAACGCGCGCCGGCATCGCAAGGGGCTAGCCGCAATGCCGATCGCCCAGCGCGCGAACCCGGAATTCGAGCAAAACTGGCAGCGGCTTGTGGCCCTGGCGCCGGCGCAACGGGAGCGGCTGGCCGCGATAAAATCCTCGATCGATCGCAGCCGCCTTGCGCTGGGCAAGACCGAGCTTGACCCCGACGCGCATGACCTTTGCATACTGATCGACCGCCGCCTGCCAGAGCTCGTCCGCCACGAACTGGAAGACCTGCCGCCCGACGACGCCGGCCGGCGCCAGCGAGTCGGCGAGCTGGTCGACCTGGTCGAGCAATTCGCGCGCCATTGCGGCCGCCAGCGCGACGGATTGTCTTCGGGAAGTGCCCGCGAAGCAGCCATCCTGAGGCGCCGGTTCGAGGCCCGGCTCGCCGATCACCGCGACGATCTTTGATCGCAATTAACGGTGGTTGTCGGCAGGGCGATTGCAACGTGCGCCCAACCGAACTCGACGCGAGTCCGGGCGAAGCGTAACTCTTTTCGCCTGAACGATTTTCCGGGGGAGCAGGAGCCGAGGGGGCGCCTGCCGGGGCGTCGTCCCTCCAAGGCGTACACACATGGGCTTTTCGCTCTTCAACTTCGGTAATCGCGACCTCGCGATCGATCTCGGCACGGCCAACACCCTGGTTTACGCGCGCGGACGCGGGATCGTCATCGACGAGCCTTCGGTCGTGGCGCTTGAATATGTGAACGGCCAGCCCAAGGTCCGCGCCGTCGGGGAAGACGCCAAGCTGATGCTAGGCAAGACCCCCGCGAACGTGCGCACCATCCGACCGCTCAGGAGCGGGGTCATCGCCGACCTCGAAGTCGCCGAGCAGATGATCAAGCATTTCATCGCCAAGGCTTGCGGTGCGCGCGCCAAGCTTCCGACCAAGTCGGAAATGGTCGTCTGCGTGCCGTCCGGATCGACCAATGTCGAGCGGCGCGCGATCCGCGACGCGGCGTCGAACGCCGGCGCTGGTATCGTCCAGCTATTGGAAGAGCCGATGGCCGCGGCGATCGGCGCGGGAATGCCGGTTATCGATCCCATTGGCTCGATGATTTGCGACATCGGCGGCGGAACGACGGAAGTCGGAGTCATCTCGCTTCAAGGTTTGGCCTATTCCCAGTCCGTGCGGGTCGGCGGCGACAAAATGGACGAAGCGATCATGAGCTACGTCCGCCGCACGCATAATCTGCACATCGGCGAGGCGACGGCCGAGCGCGTGAAGCTTGAGGTCGGAATGGCCCGGCCGCCGATCGACGGACGCGGCGTGACCGTCACCGTCAAGGGCCTTCACGTCGAGAAGGGCGTGCCGAAAGAGATCACCCTGACACAGGGCGAGATCGCCCAGGCGATGGCCGAGCCGGTGGCGCAGATCGTTCAGGCGGTGCGGGTCGCGCTGGAGAATACGCAGCCGGAGATTGCGGCCGACATCATCGATGTGGGAATTACGCTCACCGGCGGCGGTGCGCTGCTTCGCGACCTCGATGCGGTGATCAGCGACGAAACCGGCCTGCCGGTAATTGTCGCCGACAATCCGCTTCATTCGGTCGCGCTTGGCGCGGGACAGGTGCTGGAGGAATCAGTTTATCGCGGCGCGTTGATGGCGGCTTAGGCCGGCTAGCCCTTTAGTTGCGGGCAAAAGAATTACGCACACCTTTTATTTACGCGCGACTGGCATATCGCCATCGTGTTTATGTCTGCGTACCGCGTTCTTCCTGATGACGTCGCCGCTGCGCGTCATGATTTGGGACAAGCCCTCGTCGTAGTGACGTTCGTCATGATCGCTGTTCCTTCGATCATGGACTTCGAAGTCGATTTTCTGTCCTTCTGGCCGGCAGTCTTCTTCGCCGCAATACCCGCCGCTTTCATACCCTACGTATCATGGCGAAAGATGTGGGTATTCCGATCCGTCCTCGAGGTCAGCTGTTGCTCGTTCGTCCTCGTCGTCCCGGTCCTTGTTCTGACCTACGGCAGCATGCGCTTCAACATGCCGATGGCCGATGCCACGCTAATAAACCTCGATCGAACACTTGGGTTTGACTGGATGCGCTTCGTGCTTGCTGTCGACCGGAGTGCCTTTGCTTCGAGATTGCTAGAGTCCGCCTACAGTTCCCTCATGAAGCAGATGGTGCTTATCCCGGTCCTGCTCTGCATTTTGAATTTTCAGGCCCGGGCTTACCAGTTAATGACCGCGCTCGTGGTCCTGAGCTTGCTGTCGGCGATCGTAAGCATCCCGTTTCCGTCGGTCGGCGCTTATGCGGGGCACGGGTTCGACGGAAAGTCGCTTCAGAATATCAATGCCTATTTCGGATATTTCTTTCTCGAATCATTCAACGCGGTTCGGGCGCAGGATCACTTCGTGCTGAGTTTGAGCAACTCCGCCGGCATTATCACCTTCCCGTCAGGCCATGCAGCATTCGCAACGCTTAGCATCTGGGCAGCGTGGCCTTCGCGCTGGCTGCGGTATCCGGTGCTTGCGCTGAACATGCTAATGATCCTTTCGGCGATTACGCACGGCGCTCACTACCTCGTCGACGTGATCGCCGGCGGCGCGGTAGCGATAATGGCGATCAGAATCGCGACACGGGGGTTTCCCCGAATCCCCGATATTGCCAAGTTCCTGCAATTGCCTTCCGTGTTCGGCGGAAGGGAAGCGGCACCGCCGGTTCAGGTCAATCCGCAAGGCCAGTTGTGAAAATCAAGCGTGCCGGGCGGCAATGAGATAATTCAAGCTGGTATCTTCACTCAGATGGAGGCCCTTCATCGGGGACAAGGCAATGCCTTCGACATCGTCGACCGCAAGCCCGACCTCGGCAAGCATCGCCGTCATCTCCGCCGGTGTGATGAAATCCTCATAGTGGTGTGTGCCCTTCGGGATCTGCCCGAACCCTTCCGCAAGCGTGATCGTCAGTAGCCGTGACCATGCCGTGCGGTTTGGTGTCGACAGGATAAGCAAGCCGCCGGGCGCGAGCCGAGCGGCTAGGCTGGCGAGGAACGCCTTGGGGTCGGCGACATGCTCGACCACTTCCATCGCGGTGACGAGGTCGTAGGTGCCGGTGAGGTCCTCGACGCCCATCGCGCGGTAGTCGATCGACAGGCCCGCGCCGGCGGCATGGTCGCTGGCGACCGCGATCAATTCCGGAGCCGCGTCGATGGCGGTAACCTTGGCACCCAGGCGAGAAAGCGGCTCGGCAAGCAGGCCTGCTCCGCAGCCCACGTCGAGGGCGTTCTTGCCGGTCAGCGGGCGGAAACCATGCTCGTCGACCTGCCAGTGCTGGTCTATGCGGTCGCGGATATATTCCAGCCGCACTGGATTGAGCTTGTGGAGCATGGCGGACTTGCCGTCCGGGTCCCACCAGTCGGACGCCATTGCACCGAAGTGCGCGGCCTCTTCGGCGCGGATACTTGTCGTAGCCATGGCGCCCTCCTAACAGGGCGGCGCCAATCAACCAAGGAAGCCGACAGCACTCCATGCCCCGCATCGTCATGAAATTCGGCGGCACGTCGATGGCGGGCATCGAGCGAATCCGCGCCGTCGCAGCGCGGGTGAAGCGCGAGGTGGAGGCAGGCAATCAGGTCGCCGTTGTGGTCAGTGCCATGGCCGGCGAGACCGACCGGCTTATCCAGTTCTGCCGCGAGGCCGCGCCGCTTTACGACGCGCGCGAATATGACGTGGTCGTCGCCAGCGGCGAGCAGGTGACGAGCGGGCTGCTGGCGATCACGCTTCAGGGCATGGGCCTCAACGCGCGAAGCTACATGGGTTGGCAATTGCCGATCCGCGCCTCCGGTCACTCCGCCGCGCTCATCGAAGGGATCGACGTTGCCGTCCTGGAGCGGGTGTTTGAGGATGGCGGAATCGCGGTCATCCCGGGCTTCCAGGGCGTTACCGCCGAAGGATCGGTCGCGACGCTGGGGCGCGGGGGTTCCGACACGTCGGCGGTTGCGCTCGCGGCTGCGATGAAGGCCAACCGCTGCGACATCTACACCGACGTCGACGGTGTCTACACCACCGATCCGCGCATCGTGCCGCGCGCAAGGAAGCTTGATTTCGTTACCTACGAGGAAATGCTGGAGCTTGCTTCGGTCGGAGCGAAAGTGCTCCAGACCCGCTCCGTCGGCCTCGCCATGCGCTTCGGGATGCCAATCCAGGTGCTGTCCTCGTTCGAGGATTTGCCCGGGACCCTGATTGCCGGCGAGGGCGCCATCGAAGGACAGGAAATGGAACGCAACGTCATCACCGGCATCGCTCACGACCCCAACGAGGCGTTAGTCACCCTGGTCGACCTGCCCGACAGGTCGGGGGTCGTCGCGTCGATCTTCACGCCACTGGCCAAGGCCAACGTCAACGTCGACATGATCGTCCAATCGGTACGCAACGCGGGGACCTCAGCGACCTCGCCTTCACCGTCCCGAAGGCCTCGCTCACCCACGCCGTTGCCGAGCTGGAAAAGGTCAAGGACGAGATCGGCTTCAAGGAAATCCTGACCAACATGGATATCGCTAAGGTCAGCGCGGTCGGGGTCGGAATGCGGTCCAACGCGGGAATCGCTGCGCAGATGTTCGAGGCGCTGGCGGAGCGTCGGATCAACATCCTCGCCATCACCACATCGGAGATCAAGGTCAGCGTGCTGATCCCGGAGGAATATACCGAGCTTGCGGTGCGCGTGCTCCACAGCGCCTTCGGGCTCGATGCGCCGGCGGGAGACGCGGCATGAGCGGCGAAGGGCTGATATCGGAAGCGCGGCCGATGCATGGCGACGGCGGCGGCCACGCGCGGCTTCGGGAGCTGATGCACCGCGGCACCGAGTTCCTTGGCTGCGATCTCGCAATCATGGGCGGTGCGATGAGCTGGATCAGCGAGCGCAACCTGGTAAGCGCGATCAGCAATGCCGGGGGCTTCGGAGTGATCGCCTGTGGCGCAATGAGCCCGGAGCTGCTCGATACCGAAATTGCCGAAACCAAGAAAAGAACGTCGAAGCCGTTCGGCGTCAACCTCATCACCATGCATCCGCAGCTTTCCGAGCTGATCGACACCTGCGCGAAGCATGCGGTCAGCCATGTCGTGCTCGCTGGCGGGCTTCCGCCGGGCGGCGCCATCGACCGAATCAAGTCGGGCGGCGCCAAGCTCATCGCTTTCGCGCCGGCGCTGGCGCTGGCGAAAAAGCTGATCCGCAGTGGAGCCGACGCGCTGGTCATCGAGGGGATGGAGGCCGGCGGGCATATCGGGCCGGTGGCCACCAGCGTATTGGCGCAGGAGATCCTGCCGGAAGTCGCGAGCCAGGTGCCGGTATTCGTTGCCGGCGGAATCGGCCGCGGCGAGGCGATTGCCGCCTATCTCGAAATGGGTGCGGTCGGAGTTCAGCTTGGAACGCGCTTCGTCTGTGCCAACGAGTGCATCGCCCACGCCAACTTCAAGAAGGCATTCATCCGCGCTTCGGCGCGCGACGCCATTCCGTCGGTCCAGATTGACCCGCGCTTGCCCGTCATCCCGGTTCGAGCACTGAAGAACCAGGAAATGGAACGCTTCGCCGCCAAGCAGCGCGAAGTCGCCGGTTCACTCGACAGCGGCGCGATCGAAATGGCCGAGGCGCAGCTGCAGATCGAGCATTATTGGGCGGGCGCGTTGAAGCGCGCGGTAATCGACGGCGATGTCGAGACCGGAAGCGTGATGGCCGGCCAGTCGGTCGGTATGGTCAGACGAGAAGAGCCGGTCGCCGACATCATCGCCGAACTGGCCGATGAGGCCGCGGCGGCGCTCGAGAGACGCGGCTAAATCGTCAGTTGTTCGAGGCGGTGGTCGCCGTCGCTGCGACGGTCGAATAAGAGCGCGTGAACGGCTGCGTGATCGGGGCCAGGAATGCGCGCGCGAAGCCATCATAGATCGTCCGCGCCGCCATTGCGATTGTCTGCGGCCGGTTGCTTCCGCCACGGGCGAAGAAGGCGACGGCAAGGCGCCGTCCGTCAGGCAGCGTGAAGTAACCGACGTCGCTGGTATAATTGTTGAGCGTGCCCGTCTTGTGCTGGACCTGCGCGCTTGCTGGAAGCAGCGCCCGCATGCGATTCTTGCCGGTCTGACAACGCGCCATCAGGTTAAGCAGGTAGGCACGGCTGGAGGGACGCAGCAGCTCGCCCTTGTCGATCCGGCGCAGGAGCTCGACCATCGCGCGCGGTGTTGCGCTGTCGCGAACGTCCCACAGGTCGCGCTTTGCGGCGAGCAGGTCGGCGATGTTGCGATCGACGCGAATGCCCTTGACGTTGCGCTCCTGGAGCCATTGCTGAAGCTTGTCCGGACCACCCAGATTCCCGAGAAGAAGATCAGTCGCCTGATTGTTGCTGTGGATCATCATCGCTTCCATCAGCGAGCGAGCAGAGCGGCCGGCGATACGGTCATCGAGGCTACGACGCCCGAATTCGACCTGCGCGAGATAATTGGCGGCGACCGCGATTTTCATGGTGCTGGCCATCGGGAAGGGCGTGTCGCCGCGAAGACTGACCATTTCGCCCGTCGCGAGATCAAGCGCGGCCACTCCGTAATTGCCGGAGCGCGTGTCGATCATGGAGGATAGCTGGCGCTCAAGGCTGACCAGGCTGGGCGACGAGGCTGCAGCGACGGGCTGGGCGACCAGCGCCATAAGCCAGACCATCAAAGCCGTAACTCGCGTCAGTCGCATCCCTCACCCCTCGCCCCGCTGCCACCCGGCAGCATGAATTCCCAAGGTAACCGATTGAGGAGTCAGGAGACCAGCCTAATGGTTAACGAAAACTGAAAGCCTGCGATGAAACGACTCCCTGACGCGACCAGCCGTCGGGTTCGGGACAGGCTGTGCAAGATTGCGTGGGGCACAAACGCCAAGAATCGCCAAGTCTTGGCGTCAGCGCCGGTTCCCTGCTAGCGCTGGCAAATGCCGCTGACCGCCGCTTCCGCATCGCGCGAGATCATCGTTGGCCTCCACGATGTGATGGCCAAAAGGATGTCCGCGCAGGCGAAGCTCAATACGGTGGTTGACCTCATCGCCAACAAGCTCAGAAGCGAGGTCTGCTCGATCTACCTTCTGCATGACGGCAAGCTGGAGCTTTACGCGACGCACGGGCTGCGCGTCGAAGCCGTTCACGTTACGCGGCTTTCACTTAGCGAAGGACTGGTCGGAACTATCGCCGCAGAAGGCCGAATTCTCAACCTCGACGAGGCGGCAAGCCACCCCGCCTTCGCATATCGTCCGGAAACGGGCGAAGAACGATTCCACAGCTTCGCCGGCGTTCCCATCGTACGGCGCGAGAATGCAATCGGTGTGCTGGCCGTGCAGCATGCCGAGCCGCGTTGCTACGAGGATATCGAAATAGAGGCGCTGCAAACCGTTGCGATGGTGCTGAGCGAGATGATCGTCAATGCGCGGCTTGCCGACGGCGGCAGGCGCGGCCGCGGCGAAACCGGAGCCCAGCGCATAGCCGGCCTGAAGCTGGTGACCGGAATGGCCAAGGGCGTTGCGGTTTTTCATCAGCCACGAGTGGTCGTCGAGCATACGGTCGCTGACGACATCGAGGCCGAGCGCGCGCGCGTCTATTCTGCCTTTCGGCGCATGCGCGAGCAGATCGATCACATGACCCGCGATGCCGAATTCGGCACGATTGGTGAGCACAACGAAATCCTCGAGACCTACAAGATGTTCGCCTACGACGAGGGTTGGTCGCGGCGGATCAACGAGGCAATCGACAGCGGCCTGACCGCGGAAGCCGCGATCGAGCGCGTGCAGCAGCGCACGCGGGCGCGAATGCAGGACATCGACGATCCGTTGCTGAAAGAGCGGATGCACGACCTTGAAGACCTGTCCAATCGGCTGCTGCGGATCGTTTCGGGACGGATGGGGACGGCGGCCAAGACCGGGCTTCAGAAGGACACCGTCCTAATCGCCCGCAACCTCGGCCCGGCGGAACTGCTGGAATATGACCGGCGCCGCCTGAAAGCCGTCGTCCTAGAAGAAGGCTCGCTGACCGCGCACATGACCATCGTCGCGCGGGCGATGGGCGTCCCAGTCGTCGGCAAGGTCGAGGACATCCGGCACGTCGCAAGCGAGGGCGATCCGATCCTCGTCGACGGGGACAATGCGACTATCGTCGTTCGTCCGACGCGCGCGCTGACTCAGGCGTTCGAGCAGCGCATGGCAATGAGCCAGAAGCGGCGCGCGCAGTATGCGACTCTCAAGAACCAGCCGGCGATCACGACTGACGGCGCCAGGATATCGCTGATGGTCAATGCCGGGCTGGCCGAGGACGCAGCAATGCTTGAAGCGTCCGGCGCTGAAGGGATCGGCCTGTTCCGGACCGAGTTCCAGTTTCTCGTCTCCGCTGCGCTTCCGGGACGACAGAGCCAGCTCAAGCTGTACAGGTCTGTCCTCGATCTCGCCGGCGAAAAGCCGGTAGTCTTCCGGACCGTCGATATCGGCGGCGACAAGGCCCTGCCTTATCTCGCCGATGCGCGCGACGAGGCGGAGAACCCGGCGATGGGCTGGCGCGCGCTTCGCCTCAGCCTCGAGCGCGCGACCCTCATGAAAGCGCAGGCACGAGCATTGCTCGAAGCGGCCTCGGGACGTACCCTCAACGTGATGTTCCCGATGGTCAGCGAGCCGTGGGAATATGAAGAGGCCCGCGCGCTTTTCGAGGAACAGGTGGAGTGGGCCAAAAAGAGCCGAAAACCGGTGCCGAAGGCCATTCGCTATGGCGCGATGCTTGAGGTGCCGAGCCTTGCGGAAATGCTCGACGTGCTGCTTCCGCGCCTGGACTTCTTGTCGATTGGCACCAACGATCTCACCCAGTTCCTGTTTGCCGCGGACCGCGCTGATCCGCGCCTGGCCGACAGATACGACTGGCTTAGCCCGGCGATCCTTCGCTTCCTGAAGCGCGTATCGGACCAAGCCGTAGCGGCAGGCGTGCCGGTCCGAGTCTGCGGAGAGATGGGCGGGCGTCCGCTGGAAGCGATGGCGCTGATCGGAATCGGCATCCGCAATTTCTCGATCACCCCGGCCGCGGTCGGGCCGGTGAAAGCGATGGTCCGGGCGATCGACGCCCAGGAAGTGACAGCGCGCGTCGGCAAGCTGATCGCCGCCCCTGCCCCCGACCTTCGCAAGCGATTGAGCGACTGGGCGAAACGCCACCGCATTCCGCTCGGCTGACCATTGACAGTCTCGTCGCCGACCCCGAGAAGTTCCCCTGCGATTTGCGGCCAGGCCACCGGGGAGTGACGATGGACGACAGCGATTTTGTCCAGGAAGAAACGGCAATGACCGTCGGCCAGCGTCTGCGCGCCGCGCGCGAGGCAGCAGGAATGACGCTGGAGGAGGTCGCCACCACCACCCGCATTCCGACCCGGCACCTGGAAAGCCTTGAGAATAGCGACTTCCAGCGGCTTCCTGCCCCCACCTACACCATCGGATTCGCGAAGAATTACGCCCAGGCGGTCGGTCTCGACCGGCGCGAAATCGCCGACCAGCTTCGGGGCGAAGTCGGTGGATTGCGGCCGGCGTCGTATCAACTCGACACCTTCGAACCGGCCGATCCGGCCCGCGCCTTCCCGAAGTGGCTGCTGTTCGCGGTCATTGCCGGGATCGTGATCGTGATCGCGGGCTTCAGCTGGCTTCGCTCACGCGAATATTCCGAGGATGCGCCGGTCACCACAGAGGAAACCGCGGCCAGCACCAGTGCACCGACGCAAGCTGCCGCCGCCGCCGCGCCAGCCCCCGCCGCGGCGCAGGGACCGGTCTTGCTGACCGCGAACGAGGAAGTCTGGCTTCAGGTCAAGGATGGCGGAACGACACTGAAGGAAGGTATTTTGCAGGCCGGACAGAGCTTCGAGGTTCCCGCGTCAGCCACCGCCCCGGTGCTAACGACCGGAAAGCCCGAGGCGCTTCGAATTTCGGTTGGAACCGCCGACGCTCCGCCGGTCGGCCCGGCCGCCACGACGGTCAGCAATGTCAGCCTTCTCGCCAAGGACCTGATGGCCGCGCGTCCAACGACAGGTCAGGTTCCTCCGGCGATAGGCACGCCGCCCGCCCGCTAACGTTCAGCGCCAGTCAAGCCGCGCCAAGCAACTTTTCTTCCGCCAAGATTATCCAAGTGACCAGGGACCATCATGCGACTTCGTAACCTCGTGTTCGCCGCCACGCTTTGCGCCACCGCCCTCACTCCGGCCTATTCCCAGCGCCGCGAGCCGACTCCCGAGCAACGGATCGACCGGCTGGAACGCGGACTGCGGCAGGTGCAAGACCGGGTGTATGGCCGTAACCGTCCCGCGGACACGGCCGGGTTCGTCGACGACCCCGCCGTCACGCAGTCGGGTCTCGCGATGATCACTTCGCGCCTCGATTCGATTGAGCAGCAGATGAATGCGATCGTTCGCACCAGCGAAGAGAACAGCAACCGCGTCTCGACCCTCGAGGCGGAGCTTGCGCGGATGCGGGCCGAATTGCAGCGGCGGTCGGCTGCGGAAGAGCGACCGGCAGCGCCCGTGGACGAAGCGTCGATCACCGACCCTGCCCGCCCCGACGACGAGCCGCCCACGCCTTCCCGCCCCCGCGTCGAGTCTCGTGGCAACGACAGCACACCAAAATCGGCGCGTCCCGGCGATGCCGACTTCGCGGCAGCCGGCGAGGAAGCCTATGACCGCGGTTATCAGTTGTGGACCCAGAAGCGTTACGACCAGGCGATTACGGCTCTTCGCGCCATGGCCTCGTCGTTCCCCGGACACCGCCGGGTCAGCTGGGCAAACAATCTTGTCGGACGGGCGATGCTCGACAAGGGCGAATATCGCGCAGCGGCCGAGGCGTTGCTCGCGAACTATCGCTCCGACCCGCAAGGGGAACGCGCCGCGGACAGCCTCTATTATCTCGGTCAGGCCAGCTTCAAGCTTCGCCAGCCGGAACAGGCCTGCAAGGCCTATGCGGAGCTGGAGAATGTCTATGGACAGTCGCTTCGCTCCGAGCTTCGGCGCCTGCTCCCTGCTGCAAAAACCGAGGCGAAATGCCGCTGATTTGGTAAGGGTGGGGCATGGACCCCTCCCTGCGCCCGGAAGATAAGTTTCAAAAGCGCTTCGCGGCGGAGCTCGATGAGCTTGTCGAGCCCGATGAGCGAACGGGCGTAGCCGTTTCCGGCGGTCCCGACAGTGTCGCCCTCCTGCTGCTTGCGGCCGCGACCAGGCCGGGCCAGATCCAGGCAGCGACGATCGATCACCAGCTAAGGCCGGAAAGCGCCGCAGAAGCCCGTTTCGTCGCCAGCCTGTGCAAGCGGCTGGGCGTACCGCACGCGACACTGGCCGTCGACATCTCGCCCGGCGCGAGTTTGCAGGCGCGGGCACGAAATGCCCGCTATCGGGCGCTGGCCGACTGGGCGAACGAAGAATCGCTAGCCGCCATCGCGACCGCGCACCACGCCGACGACCAGGCCGAGACATTGTTGATGCGGCTTGCGCGTGGAGCCGGCCTGTCGGGCCTGGCCGCGACGCGGCGGATCCGGCAGCTGGACCGCGATGTGATGCTCGTCCGGCCCCTGCTCTCCTGGCGCCGGGCCGAATTGGCCGGGATCGTTCGCGCGGCGAACATCCAGCCGATCGACGATCCGACAAATCGCGATCCACGACATGACAGGAGCCGCTTTCGCGGTCTGGTCGAACGTTCCGACTGGGCGGAAGCCGACCGGCTGGCATCGTCAGCGCTGTGGTTGGCAGAGGCCGAGGAAGCGATCGAGTGGAGTGTCGATCGGTTGGCCGGTGAGCGGCTTACGGTGTTCGGCGATACAATCGGGATCGATCCCGCCGCCCTTCCGCGAGAGCTCCAGCGGCGCTTGCTGCTGATAGCGTTCGACCGGTTCGAGGTGCCGCGGCCGCGCGGGCCCCAGCTTGAACGGGCAATGCGATCTCTCGGCGAAGGTGGGACCGCGTCCCTATCGGGATTGAAGCTCGTCGGCGGGACGACGTGGCAAGTCTCGCGGGCTCCCGCGCGAAAACCTAGGTAACGAGGTCAGGCGCGGTGCGCTCGCAATGGAATGCGATCCTGGCGATGCCGGCCGCGATCGTGGCAAGCGGTGCGAGCATCTCTTCAACTTGCTCGTCGAGCCGGCCGCCGGGTGGCTCATAGCGCTCCAGGTAAATTCGCAGAGTCGCACCTTCGGTGCCGGTGCCCGACAGGCGATAGACGATCCGCGAGCCGTCTTCGAAGCGGAAGATGATACCCTGGTTGGCGCTCTCCGATCCATCGACCGGGTCGCGATAGGCGAATTGCACGCCATGAGCCCCGCGCACGCTGTCCAGCGACTCCGCCAGCTCGGCCATCAGCCTGCCCGCGGCGCCTGCATCGATTCCCTCATAGTCGTGTCGCGCGTAGTAATTGCGGCCGTAAGTCGCCCAATGGTCGCGGGCGATCGCATTGATGGACTGGCGGCGCTCGGCAAGCACGTTGAGCCACAGTAGTATGGCCCACAGCCCGTCCTTCTCCCGGACATGGTCGGAGCCCGTGCCGGCGCTTTCCTCCCCGCAGATGGTGACGAGCCCGGCGTCGAGAAGGTTGCCGAAGAATTTCCATCCGGTCGGAGTTTCGAACATTCCGATGCCGAGCTTTTCCGCGACGCGGTCGGCAGCTGTGCTGGTCGGCATCGAACGGGCAATCCCCTTGATCCCGCCGCGATAACCGGGCGCAAGATGGGCGTTGGCGGCGAGCATCGCCAGGGAATCCGAAGGGTTGATAAAGCGGTGCCGGCCGATGATCAGGTTGCGGTCGCCATCGCCGTCGCTGGCCGCGCCCAGGTCCGGCGCATTTTCGCTGAACATCAATTCCGCCAGCGCTTCGGCATGGACAATATTGGGGTCGGGATGGCCGCCGCCGAAATCTTCCTTCGGAACGCCGCGCCGCACCGTGCCGTCGGGGAAGCCCAGCCGCCGCTCGAATATCTCGGTGGCGTAGGGCCCGGTTACGGCGTTCATCGCGTCGAATACGAACGTGCCCCCTCCTCCCGCCAGCGGCGGATGGCGGAGAAGTTGAACAGTGACTCCATGAGATCGGCATAGTCGGCGACCGGATCGATCACCTCCACCATCATGTCGCCAACACGGCATTCCCCGATCCGATCAAGGTCGACATCCGGCGCATCGACCTTCAGCCAGCGGTCGATGACCAGGCTTCGCTGGTAGACTGCTTCCGTCACGCTCTCAGGAGCCGGTCCGCCGCTTGATACGTTATACTTGATGCCGAAGTCCGCATCGGGTCCGCCGGGGTTGTGGCTGGCCGACAGGATCAATCCGCCTGATGCGCCATATTTGCGAATGAGATGGCTCGCCGCGGGCGTGGAGAGAATGCCGGCTCTTCCGACAAGCGCCTTCAAAAAGCCGTTGGCGGCCGCAATGCGCAGCGCCTGCTGGATGACCGCGCGGTTATGGAAACGTCCGTCGCCGCCGAGAATGAGGGTCGCACCGGCGCCCGGCGGCATGACGTCGAAGATCGATTGCAGGAAGTTTTCCGCATAATTGGCCTGCTGGAAGACCCGGGTCTTCTTGCGCAGGCCTGACGTACCCGGCTTCTGCCCTTCAAATGGCGTCGACTGCACTTCGCGGATCATGATTTCCCCTCAGAGATATCCCCTGCCAAGGGCGGAATTGAAAAGCCAGCGTCCCGTTCCATTGTTATTAAGCCGCGAGGGCTTATTTTAGCGGCGCTTAGGAATGAGAACGGATTGGGCATGAACGAGAAGAAGCCGAGCAACCCCTGGACGAAGTCGCTGCTTATCTGGATGGCGATCCTTCTGGGCCTGGTGCTGTTCGTCCAGTCCTTTGGTGGAGCACGCGAGCCAGCGGGTTCCGCAATGACCTATTCGGAGTTCGTAGGACAGGTCAACGAAGGCAACGTCCAGAGCGTCACCGTTTCCCGCTCAACCAATGGCGACGCCGCGATCAGCGGCAAGCTGGACGACGGCAAGACCTTTAAGACCATCGCTCCGGCCGATGCGCAGGTTACCCCGCTCCTCGTTCAGAAGGGCGTCGCCGTTCAGGTGCAGGCCGAGGAAGGCGCCAGCATCTGGATGCTGCTCCTCTATAACTCGCTGCCATTCATACTGATGATCGGCATCGCTATCTTCATCATGCGCCAGATGCAGAAAAATGCCGGCGGCGGAGCCATGGGCTTTGGCAAGAGCCGCGCCCGCATGCTGACCGAAAAGCAGGGCAAGGTCACTTTCGCCGACGTCGCCGGGATCGACGAAGCCCGCGAAGAGCTTCAGGAAATTGTCGAATATCTGAAGGACCCAGGCAAGTTCGCCCGCCTTGGCGGCAAGATTCCGAAGGGCGCGCTGCTGGTCGGCAGCCCCGGCACCGGCAAGACACTTCTCGCCCGCGCCATTGCGGGTGAGGCTGGGGTCCCCTTCTTCACCATCTCAGGCTCCGATTTCGTCGAGATGTTCGTCGGTGTCGGCGCAAGCCGCGTCCGCGACATGTTCGACCAGGCCAAGAAATCGGCGCCGTGCATCGTCTTCATCGACGAAATCGACGCGGTCGGCCGCCATCGCGGAGCGGGCCTCGGCAACGGCAATGACGAGCGTGAGCAGACCCTTAATCAGCTGCTGGTCGAGATGGACGGCTTCGAGGCCAATGAAGGCATCATCATCATCGCCGCCACCAACCGTCCGGACGTGCTCGACCCCGCGCTTCTGCGACCGGGCCGCTTCGATCGCCAGGTCGTGGTGCCCCGCCCCGACATCGATGGCCGAGAGCAGATTCTCTACGTCCACATGAAGAAGGTGCCGCTGGCGCCCGACGTGGACGCCCGGGTCATCGCCCGCGGCACCCCCGGATTCTCCGGTGCGGACCTCGCTAACCTTGTCAACGAGGCTGCACTTCTCGCCGCCCGCAAGGGCAAGCGGCTCGTCGCGATGCAGGAGTTCGAGGAAGCCAAGGACAAGGTGCTGATGGGCACCGAACGCAAGTCCATGGTCATGACCGAGGACGAGAAGAAGATGACCGCCTACCACGAGGCTGGTCACGCCATCGTTGCGCTTCACGAGCCGGCAAGCGACCCCATCCATAAGGCGACGATCATCCCGCGCGGTCGCGCGCTGGGCATGGTCATGCGCCTGCCCGAGCGCGACAGCTACAGCTATCACCGCGACAAGATGTACGCGAACCTGGCAGTCGCCATGGGCGGCCGCGTCGCCGAGGAAGTCATCTTCGGCTACGACAAGGTTAGCTCGGGCGCCTCGAGTGACATCAGCTACGCCACCGGCCTTGCCCGCGACATGGTGACGCGCTGGGGAATGTCCGACGCGCTTGGTCCGCTGCAATATGCCGAGGCGGACGAGGAAGTGTTCCTGGGCTATTCGGTCAATCGCCAGAAGAACATGTCGAACGAAACCGCGCAGGCGATCGATAAGGAAATCCGGCGGATCGTCGAGACGGGCTACGAGCGCGCCAAGACGCTTTTGGAAGAAAACCGCCAGGAGCTGGAGACGCTCGCCCAGGCGTTACTTGAATATGAGACGCTGAGCGGCGACGAGATCCGGATCGTGCTTGAAGGCGGAACTATCGATCGCGGCGGAACGTCCGCCCCTTCGATCCCGGCTGCGGGCACCTCGATCCCCAAGGCGAAGCGTGCGAAGCGCGGCGGCATCGGTGGACCTGCGCAAGCGGGCGCTTGACACCAGCCGCCAGCTTCCTTCTTCATCTGCCTCCCAATGCGTCCCGAGGGAGGAATTTGAATGCGCCTGTTGTTGGGCGCCGTCCTGTTGGCGGTTCCGGCCTCGGCCTTTGCGCAAAATATGAACGCGGACGAATTTCATCGCCGCGCCATCGCGCTTCAGAAGAAAGGCAGCCGGGCACTTCTTGCGATCGGTGAGATACGCGCCCTGACCAAGGAAGCGCGGGGGGCCGGCGAAACCGTCCGTGCCCACCGAATTGCCGCTGAAAAGGCCGGCCAGACCCCGCGCTATTGTCCGCCCAAGGGCTCGCCGAGAATGGGATCGGAGGAATTCCTGAAGCGGCTGTCAGCCATTCCGCAGGATGAGCGGGCAAAGATCAACATGCTGGAGGCCATGAACCGCATCCTGGCAGTCAAATTCCCCTGCAAGACGGTCTGATCACTCGAATAGGCCCATCGCCACCATCAGCGCTGAAAACAGCACGAGCACGATGAACGCGAATATTAGCAGCAATATCGTCCTGAGCAGCGCGCTAAGCCGCGACAGGTTATAGGCGCCTTTCAGCTGGCGATAGATGTGAAACGGCGGGACGAAGAAAAGAAAGCCCGCCACCCCCGAATAGCCGGCAGCAACGAGCAACCCACCAAGGATGGCCAGTCCCATCATGAACGATAGCGAGTAGGTGACGAACACCGCGTGGTCGTAAAGGTGATATTTGCGGCTGAACGGGAACAGCAGCCACATGAACGGCAAGGAAAGCGGGATGAGAGCCCAGCTGTATTTCGACGCTGCATCCTGGACCTTGAAGACAGCCATTTCGGGGTCGGCCTGCGCATTGGCGACAATTCCCCGGACCCAGGCCGGGGCATCCCCCTCCTCCAACCCGCCGTTCTCGATGATAACTCCTGATTGAACTTTCTCGAGTTCGGCAATGTCCTTCTTTTTCTTCAAGATCCGGTTGTCGAGGTTTGTCGTGTCCTCGCTCTTGGCAACTGCCTCTTCGCGATCCGCCTGGAGCTTGACGAGATCCTTTTTCTCTTCCTCCACTGCGGTTGCGACCTCGGCTTTCACCCCTCGGTGCTGGGTGCGATCCCGCCGTTGAGGTTGAGAACCGCGAACATCGCGAAGACGCTGAACAGGTAGAGCGCGACAGGAGAGATGTAGCGCGCGCGTTCGCCTTCGACATAGCGTCTCGTCAAATCCCCCGGGCACCAGGCAAGCATCGGCATCGTCCGCCAGATCTTGCCTTCGAAATTGAACAGCCCGGCGACGAAGTCGCCGCCGAACGCGCGAAGCGACCGATGGAGGTGCGCCTTCTGGCCGCAAGCCGAGCAATAGGGTCCGGTGAGCGATACACCGCAGTTGAGGCAGGCGCGTTCGTGGGTGTGGCCGTCGTCAGGGCCGGCCTCGCCCGCCTGCGGCTCGACCGCGCGCGCGGCCATCGCGCCCGTCACGACTTCGCCAAAACTGTCGGCACCCGTCATATTCACCCCCATCGCCATATTAGGCGCGGCGTTCCGCTCATGCTAGCGGGTCGAGGGCATGGCGCGCATCGGACTCCTCGGCGGCTCCTTCAATCCCGCCCATCGCGGGCATCGGCGGGCGAGCCTCGCGGCCATGCGGGCGCTAGATCTGGACGAGGTGTGGTGGCTTGTGTCGCCGGGCAACCCCCTGAAGCCGGCCAAGGGCATGGCGGACTATGAGGCGCGTCTGCGATCCGCGATGGCTATTGCCCGCCGCTCCACGATCCGGGTCAGCGATTTCGAGCGCCAGGCTGGGACGCGCTACTCGGTAGATACGGTCGCGGCGATCCTCAAGTACTATCCGCAGCATCGGTTCATCTGGTTGATGGGCGAGGACACTGTGGCGCAATTTCACCAGTGGAAGGACTGGCGGAGGCTGGCTTCAATGCTGCCGATTGCCGTTGTTTCCCGCCCGGGTTATGATGACGAGGCCCGCGCGGCGCGCGCGATGGGCTGGCTCCGGTGGTTCGTCCGCCCCCGGGCCAAGGCAAAAGAATGGACGGCGTGGAGTGCACCGGCGATTACTTTCCTTCGCCTGCCACCCGATCCGACATCGGCCACCCGTCTTCGCGCACGCAACCCCCAATGGCATCGCCGGTTCTTGAAAGGCGAACACGTTGGCGACCACAAGCAGAGGAGCACTCTTGGCCGACCCTAAATCCAGCGCGAAAGCCGCAAATCCGGCTGACGTCGAGGAATTACACAAGCTGGTGATGCAGTCCCTGGACGATGACCAGGCGCTGGAAGTGGTTTCGATCCCACTCGCCGGCAAGTCGTCGATCGCGGACCACATGGTCATCGCGTCCGGCCGCTCATCCCGGCAAGTGGCCTCCATGGCCGCGAAACTGGCCGACAAGATCAAGCAGCAGTTCGGCAAGATCGCGCGCGTCGAAGGGCTTCCGGTCGCCGACTGGGTGCTTATCGACGCGGACGACGTGATCGTGCACCTGTTCCGGCCCGAGGTGCGCACCTTCTACAATCTGGAGCGGATGTGGGCGTTTGGCGACGAGCCGGCAAAGGCCGCCGGAACAGGCGCCTGAGCGGCGCTTGCTCTTACACATCATTGCTCGCGGCAAGATCGGCCGCTCGCCCGAGGCGGAACTGGTCGAACGATATCTCAAGCGAATCGCCTGGCCGGTCCGGGTCAGCGAGCTTCCCGACCGTGGCGGTAACCTGCCTCAG
The DNA here is from genome assembly GCF_011301715.1 of Sphingomonas sp. HDW15A. Classification (GTDB taxonomy): domain Bacteria; phylum Pseudomonadota; class Alphaproteobacteria; order Sphingomonadales; family Sphingomonadaceae; genus Sphingomicrobium. The sequence continues at coordinate 1,854,976 of NZ_CP049870.1, forward strand.
CCGGCAACCAATGCCGTCACGGTCGTGCTCGACGAACGCGGCGAGGCCTTGTCCTCAAGCGACTTCGCGAAAAGACTTGAGAATTGGCGGGACACCGGTCGGCGCGAGGCGCGGTTTGTGATCGGCGCAGCCGACGGTCACAACCCGGCAATGAGGGAAGAAGCCGACCTCTTGCTCTCGTTCGGCCCGGCCACCTGGCCGCACATGATGGCGCGGGCTATGCTTGCCGAACAACTGTTTCGCGCGACCTCGATCCTCGCCAATCACCCCTATCACCGGGAGGGCTGAGGCAATGCCGCGAATGGCCCTCCTTTTCGTGTTGGCAGCGTTGGCCGCGGCTGCCTCGGACGCGGCGCAAGCGCCAGCGGGGGCAATGCGCTGGAAGTGGCCCGGGCGGAATGGCAAGCCGCCGAGCGGGAGACTAGGCGCCTCGAAGCGGCATCAGGGCGCGCAGCCAGCGAAGCTTCGAAGCTAGCCCTCGAACGCCAGGCCGCCGCGTCCGCGGTCGCCGCCGCCGAAGCGCGGATCAGCGCGGCTTCCGAGGAGCTCAGTCTGCGCCGGAGAGCAGTTGATGAAGCGCGCGGCCGTCTCGCCGAAGAACAGCGGCCGGTCGCGGCCCTGGTAGCCGGGCTCATCAACCTCGAACGGCGGCCGCCTCTCCTGACCCTCGCCGGCGGCGGCTCCGTCGACGAGCTGGTGCGCGCCCGGGCACTGCTTGCCGGGACCCTTCCCTATGTTCGGGCGCGGAGCCGGTCGCTGTCGGCCGAACTCGCCAGCGCGCGCCGGCTGGAGGCCGAAGCGCTAAAGGTCGCCGCCTCCGTCAGCGAAGCACGCGTCGAGCTGGCCCGACGCCAGGAACGGTTCGCGGCACTTGAGAAGCGCGCCCTCGATCGTTCGTCCGAGCTTGGCCAAGCGGCCCTCTTCGCGGGCGATGAGGCCATAGTCGCCGGAGCCGGCTTCGAGCAGCTCGGCCGCCAGGAAAGCGAACGTTTGAGTGCCGCGCGAAACGCGGCATTGCTGGCAAAGCTGCCGGCCGCAACGCCACGACCATTCGCCGTGCAGGGGCGGCGGATCGGCGAGACGTTCCCATATGTCCTGCCTGCAACCGCAGCGGTGATCGACGGACATGGTGCCGTCAGCGCGACGGGCATCCGATCCCGAGGGATCCGGCTCGCCACCCGGCGTGGATCGCCGGTCGTCATGCCCGCCGCCGGGACAATCGCCTTCGCGGGACCCTATCGGCGTTACGATGGCGTGGTGATCATAGACCATGGCAACGGGTGGATGACGATGCTGCTCGACGTCCGTACGGAAGCGAGGAAGGGCGACCGCCTGGAAACCGGAGCCCCGCTAGGCATTGCCTTGGGCGAAATGGCCGTCGAACTGTCTCATCAGGGGAATTTCGTCTCCCCTGCCGAAATGGCCGCGCGAAGCCGGTCACTGTCCATTCAGGCGCAGCGGCGTTAGGATGCGGCAACATTCAGCGAGGAATCGAACGATGAAGTATCTCGCCAGGCTGGGTCCGCCTCTCGCGGTGGTCGCTGCATTGACCATGATTCCGATGACCACGAGTACGCTCGCGGCGTCGGAAGCGGACACGATGAAGGAACTCGATACCTTCATGGACGTGTTCAATCAGGTCCGCGCCTCTTACGTCGACCCGGTCGACGACCATACCCTGATCAAGGGCGCGATCGACGGGATGCTGGCCGCGCTCGATCCGCACAGTTCCTACGTCGAGGGAAGCGATTACACGCAGCTTCGAACGACCACGGACGGAAATTACAGCGGGCTCGGCCTGTCGGTCACGATGGAAGACGGCGCGGTCAAGGTCATCACGCCGACCGAGGACACGCCCGCTGATCGCGCAGGGATCAAGGCCGGCGATTACATTACCCATCTTGACGGCCAGCTGCTCTACGGCCTCGACCTCGACGAAGCGGTCGAAAAGATGCGCGGTCCCGCCGGCACGCGCACGACCGTGACGATCGTCCGCCCGGGCCGCGACAAGCCGTTCGACGTGACCCTCGTCCGTGCCAAGGTCGAACTTCGCCCGGTTAAATGGGAGGTCAAGGACGGCGTCGGCATCGTCAACATCAACACCTTCAGCGGCAACACCGGCGCGGCAGTGGAATCTGCGCTGACTTCGATCGACAAGGCGACCGGGGGCAAGCCACTCGGCTACGTCATCGATCTTCGCTCGAACCCCGGTGGGCTTCTCAACGAAGCGGTGCGCGTCAGCGACGCCTTCCTCGAGCGCGGCGAAATTGTTTCAGAGCGCGGGCGAGAGAAGCGCGACGTCCAGAGCTGGAGCGCAAAGCCCGGCGACATGGCGCACGGCCTTCCGGTCATCGTTCTGGTCGATGTCGGCAGCGCCTCGGCCGCGGAAATAGTCGCGGGCGCGCTTCAGGATCACCGCCGGGCGATCGTCATGGGCGAGCGCAGCTTCGGCAAGGGATCGGTCCAGGGCGTTTCCGAAATCGGCCAAGGGAAAGCGCTTCGCCTGACCATCGCCCGCTACTACACCCCGTCGGGCAAGTCGGTTCAGGCCGGCGGTATCGACCCGGACATCCTAGTGCCGCAGCTCAGCGACCCGGACTACAAGGACCGCAAGGTCGTCCGCGAGGCCGATCTTCGCCGCCACTTGGTGAGCCAGGAGTCGGTCAAGGACGACATCCTGGAGAAGGATAACAATCCCGATCCGCGATTCACGGCGACCCCTGAGGAGCTGAAGAAGAAGGGAGTCGAGGACTTCCAGCTCGATTATGCGATCAAGACGCTGAAGCGGCTTAGCGGCGCGAGGGCCGGTACCGCGGCGATCGCGTCGCGATCGCGCTGACCGCGCTGTAATGGCCACTGCAAGCCTTGATCAGCCAGCGTCGGGATCGCCGGCCGCAGCGGCGCGGATCGTCGCGCTGGCGCTGCCGTCGGCACTGCTCGGTGGCGCGCTGCTTTCGCAATATGTCGGCGGTCTTCACCCGTGCGAGATGTGCTATTGGCAGCGCTGGCCGCACGGGGCCGCGATCGCGCTTGCGGCACTTACGTTCCTGTTCCCTGCGGGCAACCGGAACGCCACGCTGCTGACAATCCTGGCGGCCACCGCGGTCGCGATTTCGGGCGCGATCGGCGTGTTTCACGCCGGGGTCGAATATGGCTGGTGGGAGGGTCTGACCACCTGCACGGCCAGCGGTGGCTTGTCGCTCGACGAACTGATGAACGTCCCGCTGGTCCGCTGCGACGAGGTGCAATGGTCGCTAGCGGGAATATCCATGGCCGGGTTCAATGCGATTTTTTCTCTCGGAGGAGCGGCGTTGATCCTCGCCCTGCTGAAAAGGGCACGGGCGTGATTTCGGCCTGGAAACCGGGTGACCGTGCCCCGGACACGGAATCGATGATCCGGGTCGACCAGGCCGGGGAATATGGGGCGATACGAATCTACGCGGGACAGATGGCCGTCCTTCGCAACAAGTCCGCTGTCTCGCACGAAATTGCTCGGATGGCTTCACAGGAGCAGCGGCACCTCGACTACTTCGACCGCTTGATCGCGGAGCGCGGAGTCCGGCCGACGGCGCTTCAACCGATCTGGAACGTCGCCGGGTTCGCGCTCGGCGCAGCGACCGCACTGATCTCCGAAGAGGCTGCAATGGCCTGCACCGACGCGGTGGAGACAGAAATCGACCGGCATTACGGGCAGCAACTGGATGAGCTTGGCGAAAGCGATCCCGAGCTCTCCGCCGATATTACCAGTTTCCGAGCCGAGGAGGTGGAGCATCGCGACACAGCGCGGGCCCATGGCTCGGCCAACGCGCCGGCCTATCCTCTGCTTACCGCGGCAATTCGTGCCGGATGCCGGGTGGCGATTGGATTGTCGAAGCGGATTTGAGGAACCATATGAGCGGTCCGGCCGCTTGGACGTGCTGAAAGGAATCGTGTGATGTCGAAGATCCAGCCATTGATTGGCTCAGCCGCGCTGATGGCCGCGAGCCTGGTCGCGCTTCCGGCGCCGGCCACGGCGCAGAATGCGAAGGTCAGCGAGATCATCGTCTACGGCACCGATCCCTGCCCGCGCTCCACTGACGACGAGATCGTCGTGTGCGCCCGCAAGCCGGAAAGCGAGCGGTTCCGCATTCCTGAGAAGCTTCGCGAGGGCGGCTCGCTCCAGTCGCGCCAGGCCTGGGCCGTTCGCGCACGAACGTTCGAGACCGTGGGCCGAACCGGGATCATGAGCTGCTCGCCGGTCGGACCGGCCGGATATACCGGTTGCGCCGACCAGCTGATCAAGCAGGCGTTCGAGGAACGTCGCGAGCAGGTGGAAGGCGAAACCACGCCGCGCTGATTTAGCGCTTCCCTTGCACGACAGCTTCGCTAGCTTCGGCGCCCATGACCGTCGCCGAAGCAACGCCCGACCTTGAAGTCGAGCCTCACGACCGCTCCTTCCTGGGCCACCCCAAGGGCCTTGGGTACCTCGCTTTTACCGAGGCGTGGGAGCGTTTCTCCTTCTACGGCATGCAGACCTTGCTCGTGCTGTACATGGTCAACGAGCTGCTGCTTCCCGGACACGTCGAGAATATCGCCTTCTTCGACAGCTTCCGCACGCTTTACGGCGGGCTCGAGGGCCAGGCGCTAGCGTCAGCGATTTTCGGCACCTACGCGGCCAGCGTTTACCTGACCCCGATCCTCGGCGGCTTCCTTGCCGACCGGATCCTTGGCAAGCGACGGACCGTGCTTCTGGGTGCGATCACGATGGCCGCCGGACACTTCCTGATGGCCTTCGAAGTGAGCTTCCTCTTCGCACTACTTTGCCTGATTCTCGGCTCTGGCATGTTCAAGGGAAATATCGCCAGCCAGGTCGGCAGCCTCTACAAGCCAGAGGACCTGAGGCGCGCGGATGCCTTCCAGATTTTCTACCTTGGCATCAACGCAGGCGTGATCGCCTCGCCGCTGATCGTCGGAACGCTTGGCGAAAAAGTCGGCTGGCATTGGGGATTCGGTTCGGCCGGAGTCGGCATGCTGATCGCGCTCGCGATCTATATATCCGGACAGAAATATCTGCCGAAGGAGCATTTCGAGCCCGCCAAATCCGGCAAGGAAGCGCCAAAGCCGGCAAGGCTGCAACGTTCCGACTGGCCGGCGCTCATCGCCGTCCTCCTGCTGATCCCCGTGATGGCGGTCGCGATTGTGCCGAACAACCAGATTTTCAACGCGTACCTCGTCTGGGGCGACCGCGACTTCGCACTGACTTGGGGCGGAGAAAGGCTGCCGACGACCTGGCTGGTAACCTTGGATGCCATCGTTTCGGTAAGCTTCCTCGCCGGCGTGGCACTTTTCTATCGTTGGTACGGCAAGCGTTGGAAAGAGCCGGATGAGCTGACCAAGATGATCATCGGCTCGCTCTTTTCCATCGGCGGAATGTTGTGCCTTTACATGGCGGCCGCCACCCAGGGGCCGGGTGAGAAAATCGGCCTTTTCTGGCCGGTCATGTTCCACGTCATCAACTCGATCGGCTTTGCGCATTTGCTGCCGGTCAGCCTGGCATTGTTTGCCCGGCTCGCCCCGGCCGCGATCCATGCGACCGTCATCGGCCTTTATTACCTCGCCTTCTTTGGTGCCAACTCGATGGTCGGCTGGGTGGGCGGGTGGCTCGAGAAAATGCCGATCACGCATTTCTGGCTGATCCACGCCGGCTTCGCTGGGGCGAGCGGCGCAGTCTTTCTTATTTATAAGCTGTTGCTCGCCCCCAAGCTCCTGCACTCCGGACGTAGCGAGGACGTCGCGCTCGCCTGAATTCGCCCCGAAATGAGGCGGTTGGCACGATAATGCTGGACTTGCGCAGTTCAGAACATAATGTGAACGCATGGCCCAGCTGGACACCCGCCAGAAGCTCGCAATTCTCGCCGACGCCGCGAAATATGACGCCAGCTGCGCGTCGTCGGGCACCAGCAAGCGCGACAGCCGCGGCGGCAAGGGCATTGGCTCGACCGAAGGCATGGGCATTTGCCACGCCTACGCCCCGGACGGGCGATGCATTTCGCTGCTGAAGATCCTGCTGACCAACAGCTGCATCTTCGACTGCCATTATTGCATCAATCGCAAAAGCTCGAACGTCCGCCGCGCGCGCTTCACGGTCGAAGAGGTCGTTCACCTCACCCTCGCCTTCTACAAGCGCAATTATATCGAGGGGCTATTTCTTTCCTCGGGGATCATTCGATCCTCCAACTACACGATGGAACAACTGGTCGAGGTTGCGCGCCAGCTTCGCGAGGTTCACGACTTCCGCGGCTACATTCACCTGAAAACGATCCCGGACGCCGATTCCGAGCTGGTTCGCCAGGCGGGCCTTCATGCGGATCGTGTCTCGATCAATGTCGAGCTTCCCACCGAGCGCGGACTGACGACACTGGCGCCGGACAAGAATGGCGCTCGTATTGAGGGCGCGATGCGCGACATGAAAGGTGCGATCGAGGATGGTCGGGATGCGCGGCAAAAGTACAAGAGCGCACCGAGGTTCGCGCCAGCCGGCCAGTCGACCCAGATGATCGTCGGGGCCGACGCAGCAAGCGATGGCGATATCGTCACCCGCGCAAGCCAGCTTTACGACCGTTTCGGCCTCCGTCGCGTCTATTATTCGGCCTTCTCGCCAATCCCTTCACCCTCTGCTGTCCTGCCGTTGAAGCGGCCCCCACTGATGCGCGAGCACCGACTTTATCAGTCCGACTGGCTGATGCGCTTTTACGGCTTCAAGCCGAAGGAGGTCGTCAGCGCGGCGGGCGAGGACGGCATGCTACCGCTCGACATCGACCCGAAACTGGCCTGGGCGCTGAAATTTCGGGACGCCTTTCCGGTCGACGTCAACCGCGCACCGCGCGAACAGTTGCTGCGTATTCCCGGTCTCGGTACCAAAGCCGTCAAGCGGATTCTCCGGTCGCGGCGCTGGCGCAGCCTCACGCTCGACGATGTCGCCCGGCTTACGGTCAGCGTCTCAAAGGTCCGGCCCTTCATCATCACCGCCGACTGGCGGCCGACGTTCCTGACCGACCGCTCGGACCTCAAGGCGCTGGTTGCGCCAAAGGAACAACAGCTCGATTTGTTCGCTGCCTGAGCCATGCTGCGCGAAGGGCCGATGATCGACGCCTACCGGGTCGTGCTGGCTGGGCCGGACGACTTCGACGGCTGGCGCGATGCCGCCCGTGGCCTGGCGGAAGCCGGCGTCCCGACCTCCGCGATCGTCTGGGAAGTCGAAGGCGAGGATGCGGACCTTTTTGCCTCGGGCGCCGCTCCACCCGAGCCGGGCCCAAGCTTCGCCGTCCCACGCGACTTCATCAGCCTCGCGAAGGCCGCGGTCTGCCACCGCGATCCCGAACGCTTCGCCCTGCTCTACGCAATGCTTCTCCGCCTTCGCGATAACCGCAAGGCGATGGAGGACCGCGCCGACCCGCTACTGGACCGGCTCGAGAGAATGGCCAAGGAAGTGCGCCGCGACGCGCACAAGATGCATGCCTTCGTCCGCTTTCGCGAGGTCCTTGATCCGGACGGCGGAACGCGTTTCGTCGCCTGGTTCGAGCCCGACAACCACATCGTCCGCCGCGAGGCAGGTTTCTTCGTCCGCCGCTTCTCCAACATGCGCTGGTCCATCCTGACCCCGGAGCTCAGCATCCATTGGGATGGCGAAACCCTCACCGAAGGACCGGGCGCGACACGGGCCGAGGCGCCCGGCGGCGACCCGGTCGAGGAGACGTGGAAGACATATTACGCCAGCATCTTCAACCCGGCGCGGGTCAAGGTGAAGGCGATGCTGAAGGAGATGCCCAAGAAATATTGGGCCAACATGCCCGAGACCGCGTTGGTGCCATCATTGCTCGCGGGCGCGCAGGCGCGCGAAGCGGCAATGATCGAGATGAGCCGCCAGCACGAAGGGTCTATGCCGAAGCGAATCCTGACTTCTGACCGCGTGCCCGCGTCCGGCGGCGGCGGCAACCTCGCCAAGACATGGGACGCGATCCGCGCCGAGGCGATGAGCTGCACGCGTTGTCACCTCTACAAATGCGCGACCCGAACCGTATTCGGCGAAGGCTCATTGGAGTCGCCGATCCTGTTCGTCGGCGAGCAGCCGGGCGACCAGGAGGATTTGGCCGGACGTCCTTTCGTCGGGCCCGCCGGCGAAGTGTTCAATGCCGCGCTCGAGGAAGCCGGAATCGACCGCGCGCAGACTTACGTCACCAACGCGGTCAAGCATTTCAAGTTCGTCCAGCGCGGCAAAAGGCGAATCCACCAAAGCCCCGACGCCGGGGAGATCAGCGCCTGCCGGTGGTGGATCGAGCAGGAGCGCGACATCATCCGCCCGCCGCTGACCGTCGCGCTCGGCGCGACCGCCGCCCGCAGCCTGTTCGGGAAGGTCATGGCCATCGGCAAGAACCGAGGCGTTCCGCATGAGCTGCCCGACGGAAGCGAAGGATGGATCACCGTCCACCCCAGCTTCCTGCTCCGCCTTCCCGACGAGGCCGCTCGCCGCGAGGAGCGCAAGAAGTTCGTCGAGGACCTGGCGCGGATTCGGAGACGCGCCGACGCGCTCGTCGCCTGATCTACATTCCGAAGCGGAGCGTCAGCTTGGCGCTGCGCGGGCCGCCGGGCGCAATATTGTTGTCGTTGTGCGCGGCCGGGAAATAGTCAGCGTTGAACAGGTTCTCGACGTTTAGCTGGGCGAGGATCTTCGGCGTCACGCGATAGTAGGCCGCCGCATCGAAGCGGGCGTAGCCGGGCAGCTTCACCTGGTTGCTGAGGGAGGCAAAGCTCTTCGTGCGCGCGACCACTCCAAGCCCAAAGGCGAAGGACGGCGTGGCCTGGTATTTGCTCCAGAGCGACGCGCTGTGACGCGGAACGAGCGGCACCTCGCGGCCTTCTGGAGCCGCGGTTGTCGTCTCGATGATTTCCGCCTTCTGCCAGGCATAGCCGGCGGAAACCTGCCAGCGATGGGTAATGCTTCGTTCAAGCCCCAGCTCCAGCCCTCGGCTACGTTGCGCGCCGCTCAGAATCGTTCGTGATGGATCGAGCGGATCGGTTGCCCGGGTATTGGTTCGGTCGAGCTGGTAAATAGCAGCAGTGGCCAGCAGGCCGTCGACCGGCTCCCACTTCGCCCCAATCTCGTAATTGTCGAACCGCTCCGGCTTCAGCGTTTCGCTGGTGACCGTAAGTCCGCCGAACTGGTCCCCGGACTGGGGCAGGTAGGACCGGCTATAGCTGCCGTAAATCGAAAGATTCTCCGCGGGCTTGAGAACGATTCCGAAGCGCGGCGAAACCAAATTGTCGGTACGGCGATATTCGCCCGCGCCGGCCGGGCTGTAGTCGTAAACCGTCAGCTTGAACCGGTCGAAGCGCACACCGGCGACAATCTCGATCCATTCGGCCGGGCGAATCTGGTCCTGCACATATAAGGCCGCGACGGTCGCCCGGCTGCGGTTGTCGGCGTCCGACGCCGCGGGCGCGAAGGTCACGGTCGAATCGGTCGTCGGGTCGCTGAGAGGCACGCGGTTGCTGCCCAGGAACGTGCCGGTGAGCCGGCGATTGCGCGACCATTGCCGGCCAAGCTCGAACCCGGCGAGCAGGGTCTGGTCGATCCCTGCCAGACGCCCTTCCCAAACCAGGTCCGTCTGGCTCAGAAGGTTCTGGCGATCGTTGGTGCTGTTGTAGGCGCCGAGGACGACCTCGTTCGTCGCCTCGTCGAGGTTCGTCGGATAGATATTCTGATAGAATTTGTCGTAATCGCCGTAGACGGTCCGATGGCGAAGCGTGAGGTTGTCGTCGAAGCGGTGCTCAGCCGCGGCGACTAGGCGATGGACGTCTGCCTTGGCGAAACTGTCGTCAGGATCGCCGAAGAAATCGCGGTCTGCGCCCCTGAGCGGCTCATCGATCCGGGCCGGGTCGGTGACCGAGGGGAGGCCGCGATCCGTGGTCCGGCGATCGTGGAAATATTCATAAGACAGATCGATCCGCGATTCCGGACCAACGGAGAAACCGAGCGACGGATTTACCCCGTAGCGCTCGAGGTCGACATGGCGACGGAAGCTGTCGCCGTTCTCGTACAGCGCGTTCACCCGCAGGCCGACGGCGGCACCGATCGGCTGGTCGAAATCGCCGGAGGCTCGAAAGCCGCCGAAGCTGTCGCTGCCAGCCTCGAATGTGCGCGCCGGCGCGAAGGCGGTACGCTTGCTGACCCGGTTGACGATCCCGCCGCCACCGCCGCGCCCGAAAATCATCGCATTCGGGCCCTTGAGGATCTCGACCCGCGACACGTTATAGAAATCGCGGAAGTATTGGACGTCGTCGCGCAGTCCGTCGACGAAGAAATCGGCTGTCGTGTTGTTGCCGCGAAGCGTGATTTGGTCGCGGTTGCTCTCGCCCGTTGCCGGCGACGCACCGGGCACGAAAGTCAGCAACTCCCCGATCGATCGAAGCTGCTGGTCGTCGATCTGCGCCTTGGTGACGATGGTCAGCGCCTGGGGAATGTCCTTGACCGGAGTGGAGGTCTTGGTCGCGCTCGTGATCCGGTCGGCGCCATAGCTCGAGCGCTCGCCCTGGACCACGATAGTGTCATCTTCCGGGGCCGCCACGGCGGTTTCGGCCAACGACGGGGTCGCCACGGCAGCCGCAGACGCGATCAGGAAAAGCCAACGAGTCATTCTTACCCCCAAAGGAAGTGAGGGCTTTAGGTCTATTGATAGTCATTCTCAATAGCAGAATTACTCGGCAGCCAGAAGGGTCTCCGCACCGCCGAGATCGACAGACACCAGACGGCTGACCCCGCGCTCGATCATCGTCACTCCGTAGAGTCGGTCCATCCGCGCCATAGTGACCGCATTGTGGGTGACGATGAGGTATCGGGTGTCTGTCTCCTTGGTCATGCGATCCAGAAGATCGCAGAACCGGTCGACGTTGGCGTCATCGAGCGGCGCGTCGACTTCGTCGAGGACGCAGATCGGCGCTGGGTTTGTCAGGAACAAGGCGAAGATCAGCGCGACAGCGGTCAGCGCCTGCTCGCCACCGGAAAGCAGGGTCAGGGCGGTCAGCCTCTTGCCGGGGGCTGGGCCATGATTTCAAGGCCCGCTTCGAGCGGATCGTCGCTCTCGACCAATGCAAGATGCGCCTGTCCGCCGTCGAACAGCGTCGTGAACAGGCTTCGGAAATGGGCGTCGACTTTCTCGAACGCTTCAAGAAGCCGCACCCTTCCCTCGCGATTGAGATTGCCGATCGATCCGCGCAACCGGTGGATTGCTTCCTGCAATTCGTCGCGTTCGGCCGCACCCGACGCCCGGCTTTCCTCAAGTTCCGCGAGTTCGCTCTCCGCAACGAGATTGACTGGGCCGATCCGCTCCCGCTCGGCGGTCAGGCGCTCGAAGGCGGCACGCTCCTCCTCTGACGGCGACAGTGCAGTCTCGTCGAAGCCAAAGCGCTCGCTGAGCAGCGGTGGCGGACATTCGAATTTCTCGCCGCACTCGCGCGACAACTCGGTTCGGCGGGCTTCTTGTGCCTCGGCCCAGGCAACGGCACCGGCGCGCGCCTCGCGGGCTGCGGTAAAGCTCTCGCCAGCTTCTTGAAGCGCGCGCTGGAGATTGGACAAAGCGCGCTCGCATTCAAGCTCGGCCGCAGCAGCGGCCGCGACCGTCTTGGTGCTGGCCTCATTCTTGCGCTCAAGCTCGGCGATCTGGACATCCAGCCGGTCAGGCTCACCGTCCAGCGCCGTTCGCTCTTCGCCAATTGCCACTGCCCTGTCGGCGCTTTCACGAAGCCTTTCCTCGGCATGGCGCGCGCGCGTTCGCCATTCGCCCTGCTCCTTCTGCGCGGCCGCCCCGCGTTCGCGCGCGGCGGCCAATTCCCGGCCGCGCGTGGCAGCGATGGCCCTGCGCTCTGCGACCTGCTCGCCTGCCGCCGAAGCTTTCGAGCGCGCGGCCTCGATCTCGGTGCCCAGCGCAGCCGGGTCGGGCAGCGCGGCAAGTGCCGTCTCTGCCTGAGCGACGGCAGCGCGCGAAGCGTCGATCAACGGGGCAAGATCGGCGCGCCGCTCCTCGAGCGATGCACGCTGCGCCTCGAGCCGATCTAGGGCCGCGCTAGCTGAGTCCGTTTCGCGAGCCGCTTCCCTTCCCTGGCGCTCCGCGTCCGCTGCGGACTTTCGCGCCTGTTCCGCCTGACCACGAAAGCGTTCGACTGCAGCGACAGCCGAGTCGCGCTCAGTTTCCGCTGCCGAGACGGCTGCTTCCAGAGAGGGAAGTTTCAACTCGAGCGCACTCAGCCGATTGGTTCGCACCAGCCTTTCGGCCGTCGCAGCACCCGCGCTTTCCGCGATGAAGCCGTCCCAGCGCCGCATCCGCCCGTCCCGGGTGACGAGGCGCTGGCCGAGGGCGAGCGTCTGGCCTTCGTCGGCATCGGCGACTCCGATCTGGGCGAGCCGCCGAGCCAATTCGGCCGGCGCTTCGACATGATCGGCCAGCGGGATGAGACCGCAGGCCAGTGGTGGATCGGACTTGCCCTTATCTGAACCGCCCCAGCGCCGAGTTCCCCTATCTCCGACCTCGGCTTCCAGATCGTCGCCTATGGCGGCGGCGAGGGCCCGCTCGAAGCCCGGTTCGGCGCGGATTGACACCTGCCCCTTGGTCGCTTGGGCCAAGGCGTCGGCAAGGGCGGTCCGCTCGGCTGTGGCCGCGCTCAGCGCAGCGCGAGCGGCCGCGAGTTCGCTTTCCGCCTTGTCCCGATCTTCCGCCGCTTCGGCGCGAGACCGGTCCGCCGCGGCACCCGCCGCTTCAGCCTTCTTGAAGGCCTCGGCCGCTCGGTCAGCCAGCTTCTGGGCAGCGGCGCGGCGGTCCCTTTCGGCTTCCCCGCTGCCCAGTGCCTGAGCCTGCTCCTCAAGCCGTGCCGCTTCCGCTGCGGTCCGATCCGCCTGATTGCGCGCGGAGTCGAGCGCGGCTTGGGCGACCCGGCGCTCCGCCGCCATTGCCGCCTCTCGCGCAAGCAGGGTCGCCAGCTCAGTCTCCGCCGCTCGCGACTGGGCCTCGGCCTCGCCGAGCTCGGACGCCAGTTTCTCTGCTTCATTTTCGCCCTTGCGAAGACGTGCGGCGATGCCCTCACGTTCCTCCTCGAGAGCGGCGATCGCCTTCCCGGCGTCCTCGCGAAGAGCCTCCTCGCGGGCCGTGTCGGCTGCCAGCGATTCGGCGAGCCGGCCAAGCTCCGCCAACCGCCGGGCAGCGGTGTCTCGCCGCGCGCGCGCAGTAGCGAGTTCATGGGCAAGGCTCCTGCTGCGGTCGCGCTCCTCGTTGGCCGCGTTGCGCCGGGCGACAAGCAGTTGCTCGGCGCCCTTCTGCCTGTCCTGTACCTCGGCCATCTTCTCGCGAAGGCGGGTGACTGCGTCATTGGCTTCCCGCGCCTCGACGGCCGCCGCATGCGCCGCCAGATCGGCGTCGCGCCAGCGCGCAAAGAGCAATCGTGCCTCGGCTGCCCGGATCTTCTCGGTCAGCGCCCGGTATCGTTCCGCGGCTCGCGCCTGGCGCTTCAGCGCCGCGACCCGGGCTTCCTGATCGCTCAGAAGCTCGTCGAGCCGGGCGACATTGGCCTCGGCTGCGCGAAGCTTTTGCTCGGCATCCTTGCGGCGGGCGTGGAGGCCGGCGATCCCGGCCGCTTCTTCGAGCATCTGCCGCCGCTCAACCGGTTTGGCGGCTATCACTGCTCCGATGCGGCCCTGGCTGACCAGCGCGGGAGAATGCGCACCGGTCGCAGCGTCGGCGAAAAGCAGTGCCACATCCTTCTGCCGGACATCGCGCCCGTCGACCCGATAGGCGGATCCGGCGCCGCGTTCGATTCGTCTGGTCACTTCGCTTTCGGTCGACTGCGAGCCCGCCCCGTCATCGGCCACTTTCTCGATCAGCAGAGAGACTTCCGCGAAATCGCGGGCGGGCCGAGTCGCCGTGCCGGCGAAGATCACGTCTTCCATGCCCGATCCGCGAAGGCTTTTCGGACTGCCTTCGCCCATCACCCAGCGGATCGCCTCGAGCAGATTCGACTTTCCGCAGCCGTTGGGACCCACGACGCCGGTCAGGCCAGGCTCGATCCTGAGCTCCGTCGGCTCGACGAAGCTCTTAAATCCCCCCAGCTTGAGACGGCGAATCCTCAACCGATCAGCCCTTCCCCCTTCGCCGGACTAGCTGCCCAGCGCTTCTCGCAGTTTGGTTTCGACCTGGCTCCAGATCGTGCCGCCGCCGGTCAGCTCCAGGACTTCTCCATTGAGCAGGAAGCTTGGAGTGCCGGAAAGCTCGTAAGTCGAAGTGGCATCGCTCTGCATCTGGACAAGCCGGTCGATCTGCCCTTGGTCGGCAAGGCATTGGTCAAGTTTGCTGGACGGAACGCCGCGCATCGCCGCCCACTGCTTGAGGCCGGCGAGCTCGGCGAAGCGCGGCAGCTTTTGCGCTCCCGGAAGAGCCTCGATGGCATTGAGCTGGGCCGGGTCCGCGGCCTGAATCTTCTCGAAAATCTGCGGTTGGTCGGCGAATAGCTGGCCGGTCAGGCCGAAGAAACTGGCCGGACCATTGCAACGGGCGACGACCGAGGCGGTGAGATCGAGCCCGTCGCGAACGAAGTTGCGGAATTCGAAGCTGACCCGGCCGCTCTTCACATAGGTATCCGTAATCGATTTCATCGCGGCTTCGTCGAACTCGCGGCAATGCGGGCAGGTCATCGAACCGAACTCGACCAGCTTCACCGGCGCGTCCGGGTTGCCCATCAGGAACCCGCCCTCGGCTGTCTGGGTAACGACCTGGGTCCAGTCACCGCCGTTCGGTGCGGCAATCGGTTCAATCGGCCCCGACGGAACGGGCGCAGCAGCATTGCTGTCGGCGCCTTTATCGCAGCCGGCGAGAAAGAACGTCGTGGCGGCCAAAAGGGAAATCGCGAAATTCTTGTTCACGTGATGCTCCGGATTATTGGGAGAGGTTTGGGATCGTTTTTGTCGACGGCTGGCGGCCCGGACGATGCGGCGATCTGGCCGGCAAGCGATTCGAGGCACGCGCGAAGCTCCGGATCGGCGATGGTGCGAAGTCCCTCGCCAAGTTCGGTCGGCACCGGGGCGGGCGCCTGGCGCTCGGGCCGCTCGGCCTTTGCCGGGATCACCCCCTGGCGATAGGCCACCTTGTTGATCGCTTCGTAACCGAAGAAACGGTTTACCCGCTCGATGATCATAGGGCCCAGATGCTGCATCAAAGGCGCGTGGGCACCCTGCACGAGCAATGTGAGCGTGCCGTTCTTGCGGCTGCCTGAGGGGAAACGGATAGACTCGGGAAGCGAGACCCCGGCGTAGCGCTCACCCACGATCTCGCCCCAGCGGCTAACCACCGCGCCTTGGACGAAACCGAAGCGCTTGAACGCCAACCCACCAACCTCACCGATCAATTCGCCGGCGGGCCGCACGCGTCCCTGGCGTGGAGAATCGTATTTCTTGTCGCGCGGTTTCGCCATCGGCCTTGGTCATGCCATAGGGAATCCATGCCCGCCAGTGCTGCAAAGCAGCTTGACCATAAGCAACGTGCCGCAGAGCAGCTTCTCGACCATTACCGGTCGAACGCACGCGTACTTCCATGGCGAAGTCCGCCGGGTACTGCCCCGCCGGATCCGTACCGCGTCTGGCTCAGCGAGGTGATGCTTCAGCAAACGACGGTGAAGGCAGTAACGCCGAGGTTCGAACGCTTCATCACGCGCTGGCCCACGATCGAGGCGCTCGCCGCCGCGAGCGACGAGGAGATTCTCGGCGAGTGGGCAGGCCTCGGCTACTACGCGCGGGCCCGAAACCTGATCGCCTGCGCTCGTGATGTCGCGAAGCGCGGAGGGTTTCCGGATACCGCGGACGGGCTTCGCGAGCTGCCTGGAATCGGCACCTATACGGCTGCAGCCGTGGCGGCGATCGCCTTTGGTCGCGATTCCTGCGCCATCGACACCAATATCGAGCGAATCGTCGCCCGGCTGAATGCTCTCAAGGACAAGGCGGCAATCCGCGCTGCGGCGGAGGCGATGGTTCCGGCCGGAAGGGCAGGTGATTTCGCACAAGGGATGATGGACCTCGGCTCCGCGATCTGCCGGCCGAAGGCGCCGGAATGCCGTTCCTGCCCCTTGCAGGACGAATGCGCGAGCTTTGCACTCGGACGTCCCGAGGATTTCCCCGAGCGGAAAACCCGGCAGGCGCGTCCGCACCGCCATGGCCTTGCTTACTGGCATGAGCGCGACGATGCCATTTTCCTGGTTCGGAGACCGGAGAAAGGTCTGCTTGGCGGAATGGCGGCGCTTCCTGGCAGCGAATGGCGCCACGGCCAGGCCCCGGACGACGCCATCGCCACAATCCGCCATGGTTTCACGCACTTCACGCTCGACCTCCACATCGTCGAATCGGGCGCAGCGCCGCCCAACCGGGGTTGGTGGCAGCCGCTCGCCGGCATCGACGAAGCTGGATTGCCGTCCCTCTATAAAACGGCCGTTGAGCGGGTGCTTTCGGGACGAGCCGGCAAGTCGCCCGTGCAATCGCCGCGCAACGCTTGAAAGCCGTGCATCGCCGCCTTAAAGGGCAACGCCAATTCTCGTTTCCAACGGCTACGCCGCAGGGGTTTCATGAACGACCGCAAGAATACAATCGCCGGCTGGGTATTGTTCGCCGGAATCATCGGCCTTGGCGCTTGGGTCGTCACTGGCGAAACCTTCCGTAGCGAGGCTCCGGAAAAGGGCGGATGGGCGCTTGCCGACGCCGAGGGCGAGGCCGGCGGAGAAGCGGCCAAGCCGATTGAATTCTATCTTGCGACAGCCGACGCCGCCAAGGGAGAGCAGGTCTTCAAGAAGTGCACTGCCTGCCACACGATCAATGCCGGCGGCGCGAACGGGCTTGGACCGAACCTCCACGGGGTAATGGGCAAGCCCCATGGCGCGCACCCGGGATTCGCTTATTCCGACGCGCTGAAGGCGACACCGGGCGTTTGGGACTGGAAGGCGATGGACGCTTGGCTGACCAGCCCACGTAAATATGCCCCGGGCACGAAGATGACCTTCGCAGGCCTCGGCAATCCGGAGGAACGCGCCAATCTGCTGATGTATATCAACGCGCAGGGCTCGAACCTGCCCGTTCCGCCGCCGCCGGCCGAAGGTGCAGCGCCTGCCGAGGGCGACAAGGCCGCCGCCGAAGCGGAGGGCGAAGGCGCACAGAAGGCCGGCAACCAGCCGGTCCTCAACGAACAGCAGGCTGCTCAGGGACCGGGCAAGAACATCGGTGGCGAGGGCGCCGCGAAGATCACGGGCACCGACCCGACTGCCAAAAAGAACTAAGACGGCGGTGGTCTCGAGCAAGGCTCAGACCGTCTCCGAATATCTCGACGAGCTTTCGCCGGAGCGTCGCCGCGAAATCGAACGAGTTCGCGATGCCATCAACGCAGCCATGCCGTCCGGTTACCGCGAGGGCATCGGCTACGGGATGATCGGCTGGGTCGTTCCGCTCGAGGATTATGCCGACACCTACAACGGACAGCCGCTCGCTTACGTAGGGCTCGCTGCTCAAAAGAATTACAATGCGCTCTACCTGACCTGCGCTTATGCTTCGCCTGAGCGTTCCCAGCGGCTCAAGGATGAAGCGGTTGCGGCGGGCAAGAAGCTGGACATGGGAAAGAGTTGCATCCGCTTCCGGAAAGCGGACGACCTTCCCCTGGATTCAATCGCTCGGGAAATCGCGTCGGCAACTCCGGCAGAGTTCGTGGCGATTCACGAAGCAGCGCGGCAGCGTCGCGACTGCTAGCAAACGTCGTAATGGGCGCAGACTGCGTCCCAGGCATCCTCGGCCGTTTCGCACCAGGTAATGAGGTCGAGGTCGTGCGGGCTGATGACCCCCTCTTCCGCAAGCGCCTCGAAATCCACGACCCGATTCCAGAATTCCTTGCCGAACAGCAGGATCGGTAGCGGGCGGACCTTGCCGGTCTGGATTAGCGTCAACAGTTCGAACATCTCGTCGAACGTACCGAAGCCGCCGGGGAAGACCGCAACGGCGCGCGCCCGAAGCAGGAAATGCATTTTGCGCAACGCGAAATAGTGGAACTGGAAGCTGAGATCCGGCGTGACGAACTTGTTTGGCAGTTGCTCATGCGGAAGGACGATGTTCAATCCGACCGACTCCTGCCCCTCATCGCAGGCACCGCGATTGGCCGCTTCCATGAAGCTCGGCCCACCGCCCGAACAGACGACGAAGTGACGCTTGCCGTCATCGTCCACCGGGAAACGGCTGGCGATCCGCGCCAGCTTTCGCGCTTCCTCGTAATAATGCGCCTTCGCGACCAGCCGGTCCGCCACCTTCTTTTCCCAATCGGTCCGCGCCTTCGACGCAAGCTCGGCAGCCTTCGACGGCTCGGGGACGCGCGCCGAGCCGTAGAAGATGAACATCGATGCGATGTTCGCCTCGTTCATCAGGAGCTCTGGTTTCAGCAGCTCGAGCTGGAAGCGCACAGGGCGAAGGTCCGGCCGAAGCAGGAAGTCCGTATCCTGGAAAGCGAGCTTGTAGGCATCACTTTGGGTCTGCGGGCTCGATGGGACGTGCCGTGCCGAGACGGCGTCCACTTTGGACGTCGGGAAAATGCGCTTTGGCGGAGTATGCGGATCACTCATAAGCGGCGCGACTTAGCCTTCCGGCGCGGACGCCGCTAGCCTCAATACACGCGTGCCTTGGGCTTGATGTACTCGATCTCGTCGGTGAGCGTGTAATCGTGGACCGGTCGGTAATCGATGCGAACGCCGCCGCCCTTTCCGCCCCAGCCATCGAACCAGGCAATGGTGTGCTTCATCCAGTTCTTGTCGTCGCGCTCGGGAAAGTCCTCGTGCATGTGCGCGCCGCGGCTTTCCTTGCGGTTGGCGGCGCAATGCATCGTCACCGCCGCTTGGGCGATGAGGTTGTCGAGCTCGAGTGTTTCTATGAGGTCCGAATTCCAGATGAGGCTTCGGTCCGAGACACGGACGTCGTTCATCCGCTGGTAGATCTTGTCGATTTTGGCGACACCTTCCGCCAGTGTCCGCTCGGTGCGGAACACGGCGCAATCGGCCTGCATGGTGCGCTGCATCTCGATCCGGATGTCCGCCGTCGGGCTTCCGCCCTCGGCATGACGGAACTTGTCGAGACGCGAGAGCGACAATTCCTCGCTTCCCTTGGGTAGCGCGGGCTGCGCGGCGTTGGGCTTGAGGATTTCGCCGAGGCGAAGGCCGGTCGCACGTCCGAATACGACAAGGTCGATCAGGCTGTTGGAGCCGAGCCGGTTGGCGCCGTGAACACTGACGCAGGCCGCCTCACCAACCGCGAACAGGCCCGGCACGACACCGTCCGGATTGCCGTCCCTCAGGGTTACGACCTCGCCATGATAATTGGTCGGAATTCCGCCCATGTTGTAATGCACGGTCGGCGTGACGGGGATTGGCTGGCGAGTGAGATCGACGCCGGCAAAGATCTTCGCCGTCTCGGTGATGCCCGGCAGGCGCTCGGCCAGGATCTTGGGATCGATGTGGTCGAGGTGAAGGTAGATATGGTCCTTATGCTCGCCGACACCGCGGCCTTCGCGAATTTCCATCGCCATCGAGCGCGATACGACGTCGCGGCTGGCGAGGTCCTTCGCCGACGGGGCGTAGCGCTCCATGAACCGCTCGCCGGCCGAGTTCGTAAGATACCCGCCCTCGCCCCGAGCGCCTTCCGTGATAAGCACGCCCGCGCCGTAGATGCCGGTTGGATGGAACTGCACGAACTCCATGTCCTGGAGCGGCAGGCCGGCACGAAGCACCATCGCATTGCCATCGCCGGTACAGGTGTGGGCCGAGGTCGCGCTGAAATAGGCGCGTCCGTAGCCGCCTGTCGCGAGCACGACTGCCTGCGCCTTGAAGCGGTGGATCGAACCGTCGTCGAGGTTCATGGCGAGGAGGCCGCGGCAGGCCCCGTCTTCCATGATGAGGTCTAGCGCGAAATATTCGATGAAGAAGTCGGCATCATACTTCAGGCTCTGCTGATAGAGCGTGTGAAGCATGGCGTGGCCGGTCCGATCGGCGGCGGCACAGGTCCGCTGCGCGGCGGGGCCTTCACCCATGTTCTGGGTCATGCCGCCGAACGCGCGCTGGTAGATCTTGCCGTCCTCGGTACGCGAAAAGGGCATTCCGGCGTGCTCGAGCTCATAGACCGCGGCCGGTGCTTCGCGGGTCAGATATTCGATCGCGTCCTGGTCGCCGAGCCAGTCGGAGCCCTTGACGGTATCGTACATGTGCCACTGCCAGTGGTCGGGGCCCATGTTGCCGAGCGAAGCTGCGATTCCCCCTTGCGCCGCGACCGTATGGCTTCGCGTCGGGAAGACCTTGGTGACGCAAGCGGTCTTCAGCCCCTGGCCGGCGGCGCCCATCGTAGCGCGCAGGCCTGAGCCGCCGGCGCCGACGACGACAACATCGTAGAGATGATCGATGATCTTGTAAGCGCTCATATCCGCTCAGGCTCCGAACGCGATGGCGCCAAGGCTGAACAGCGCGAGAGCGCCGGCCCCGACTGCCGCGAAATAGAGAAGGCCGGTCACCAGCAGGCGGTTGGCCTCGTCGTGGACATAATCGTCAATAACCACTTTCAACCCGTCGACGGAATGGACGAAGGCGAGGATGACGAACAGGATCATGGGCACCGCGCCGCTCGGGCGGCAAGCCACTCGCCAAGTGTGTCGCGGCCACGATCCGGAAGCAGAAGCAGCGAAACGACCAGCCACAGACCCAGGAAGAGCAGCGCGGCACTCGTCAGTCGTTCGCGGAGCCAATGCTCCCCGCCGTGATGCGCGGAACCCAGTCCGCGAACCTTGCCGAGCGGGGTCGAGCTTTCACCGCGGCTCATTGAAACACTCCCAAAGCGATCGCCCAGGTCAGTGCCGTCAGGAACAGCGAGCCGGCGATGGTCAGAACGGCAAACAACTTGTTGATTCGAAGCTCGAAGCCCGCGCCAGTGTCCATCACCAGATGACGGATGCCGGACAGCAAGTGCTGCCAGAAGGCCCAGGTCAGGCCGACCAGCACTACGATTCCGATCGGGCTGAGCGCAAATTCGACGAACCGGTCATAGGATGGGCCGCCGTCGGCAATCGCCCAAAGCCACCACGTCAGGATCGCGAGACCGGCGACCGAAAGCGCGCTTCCTGTCACGCGGTGGAAGATCGAAACCAGCATGCCGGGGCCCCACCGCCAAATCGTGAGGTGCGGGGACAAGGGACGATCGGGATTTCGGGTCATCGTCAGTGCGTCGCCTGTGTCATGGAATGTTGTCGAGAGGCTCCTAGGCAGGCGCGCCTGAAGTGGCAAGCGGGCCGCTGGCTAACCGGCTTTTAACCATTCCCCCGTAGCAACGGTCGGACAGACGAATTCGAACGAATGGATGGACGTAAAATGGCGACGATTGTCGGCTCCGGCGAGAATGGCGAATATGATCTGGGACGCGCCCTGGCCCTCTATGATGTGGCCGGCGACCTGCCGCTGAGGGCGCGCGAGCTCTGGTCCTACCTCGCCGACGGTGCGATCGAGCTCTCACGCGAATTCTGGCGCCGCTACGCGCAGTCGCCGGAAGTCCGCGACCGGTTCGACGAAGCGCGCATCGATGGCCTCGCCAAGAAAATTGCGCCATATGTCGCGATGAAGTTCGAACGGATCGACGATCCGGCCTGGACACGAACCGCGCGCGATTATGTCGAGCGGGCACTTTCGAATGGCCTTACACTTTCCACGCTGCTCGCGGGCCTCGCTGCCGAGACCGAAGCGGCCTTCGTAATCATCCGCCGGACCGTCACCGACGAGCAGGACCTGGTTCGCTTCGCCCGTACCCTTTCGGAGGTACAGGCGGTCGAAGTCGACTGTTTCATCCACCATGCCATTTGCATCACCCGCGAAGAGAGCGGCAAGACGCAGTCGCGCATCGCCGGGGATTTCAACAGCAAGGTGCTGGGAGTCGTCCGCAACTGCACCCACGAGAGCGAGGAGCTTCGCGCCAAGGCGTCGGCGACCAGCGCGTCGGCGCGCGGGATGCTCGGCAAGACCAGCGAAGTCGCAGCCGCGGCCGAGCAGTCGGCGACCGCAATGCGTGAAGCTGCACAGACTGCCGCCGGCCTCATCCGCGCCATTGAGGACGCACGAAGCGAGGTCGAGGTCGCGGCTGGTGTGGCGACGCGCGCTGGTAGCCAAGCCGAGGAGGCTGTGAAGGTAAGCCAGGCCCTTTCCAGCCACGTCGAAGCGATCGAATCGATTCTCGGCCTGATCCGCGACATCGCCGGCCAGACCAACCTGCTTGCGCTCAACGCCACGATCGAAGCGGCGCGCGCCGGTGACGCGGGGCGCGGCTTCGCCGTCGTCGCCCAAGAAGTGAAGAGCCTCGCCAGTCAGACTGCCCGCGCGACCGACGACATCACGGCCAAGATTTCGGCGATCACCGCGGCGACCAAGCAGACCGTCGAGTCCAACGCGTCAATCCAATCCACGGTCGTGGAAGTGCAGACCAGCGCCGACCGAATCCGTCAGGCGATGGAATTGCAGGCGCAGACCGTGACGATGATCACCGCCGCCGTCGACGAGACCGCGCTCGCCGCCGACTCGATGAGCTCGACCATCGCCGCGATCCGCAGCGACACCGAAAATGTCGCAAAGGACATCGACAATGTCGAACAGGGATTCGGACGCGTGTCGAAGCAGATCGAGCAGTTCAGCGCCGCAACCGACACCTTCGTCTCGCGTCTCGCTTCCTAAGCAGTTCCACCACTTTCGCCCCTGCCCGGCTTTGGCTAGGCGGGGGCGATGCATATTCTCCTTACCGGAGCCAGCCGGGGAATCGGCGCGGCGACTCTCGAAGCCTTGAGCGCAGCCGGCCACCGCGTGGTCGGTCAATCGACCAGGGGCGGAGGCGGTCTGATTGCCGCCGATTTCTCTTCTGCCGATGCCCCTCGCCGATTGTGGGAGGAGGCCTTCGACAGGCTCGACGGCCAGATCGACGCCGTCATCAACAATGCGGGTATCTTCGAGGCGGTCGACGACAATGCCGCCGACGATGAATGGCACGCTGCCTGGGCACGGACGATGCAGGTCAACCTGCAATCCAGCGCCGACCTTTGCCGGCTTGCCATCGCGACTTGGCGCGGTGCTGGGACCGGCGGACGGATCGTCAACGTCGCAAGCCGCGCCGCCTACCGCGGCGACAGCCCCAAGCACTGGCATTATGCTGCATCCAAGGCTGGAATGGTCGCCATGACAAAGAGCATCGCGCGTGGGTATGCAGCGGAATATATCCTCGCTTTCGCGGTCTGCCCCGGCTTCACCGCAAGCGACATGGTCGGCGATTATCTCGAAAGCCGCGGAGGCGCGAAATTGCTCGCCGACATTCCGCTTGGACGGGTCGCGATCCCTCAGGAAATCGCCGAAGTGATCCGCTGGCTGGCCTGCGACGCCCCGGCATCCGCGACCGGTGCGGTGATTGACGCCAACGGCGCATCTTATGTCCGCTAGTGTCGCCATTCCGCTGGTCGGGCTGTTGGTGGCCCAGATCGCCATCCCGCTCGGGCCGAAACCCCGCCAGGTCGAGCGGCTTCCCGCGCCGATCGAGGAGATGGGGCCGCAATGGGCCGCGGAATGCGGCGATTCGACCGACTGGGACAAGCCCGCGCCGCCGGTCCGAATCCACGGCAACACCTACCTTGTCGGCACGTGCGGGATCTCCGCGATCCTCATTACCGGCAGCGAAGGCCATGTTTTGATCGATGCCGGGACGGAGGCCGGCGCGGACCTGATCGCCGAGAACATCCGCTGGCTGGGCTTCAAGCTGACCGACATCAAGTTCCTGCTCCACAGCCACGAGCATCACGATCACGTCGGCGGAATGGCGCGAATGCAGCAATTGACCGGCGCAACCCTGATCGCGTCCGAGCCCGCCGCACGCGTTTTTGCGACCGGAGCGGCCACTGCGGAAGATCCGCAGGTGGGCATCAACCCGCCGTTCCCGGCGGCGAGCGTCGGACGAACGGTAAAGGACGGCGACACGGTGCGGATGCACGACTTCGAGCTGACGGCGATGGCAACGCCCGGCCACACACCGGGCGCATTGAGCTGGCGCTGGGAAAGCTGCGACGGCGGGGTCTGCCGGACGATGGTCTATGCCGACAGCCTGACTCCGGTCAGCAGCGACAGCTATCGCTTTTCCGATCATCCGGCCTATCTCGCCGCCTATCGAGCTTCCCTTGCCAAAGTCGCCGCGAGCCGCTGCGAGATCCTGCTCACGCCCCATCCGTCCGCGAGCGACATGAAGGCGCGGATGACTCGCCAAAAGCCGCTTTTCGACGTCGATGGATGCAAGGCCTATGCCGCCAAGCTCGGCAAGGCCCTCGACGAGCGTCTAGCCAAGGAAGCCGCCGTCAAATGAGCTGGCGGGTCACGCTCGCCTGCACCAAGGCCGAGGCCGAGGCGATCCCCGATTCCGACGACCTCTTCCCGGATTTCGACTCGCCTCCCGTAATCGTCGCCGACGAACCCGATCCGGACAAACCGAATGAATGGCGGCTCCACGTCTATTTCGACCGGCAGCCCGGCTGGGAGGAAATGAAGAAGATCGAGCAGCTGGCCGCAGAGAGCGATCCGGTGCTCGAACGGCTGGAGGATGCCGACTGGGTGACACTCAGCCAGGAGGGCCTGGAGCCGATCCGCGCGGGACGATTCTTCGTTCATACGCCGATGCACTTCAAGGACCGCCCGGAAGGAGCGATCTGCTTCGAGATCGATGCCGGCCTTGCCTTCGGAACCGGCCAGCATGCGACCACCGCCGGCTGTCTTGCCGCGCTTGATCGGCTGGAGCGCGAGGGCCGCTCTTTCGACAACATTGCCGATATCGGCACGGGGACCGGGCTGCTCGCCTTTGCGGCGCTGGCGCTTTGGCCCAGCGCAAAGGCTATCGCCACCGACATCGACCCCGTTTCGATCGACGTCACTCGCGACAACGCCGCGATCAATGGCGTTCCGCTCGGCATGCAGGCGGGCGAGTTGCTGCTGGCGGTCGCAGACGGAATTGATCACCCGATGATCGCGGCGCGGGCGCCCTATGACTTGCTCATCGCCAACATCCTGGCCGGACCGCTGATCGAGCTGGCCCCGGACTTCGTCCGCGCAACCGCACCCGGCGGCACCATCATCCTGGCCGGACTTCTCGACACCCAGGCCGATGCCGTCACCGCCGCTTATGAGGCTGACGGTTGCACGGTGGTCGAACGCGGCCCGGGTGAATGGACGGTGATCGTTCTCAAAGCGGTCTGACGTCTTGCATGGCGCGTGACATCCGTTAGTGCCGCGCGAACCATGGCCAACCTGATGCCCGTCATTGAAACGCTCGAAAACCGCTGGATGCGGGCGTGGATCAACGGCGACGTCAAGGAACTGAAGGGCCTCACCGCCCGAAATTTCCGGCTGGTTATGGGTTCGCGGCCAGCGGCGATACTGGACGCTCCGAGCTGGCTGGACGCGGTCAATGGCCGCTTCCTTTGCACCGGCTACCGGTTTGGCGACATTTACGTCCGCGATGTCGGCTCGGTTGCCGTGTTCGCCAGCCAGATGACGATCAAGGCGACGCTTGGCGAAAAGGACTGGTCGGGCGAATATTGGGTGACCGATATCTGGCGGAAATCGCGCGTTCGCCGCAAATGGCAGATGGTTGAGCGGATCCTTTCGCGACCGGACACCGACCGCCAGCTACCGGACGGGATCCGCTCCCTCCAGCTCTGGCGCCGCTAGAGGCTCAGGCCTCCGCCACGATTTTCGCCCAATCGGCTTCGCCAATCACACGGATTCCCAGTTCCTCGGCCTTCTTGAGCTTTGACCCGGCGCCCGGCCCGGCGACAACCAGGTCGGTCTTGGCGCTAACCGATCCCGCGGCGCGCGCCCCAAGCCGCTCCGCCTGAGCCTTGGCTTCGTCCCGGCTCATCGTCTCCAGGCTGCCGGTAAAAACGATGGTCTTGCCGGTCCACTCGGTTTCGCGCGCGTTCGAAACGAACGTCGCCGGCCGAGCCAGTTCGAAAAGCTCTGCCAGTTCTTCCCGGTTGTGCGTTTCGTGGAAAAAATCGACGATCGCCTCGGCCACAACTCCGCCGACGCCTTCGACCGCAGACAATTCCGCTATCGCATCGTCTGACCGCGCCACGCGCTCGAGCTCTTCTACGGATCCGAATGCCCGCATTAGATCCTTCGCGGTCACCGCGCCCACGTGGCGGATGCCGAGTCCGAACAGGAAGCGCGCCGGATCGAAGCCTTTCCGGCTCTCGATGGCGGCGAGCAGGTTGTCGACGGACTTCTCCTTCCAGCCTTCGCGGCCGATCAGCTGCCCGCGATGGTCCTTTAGGCGCCAGATGTCCGCCGGTCCTTTAAGCCATCCCAGCTCGAGAAACTCGACCAGGCTTTTCTCGCCCAGCCCGTCAATATCCATCGCTCCGCGCGACACGAAATGTTTCAATCGCTCCAGTCGTTGCGCCGGGCAAATCAGCCCGCCCGTACAACGAACGTCGACCTCTCCTTCCTCGGCCACCGCCTCAGACCCGCACATCGGGCAATGATCGGGAAAATCATATGATGCTCGCAATGTGTCGCGAGTGAGATTCTCAATCACCTGCGGAATGACGTCGCCGGCGCGCTGGATGCGAACGCGATCACCGACGCGCAGGCCCAGGCGGGCGATCTCGTCCCGGTTGTGCAGAGTGACGTTCTGGACGATCACGCCACCGACCCCGACCGGCGTCAATCGTCCCACAGGCGTCAGTTTTCCGGTGCGGCCGACCTGGATATCGATTGCTTCCAGGGTCGTCTCGGCTTTCTCGGCGGGAAACTTATGCGCCAGGCCCCAGCGCGGTGCGCGGGCGACGAAGCCGAGCCGTTCCTGAAGGTCGAGCCGATCCACCTTGTAGACCACGCCGTCGATATCGAACGGAAGTTCCGCGCGCTCATGTTCGATTCGGTCGTAGTGTGCCAGGGCATCTTCGACTGTTGCGGTCCGGACTAGCAGGTCGCTCACAGGGATACCGAACCCTGCGATCCGCTTCATCGCCTCATATTGCGTGCCCGCCAGAGGCTCGCTCGCCTCGCCCCAGCCGTGGGCGAGAAATCGCAAGGGACGGGCCGAAGTAACGGCCGGATCCTTTTGCCGAAGCGAGCCGGCAGCGGCATTGCGCGGATTGGCGAATATTTTGCTGCCGGCCGCTTCCTGCCGCTCGTTAAGGGCGGCAAAATCGGACTTGGCCATATAGACCTCGCCGCGCACTTCCAGAACTGCCGGCGCTGCGGCGATCTCCTGCGGAATGTCGGAGATGGTGCGAACGTTGGCAGTCACGTCCTCGCCGACCGCTCCGTCTCCGCGCGTAGCCGCGAGCACGAGCTGGCCATTTTCGTAGCGCAGCGAACACGACAGGCCGTCGATCTTCGGCTCGCCCGTTAGGGCGACTTCGGTATCGGGCGCGAGCGAGAGGAAGCGGCGAATTCGCGCGACGAATTCCGTCACCTCGTCCGCACTGAACGCGTTCTCCAGGCTGAGCATCGGCCGGGCATGGGTGACCTTGGCGAGGCCGCTGGCGACCGGCACCGCCCCGAGCCGCTTCGACGGGCTGTCGGCACGCACAAGATGAGGGAAAGCTTCTTCGAGTGCGCGATTCTCGCGCACGAGCGCGTCATATTCTGCGTCCGTGATCTCCGGCGCGTCTCGGTCGTGGTAGAGCTTGTCGTGCCGCGCGATATCTTTGGCCAACCGCATCAACCGGTTGGCCGCCTCCGCTTCGCCAAGATTGCCGACTTCGCTCAAGACAGACCACTCACCGGGCGTATTTCGGCGCTGGTGCCGAAGCCAGCCAGGATCGGACGAGCCCGGGCAATGGCGGATTTTACCGCGGGGGGTTGAAGGCTCGCCGCGTGCGCCGCCCTGTCGATCCAAATTTCCGTGACCCAGAGCGCGTCCGCGTCGGCGACGTCTTCGGCAACGAGGTAGAGCAGGTTTCCCAGCATCTCGCCCGACGCTTCTGTCAGGTAGCCCAGCAGCTCGGCTCGCTTGCCGGGCGCAGCCTTCATCTGGCCGATCATGCCATACAGCTCGCCATCGTCACTCATCGCTACTCCATTGGTCATGCATCCAGCGAGCAGAGTTGCCGCAGCCGACCCGGCAAATTCACGCCGGTTCAGGTTCGGCCAGCCCTTGTTCAACGAAGCGTCTCGGCCAGAAAGTCTTCTAGGCTTGCCCAGCTGCGGCGCGCGGCCCTTTCGTTATATTCGACTCCGGCAATCCCGATCTGATGGGCGTTGGGATTGGTGAAGCCATGGCCGACGTGGCCATAAGCGTGGATTTGCCAGTCTGCGCCGCCTTCCGTCAGTTCCTTGCCGAGCGCGACGACCGCTTCGGGCGGGACCATGGGATCGTCCCAGCCATGAAAGCCCACGACCTTGGCCTTGATCGGCTGGGCCGGCAATCCGGGCGGGTCGAACAGCCCGTGGAAGCTGGCGACCGCGGCGACGTCAGCACCCGATCGCGCCACGTCGAGCGCACACTGCCCGCCGAAGCAATAGCCGATGACGACGATCTTGGAGCTTTCCACATGGTCGCGCTTGCGGACTTCCTCGACAACGGCGAGCAGACGGTCGCGGAGCGCAGCGCGGTCCGAGCGGAGCTCGCCCATGGCGGCGAACGCCGCTTCCTTGTCGGTCGCGGAATCGAAGCGGCGGCCGAACAGGTCGACGACCACCGCGTGATAACCAAGCGCGACGAGCTTCTCGGCAAAGCCGATCTCCAGCTGCTGGACACCCATGACGGTGGGAATGATGATGACTGTTGGCCGCGTCTGGCCGCTGCCGTCGTGGACGACGACATGATCCAGGGTCTTGCCCTGCCAATCCTGCTTCAGGGAAAATTGGTCGCTCATGCTGCCTCCAGTAATCGCGCGGCCTGTGCCCGCGCTTCGTCGGTAATGTCAGCGCCGGAAAGCATCCTGGCGATCTCCTCGCGCCGCTCCTCGGCGGTGAGTTTTCTCACCGTCGTCCGGGTGCCGCTTTCGCCATGTGCCTTCTCGATGCGATAGTGATGCGCTGCCCGCGCCGCGACCTGCGGACTATGGGTGACGACCAGCAACTGACCTCTCGCCGCCAGCCGGGCAAGACGTTCGCCGATCGCGCTCGCCACGGCGCCGCCGACGCCGCGGTCGATCTCGTCGAAGATCATTGTCGCCGCCCCGCCTTCTTCGGCCAGAGCGACCTTCAAGGCGAGGATGAAGCGCGACAATTCGCCGCCGGACGCGATACGGGTTAACGCCCCGAACGGCGCGCCGGGGTTGGTCGAAACCTCGAACTCGACACGGTCCAAACCGGCCGGTCCGGGCTCGCCGCGGGCAATGGCGGTGCGGAACCGGGCGGCATCCAGCTTCAGCGGAGCAAGCTCGCCCGCGACCGCCTGGTCGAGCCGGGCCGCCGCTTCCGATCGCGCGTTCGAAAGCTGCTCGGCGAGCCCGTCGTAACGCTCCCGAGCCTCCGCCAGTTCGGCCTCGAGCGCTGCAATTCGCTCCCCGCCCGCCTCGATCAATTTGAGCTTTTTCGCCAGTTCCTCGCCGAATGCGGCCAGAGCGTCCGCCTCGACGCGATGCTTGCGCGCAAGGGCGCGAATTTCGAACAGCCGCGCCTCGACTGCTTCCAGCTTTGCCGGGTCGAACGCGAGTGCCTCGGCGGCCCGGGCGATCTTGTCCTCGGCTTCGCTGGTCTCGATCACTGCCCGGTCGAGGCTCGCCAGCGCCTCGGCAAGCAGCGGGTGATCTGGCGCGCCGCGCTCGATCCGGCGGGCGGCGGCGCGAAGCTGAGCCAGTGCGCCGTCCGATCCTGATAGCAGTTCATCGAGCCCCGTGAGCGATTCCCCGGCCTTGGCGCCCGCCTGCATCGCCGCGCGCGCTTCGGCCAGTTCGCTCTCCTCACCTGGCCGCGGGGCAAGCGCCGCGATTTCATTCGACGAATACTCCAGCCATTCGCGGTCACGCTCGGCGGTCTCGGCGTCGGCATGGGCCTGCGCAAGCTCGGCATCCAGCCGGGAAACATCGGACCAGGCCGATGCGATTGTCGACGTGTCGATCCGGCCGAACGTATCGAGCAAAGCGCGATGCCCCTTGGGATTGAGCAGGCCGCGGTCATCATGCTGACCGTGAATCTCGACGAGGCTCGAAGCCAGGTCGCGAAGAAGCGCGGCGTTGACGCTGGCCCCTGCGGCAAAGGCGCGGCTTCCGCCATCGGCCTTCAACGTCCGGCGGACAATCAGAGGCTCGCCGGGATCGACTTCGATGCCTTGGTCACTCAGCACCTCATGCGCCGGGTCGGCGGAGTCGATCTCGAATACGGCGGCGACCGCCGATTGCTGCTCGCCGTTTCGCACCAAACCGGTGTCGGCACGCATGCCAAGCGCGAGGCCGAGGCTGTCGAGCAGGATCGATTTGCCTGCCCCCGTTTCGCCGGTCAGAACGCCCAGGCCCGGCTCAAACTCAAGCTCGAGCCGGTCGATCAGGACGACGTTGTGGATCGACAGCTGCCTCAGCACGGGCGCGCCATCGCGTCGGCTAGCTCTGCGACGCGGCCTGCGGAACGTGCCGCTGGATCAGCCGGTAGCTGCGATGATACCATTCGCTCCCCGGATAATTGCGGCCGAGCACCGCCGCAGCCTTCTGCGCCTCGCCGGGCATTCCGATCGCGAGATAGGATTCGACCAGTCGTTCGAGCGCCTCGGGGGTGTGGCTCGAGGTCTGATACTTGTCGATCACGGTGCGGAAACGGAGTGTGGCGGCGAGCCACTTGCCCTGCCGCTGGTAGAAACGCCCAATCTCCATCTCCTTGCCGGCAAGGTGATCATTGATGAGATCGGTTTTGAGCCGGGCATCAACGGCGTAACGGCTGTCGGGATAGCGGCGCATAAGCTCGCCGAACGCATCCGCGGCCTGTTGCGTGATCTTCTGGTCGCGGCGAACGTCCTCGATCTGCTGATAATAAGACATGGCGATCAAATAGTTGGCGTAAGGAGCGTCCTTGTTGCCCGGGTGGATAGTCAGGAAACGGCGAGCCGAGGAGATCGCGTCCGGATAGGACTGCGCCATATAGTAGGAGAAGGCGCTCATGAGCTGCGCGCGACGGGCCCATACCGAATAGGGGTGCTGGCGTTCGACCTCGTCGAAGAACTTCGCTGCGAGGATGTAATTGCCCTGGTCGAGGTACCTTTTTGCGAGATTGTAGAGCGTATTGACGTCACGCGCGACATAGGCGGTGTCGCCAGTTTCAGCCTTATTCTTGGCGCAACCGGCGACGGGTAAAACGATAACAGCAGCCATGAGCGGCAACGCGAAACGGTGAAAAGTCGTCATGGCTGGACCTTCTAGCGTGGGGCAATGGGGAGGCCAAGCGCCGTGATTGGCCTTGGCTTGATGAACGCCGGATTGCCGGTCTTAACGCGCCTCGGCCGGTTTGGCCGCCGGGTCGTGATCGTCGCCGCGAACGAAGCTGTCCGGGGTCACGCCCAACCACACCAGGATCGGCGCCGAGATGTAGATCGACGAGTAAGTGCCGATGAACGTACCAAGCAGGACCGCCAGGGTCAGGCCGAAAATCACGTCCGGCCCGAGGAACAGCAGGACAGCAAGCGCGAGCATGATCGACAGAGAGGTCACCACCGTCCGGCTCAGCGTCTCGTTCAGCGACAGGTTCAAGAGCGGGATCATGGCCATCTTGCGGAACTTGCGCAGATTCTCGCGGATCCGGTCGTAGATGACCACCGTGTCGTTGAGCGAATAGCCGACGATCGCAAGGAAGGCGGCGACGATATTGAGGTCTACCTGAAGCTGTGTGAGCGCAAAGAATCCCAGCACCATCGACACGTCGTGGAACAAGGTGACGAGCGCCCCTACCCCGAACTGCCATTCGAAGCGGATCCAGATGTAGATCGCGATACCAAGCATCGACAGCCCGATTGCCAGCGCGCCGTCCCATGCCAGCTCTTCACTGACCTTACCCGAAACCGACTCACCGGCGTCGACTCGTGCGCCCGGATATTCGCGCTGCAACATAGTACGGAGCTCGGTAACGGCGGCAGCAGCGGCCGTGTCCGGGCCCTCGGGGCGCGGTAGCCGGATCTGATAGGTGCGCGAACCGCCGAATTCTTGGATGCTGGCGTCACCCTGTTCCAGCGCCGCGACCTTGCCGCGCAGGTCCTCGATGTCGACCGGCTGCTGGAATTCGGTGCGGACAACCTGCCCGCCGACGAAGTCGATGCCGAGGTTCAGCCCGCGAACCGCTACCAGCGTCAGAGCCGCAACCGTCAGCAGGATCGAAATGATCAGCGCGACATTACGAATTCGCATGAAGTCTATGTTCGTGTTGTCGGGAACCAGTTTGAGCAAGCGCATGAGTCTATTCCCGTCAGATATGCAGTACGCGAGGCCGCTTGGCCTTGACCCACTGCGCCACCAGCATCCGGGTGAATGTGACCGCCGTGAATACGGAGGTGATGATTCCGATCATCAGGACGACCGCGAAGCCGCGGATCGGGCCTGACCCGAAATACCACATCAAAACGGCAGCGATGGTGTTGGTGATGTTGGCGTCAAAGATCGCGGTCGAGGCTTCTTTGTAGCCCGTCTCCAGCGAATCGAGCAGTTTCCGCCCGCGCCTTTGCTCTTCGCGGATTCGCTCATTGATCAGCACGTTGGCGTCCACGGCCGCACCGATGGTGAGTACGAAGCCAGCGATTCCGGGAAGGGTCAGCGCCGCCCCGAAGACCGCGAGTCCGGCGAGGATCAGGAGCGCGTTCACCAACAATGCCAGCGTCGCATAGACGCCGAACCGACCATATGTGACGAGCATGAAGATGATGACCGCAAGCGTCGCCGCGACGCTCGCGATCGTTCCCTTTTCAATGGAATCGCGGCCGAGTTCGGCGCTAACCGTGCGCTCTTCGATAACGTTGAGCTTTACCGGCAGCTTGCCGCTGGCCAGCGCGATGGCGAGCTGGTTTGCGGTCTCGACCGTGAAATTGCCGCTGATCTGGGCCTGTCCGCCAAGGATCGGCTCATTGATGTTCGGCGCCGAAAGAACCTTGTCGTCGAGTATGATCGCGAACGGCTTGTTGACGTTCTCCTGGGTCACCCGGCCGAAGCGTCGCGCGCCGCTGCTGTTAAAAGCGATCGAAACGACGGCCTGTCCGTTCTGGTCGAACGACTGATTGGCCTTCACCAGCTGATCGCCGGTCACCATCGCGCGCCGCTTCACGGCGATATTGCCGCTTCCGTCGGCCATCGGCAGGACCTGGCTGCCCGGAGGCGCGCGGCCCTGGGCGACTTCCTGCGGATTGGCCTCCAGGTCGACGAGCTTGAACTCGAGACGGGCGGTCTGGCCAATCAGCTGCTTCAGCGCGTCAGGATCCTCGACACCGGGGACCGCGACCAGAATGCGGCGCTGGCCCTGGTTGACGACGGTGACTTCCTTGGTTCCGCTGGGGTCGACGCGGCGGCGAACGACGTCGCGCGCCACTGTCATACTGTTCTTGAGCGCGGTCTCCTCGCCCTGCTTGGTCGGAATCATGACGATGCGCGTCGAATCGACGACCTGCACGTCCCAATCGCGCTGCCCGGTGAAGCCGGCCGGCTGCGACAGGGCCCGAAG
The DNA here is from genome assembly GCF_011301715.1 of Sphingomonas sp. HDW15A. Classification (GTDB taxonomy): domain Bacteria; phylum Pseudomonadota; class Alphaproteobacteria; order Sphingomonadales; family Sphingomonadaceae; genus Sphingomicrobium. The sequence goes on from NZ_CP049870.1 coordinate 1,888,696, forward strand.
CCGCTCAACCGCGGCGTCCAGTTGCCGAGGATCGCGAACCATGAACGAGAGACGCCCGCCGCTGGTCGACACGTCGCCGATCGCGATGCGCGGCTCGCCGCGGCGGAGCTCGGTGGTAACTTCTTCTTCCTTGGCCTGGAGGCGCTGCTTGGCCGCGTCGGCCGTATCGGCTTCCAGCAGCAGCTGGCTTCCGCCGGCAAGGTCGAGACCGAGGCTAATCCGCGCGCTCGGGATCCAGTCCTGCCAGCGTTCGACCTGCGACTTCGGGATCATGCTTGGAATGGCGAGCGCCATGCCGATCAGGATGACCAGCCAGATCCCCCAGCTTTTCCAGCGCGGAAAATCGAGCATCAGTCGTTGGCCGGTTTTGCCGTGGGGTCGATGACTTGGGTCAGAGTTGACTTGACCGCCCTCACCTTGATTCCCTGACCGAGCTCGATCTCGACTTCGCTATCGTCGACCTTGGTCACCTTGCCCAGAAGGCCGCCGCCGGTAACGACCCGGTCGCCCTTCTTGACCGCCTCGATCTGCGCCCGGTGTTCCTTCATTCTCTTGTTCTGGGGACGGATGAGAAGGAAATAAAAGACGACGAAGATCAGCAGCAGCGGCGCCATTTGCATGAAGAATGCGGCACCGCCGGAAGGCGCTGAAGCCGGTGCAGCAGCAGCGGCGATCATGAAGCTGGAAAGAATAGACATGGCGGAGGAGAATTCCTTCGTTCGAATCTGATCGCTTCGCGGGCGACCGTCCGTGCGGACGATCCGTTCAACGATGGTCGGGGCGACTGGATTCGAACCAGCGACCCCCACACCCCAGTGTGATGCGCTACCAGGCTGCGCTACGCCCCGACCGATGCCGCCTTTGCGGACAGCGTTGGCGCATCTAGTCAGGCGTGCTTGCTTAAGCAAGGTGGGGAGGTCCGGTGGCGCGTCGAAAGTCCAAAACGAACAGGATTGTTCGGCGCTCTCTGCTGGCGCTGGCCGCTTTGCCGCTCCTCTATTTGGGGTTGGCCGTCGTCGGCTCGCTCGTCCCGGTCAACCGCGCCTGGACCGAGCCGGAAGAGGGAATCACCATCTACCTCGCCGACAACGGAATACACGCCGACCTCGTCCTTCCGGTACGCGCCGCCGGGCTCGACTGGGAGCATTACCTCTCGCGCGATGATGTCGCCTCGGCTCCGGCCGATGCGCAATGGATCGCCTTCGGGGCAGGCGAGCGGAGGATCTATCTCGATACCCCCACCTGGTGGGATCTTACGCCGCGGACCGTCTGGGCGGCACTCACCCGTGGGAAAAGGGTCGTGCACGTTTCCTGGGTCGCCGATCCCACCTATTCGGCCAAGGCGATCCGCCTGAGGCCGCACGAATATCGCCGGCTTTGGTCGGCGATCCGCGCCGAATTCGATCGCGGTGAAAGCGGCCGGCCGCAGCAAATCGATCATCCGGGCTATGGTCCCACGGACGCCTTTTACGACGGCCTCGGCAAGGCCAGCGCGGTCAACACCTGCAATACATGGGCCGCGGATCGCCTGCGAATCGCCGGCGTAAAAACCAGCCTTTGGTCGCCGTTCGTCGATGGCCTCGTCTGGCGCTACCGCGAGGCCGGCGCGGGACCGACCGCTTGAAGATCGCTCTCGATCCGTTCGAGAAAGGCCGTCGTCGACCAGTCCAGATCGTTGAACGGAATGTCCGGCTGATAGCCTTCACCCGACTTACGAGGTCGATGCATCCAGGTCTTTAGTGGAATCGCGATTACGCCGAATCCGGAGGGAAGTGCTCCGCGAGGGGCCTCCATGTACGTCGTATCGGCAGATGTCGGGGCCCCGATCAGCTTCACGTTTTCGAAGCGCTTGAACGTGTCGATCGCATCGAGGCACGCGCTTGAGCAGCCGCCATGAGTGATTACATAAACCGGAGTATCAAGGTCGGTCGGGGAATCCCCTTGCTGTCGGCCGTCGCCGAAGGACGGCCGTTCGATGAAGGAGACCTGGCCCGCCGCTAGCGCTTCCTCCATGCCCGTGACAATGGTTTGCACCTCATCGGCCTCCTTCGCATGGCCCCCAGCCCGGATTTTACCAATCGCTGCCGAGAGCTTGGTGATGTTGTCCCGGCTTGCACGCCAGGCGATCCTCACGTCGCGAAAAAAATGGTTCATTCGTTCGTCAACCGCCTTGGCGCCCCACAAGCGGCGAGCAACATCATGCCCCCAAAGCCATGACCCACCGCTGTTGAACCGCAGGTCGATGACGATCGCCCGGGCCTTGAGCAACTTTGCTCGTTCGCGATCGATGTCCGCGTGGAGCTTCCGGTACGCCGCCTGACCCTTCTCATCCGGCGAGAAAGATGACAGGCCAAGCAGCCAGACCCCGGTCCGTGGTTCCGAAAGGCCAATGGGCGTTTCCTCGCCGGCAAACGCCCGCCGGTAAGTGTCGAATATTACTGCAGGCATCCGCTCCCAGCGCAGACTTGCCGACTGAACGCGCCCGTCGGGAAGCTGGAAAGAGCAGCTTTTGAGCTGATCCGGCTCCGGAGGGATCGAACCCATCAGCAGGCTCGGACCCATATTCCACCACTGACCCGCCTCGGCGGGTCGAAACCATAATCCCCGATTTCGACTGCGAATCAGTTGCTCGACCTCAGTACCGCCGCAGGACAGTATCCGCGATCCGACCGGTGCCGGCGAGTTCGGGCCAGCGCGATGGACGTATAGGCTATGGCCACGCCACGCAGCGGTGAAACCCGGCCAAGCGCGTTTGCCCCAAACCTTTCCCGGTTCGTCGGACGCGACCACGAAGGCGTGACCGTCCGAGAGGCCATCGGTGAAGGCGTCGAGCGCGCGATCGTAACCGTCCCAATCACGCGTTTCGAAAGCGATCTTGAGGGAGGCGTTATGGGCCGCTGCGAGCCTAGCCGGGAAAGCTGGGTCTTCGGGATTGGCCATTCCCGGATGATTTTCCGCAAACAAACGATAAGCGGCATTGACGTCTGCGATGGCAACCGCTCGCCAGTCCGGCTTGGCCTCAGAGGCTTGAGCCGCCATCGCCATCATGAAGGCTGAAATCATCGGAACGCACTCCACCCACCGATTCGGCCTGCTGAGGCTATTCGGAAAGCAGAATTAAAGCACGTAGCGGCTGAGGTCGGTGTTCTTGGCGATCCCCGCCAACTGGCCCTCGACGAAGGCGGCGTCGATGCGGATCGTCTCTCCACCGCGCTCCTCGGCGGTGTAGCTGACGTCCTCAAGCAACTTTTCCATCACCGTCTGCAACCGGCGCGCACCGATATTCTCGATCGCCTCGTTCACCTGGGCAGCGATGCGCGCGAGCGCAGCGATACCGTCCTCGCCGAACTCCACTGTGACATCCTCGGTCTTCATCAGCGCGCGATACTGCTCGGTCAGGCTTGCGCGTGTATCGCTCAGGATGCGGATGAAGTCTTCTTCCGTCAGCGCGGCGAGTTCCACCCGGATCGGAAGTCGGCCCTGAAGCTCCGGCAGCAAATCGGCTGGCTTGGCGACGTGAAAGGCGCCGGACGCGATGAAAAGGATATGGTCGGTCTTGATCGGCCCATACTTGGTCGCAACCGTTGTCCCCTCGATCAGCGGCAAGAGGTCGCGCTGAACCCCTTCTCGGCTCACCGAACCGCCGCGAACATCCGAAACCGCAATCTTGTCGATCTCGTCGAGGAAAACGATTCCGTTGGCCTCGGCATCGGCAAGGGCGACCCGGGTCACGTCGTCCTGATCGACGCGCTTGTCTGCTTCCTCCTCGGTCAGCTTCAAATACGCATCGCGCACCTTTAGCTTGCGCCGTTTCTTGGGCGCGCCGCCCGACAGCTTGCTCATCATCTCGCTCAGGTTGATCATTCCCACGCCGCCCTGGCCGGGGATGTCGAAAGGCATTGACGGGGCCTCGGTGACTTCGATTTCCACCTCGGCATTGTCGAGGCTGCCGTCGGCGAAACGCTGGCGGAAGCTAGCGCGCGTCGCCTCGCTCGATCCCTTGCCGGTCAGCGCGTCGAGTAGCCGCTCCATCGCCGCGCCTTCGGACGCCTCGCGAACCTTCTCGCGCCGCCGCTCGCGCTCCAGCCGGACCGCTTCCTCGACGAGGTCGCGGGCAATCTGCTCCACGTCGCGGCCGATATAGCCGACCTCAGTGAACTTGGTCGCCTCCACCTTCACGAAGGGCGCATCTGCGAGCTTCGCCAGCCGGCGGCTGATCTCGGTCTTGCCGCAGCCGGTCGGCCCGATCATCAGGATGTTTTTTGGCGTCACTTCTTCCCGAAGCTCCGGGCTCAGCCGCTGCCGCCGCCAGCGATTGCGCAGCGCGACCGCGACCGCTTTCTTTGCTTCGTTCTGGCCGACTATATGTTCGTCCAATGCAGCGACGATCGCCTTTGGCGTGAGATTTTCGTTCATGGCGCGCTAGATTGGGCGCGCATCCTTCAAATCAAGCAGTGCAGCGAAGCCCGGCGAACAAGCGGCGGTGCCGCGAGAGTATTCGGGCGATCGCGTCGGGCTGGGGCGTGGCGTCCCATTCGCCCCGCTCGAACGTGCCGCCGAGCAAGATCCCGTCCTTCCGCGGAAACATGTAACCCGCGTCACCGGTGAAGGCGTAGCGCACTTCGTCCTGCGGCTGGAGCACGACGAGCTGTCCGCGAACTGGCGTCAGCTCCTGGTCGCCGATCAGCGCCCTTGCGCCGATGCCGGTGCAATTGACGATGGTCGCTTCGGAAAGCGTTGCAAGGTCGGTAAGCTGTTCGAATCGCCGGATTCGGATTTCCGAGCCACCGCGGAGCACCTCGCTGGCAAGCTGCGCCATGAAGCGCGGGCTTTCTACGTACATTGTGTCGAACCGAACGATATGTTCGACCAGGAACGGGTGCTCGCCGCCGCCCAGCGAGCGGGCGTTCGGATGATAGGCATTCAGCCACTCGTCAGCAAAACTGACGTTCCGCGATTCGTCGTAGGTGGGGAGCCAACGGATGCCGTAATGGTCGCCCACCATTCGCTGGAACCGCTGCCAGCTGTAGGCCATCGCCGCGGCGAACTGGCCGCGCCAGGCGTCGCTCACCGAATCATCGCGGAAATGGCCGAACGGAGACACCTGCCCGCCAGCGACTGCGGAGGTCGTGTCGGCTGGCAGCGCCGCGGTATAGATCGTTACCTTCCTGCCGGCCTCCTGCAGCAGCCGCGCAGTGGTGAGGCCCATCACTCCACTGCCGATGACTGCGATCGGCCCTTCAGTGCCAGCCAGCGCCAGGTCCGCCGCCAGGCGTGAGCTGCCCCAGCTCAAGGTAATCCCCGCGCCGCCGTGACCGTAATTGTGGATCAGCGCCTGGTCGCCGAGCGCCTCGCGGCGAACGACGAATCCGGACGAGCGATAAGGCCTCAGCCCCGCGACCGCGCGAATGATCCGCGATTCCTCGACGTCGACCGGTATGAGTGGGCTGCAGCCCTCCCCGACCTTGACCGTCGCGCAGCCGGACAAGACGAGTGCGCCACTCGCGCCGGATCCTAGAAGAAAGCCACGCCGATTAAGGAACATCGGCAAAGGCTAGACACACTCAAGCCTTGGCCTCAACCTTCTCAATGGTCAGTCGGTCGTTGGTGAACACGCAGACTTCAGCCGCGATGGCCATGGCTCGGCGCGCCAGCTTCTCGGCATCTGGCTCATATTCTTCGAGCGCCCGGGCTGCCGCCAAGGCGTAGTTGCCGCCGCTTCCGATTGCCGCGATCCCGCCTTCGGGTTCCAGCACGTCACCGTTGCCGGTGATGACCAGCATTGTGTCGGCATCGGCGACGATCATCATTGCCTCCAGGTTGCGAAGGTATTTGTCGGTCCGCCAATCCTTGGCCAGTTCGACAGCCGCGCGGAGCAATTGCCCGCGATGTGTCTCGAGCTTCTTTTCGAGCCGCTCGAACAAGGTGAACGCATCGGCGGTTGCGCCAGCGAAACCACCGATGACGCTTCCGTCCCCGAGACGCCGGACCTTCTTCGCGTTCGGCTTGATCACAGTATTGCCGAGGCTGACCTGGCCGTCGCCGGCTATGACCGTCAGCTTGTCCTTCTTAACGCCAAGGATCGTGGTCCCGTGATATTGTTCCAAGGTATCGCTCTCCGCTCGAGTTTCCTCGATGTGGGAAGCCCAGCGCCCGGCGGCAAGTCAGCCTGTGAGCGGCGCCCGCCAGCCCGGCTTGCTCCGCTTCGGCTCATCGCGTGAGGCGTTCCACGCGGAATCCTACGAACCAACCATAAAATCCCGTTTATCTGTGGCAATTTTTACCTATATGGTTTGATATAAAGGAGCACCTTCGCCTGTTCCCCCTAGTCATACCTCCAGCTTCATTAGTCGAAATTTCGCCGAGTGTTGCGCGCCGGTCACTTGCTACCCCCGGCCGCGAACGGCAGTGTCACGGGCACTGTCATTGGGCCTGTGCTGCCCAGATTCGGGAGGGGATTGTAATGCCTAATCGCCGTCGTCTGGCGCTTGCCGCGCTCACCGCCACCGCCTTGTCCGGCTTCGCCGCGCCGGCATCTGCGCAGCAGGTCGACCGTATCGTCACCTTCGGCGATAGCTACGCAGACGACGGGAATTTCTTCGAGATCCTCGGAATCAATCCCGCCACGACCACAATTTATACGTCCGGCCGCTTCTCGGGCACGACCAATTACGTCGATACTCTGTCGGACATCCTTGGAGTCCCGGTGGAGAACTTCGCGATCGGCGGAGCAATGGCCCAGATCTTTCCGGGGGGCGCTTCCAACACCAATTGCTCCGGAATTCCGGCTTCGTGCCCCCTCGGTCTCAACTACGAAGTCGATCAGTTCTTCAATGTCGGAACTCAATCGAGCGCTTTTCCCAACAGCGACACAACCTTCGATGAAGGCGATCTGCTGACGGTTTCGATCGGCGGCAACGATGCTCGTTTTTATCAGCTGACCAATCCGCTCTCGACGACCAACGCGGCAGCAATCGCTGCGGCGGGATCTGTCACCGCCGCCACAACTCAGCTTGATCGCCTCGTCGCGGCCGGCGCGCCGACGATCAGCTTCCTCGCGGGCGACACCAGCCGGCTTCCCGAAATCACCGGCAATGCCTCAGCGATTGCCATCCGCTCGGCGTATTCCAATGCCTACAATGCTGGAATGCAGGATACGCTTGCCGGATACGCGGCCGATGGCGTGATCGTCCATTATCTCGATCTCAATGCCGTTCTCGACAACATCATCGCCAGCCCTGCGGCCTACGGAATCACCAAGGGTCTTGTCTGCCCCGCCTTCCAGCCGGCCACGCCCGCGTCGCCGACCTGCGTTCTCGATTCGACAGGATATCTCTTCTACGGCGATCTCGTTCACCTGACCGGCACCGGTTTCGCGATCGTCGCGCAATATGTCGCGACCCAGCTGACCGCCCCGCTGACGCTCCAGGGGGCAAGCGATCTCGGCATGGACGTCGCCCGCCAATTCGGCCGCACGCTGACCGCCCGCCTCGATCTCGGGAGCCCGCGCGACGGCGATATGCCCGAAGGCTTCAAGTTCTTCCTTTCCGGCGACAGCTTCTCGCGCAGCGTCAACGAAAGCAGCGGTAATGCGCCGTTCGACGTCAACGCCATCGGCTTTACCGCGGGTGCCGAATATGGCTTCGGCAGCGGGGTCGTTGGAGTCGCCGGCAACATCAGCCGGCCGGAGCTGGAGTTCGGCGGCGACGTATCCGAGGTCGAAGGCGAGTCGACCCAGCTTGGCGCATATGCCGGAATGGGCATCGCCGGCGGCTTCATCCAAGGCTATCTCGGCTTCGGTTGGGACGATTACGACATCGGTCGCCGCGGAGTCGTCGAGGGCATGGATGCCAACACCGATGGCGACCACTTCCTCGCAGGCGCGAAGGCCGGCTACCTGTTCCCGGTTGGCGGTTTCCGTGTCGGTCCGGTGGTCGCGCTCGACTATGCCGACGTCAGCGTCGAAGGTTACACTGAGGAAGGCGATCCGGCCCTTACCCTCAACGTCTCGGACGGCGACTTCAACTCGCTCCGCGGAAGCATCGGCATCGAGGCGCGCGGCGACTTTGCCGGCGACGGGGTGCAGTGGCGGCCTTATGGTGCCCTGACGCTTGAGAAGGAACTGAACGGCGACGATCGCTCGATTTCCTTCGCGCAGACGTCGGCTCCGGGAATCGTCAACACCTGGGAAATCGACGACGTTTCGACGAAGGCCTACGGCCGCTTCACCGGCGGTCTTAACGCCCGGATCCTTACCAACGTCGAACTCGGCGCTGCCATCTCAACCACGATGGGTAAGAAGCAGGGCAATGAGACGTCCGGTCATCTCGGCGTGAAGGTCGGCTTCTAAGCTTGGTCATCACAGGAGGGCGGCGGGCGGCATTGGCCATCCGCCGCCCTTTTTGTGTCCGGCAGGGCGCCTTGACTTAAATATTGAAAAGGAATCCTTTCGTTGCGGCTCCGAACCAACGGAGCGATGGAGGGGCAGATGGACGATACGGTACGGGCAGTGACGCCGCTGCACTTGTGGATTGTTGGCGGGCTCGGGGTGCTGTGGAACGCGTTCGGTTGTTACGACTATTTCATGACCCGCACTCGGGGCGCGGAATACATCGAGGGCATGATGCATACCGCCGACGGCGAAGCCATTATGGCCTATATCAATGGCTTTCCGATCTGGGCATCCGCCGCATGGGGCTCGGCGTCTGGGGCGGCCTCCTCGGAGCCATCCTGCTGCTGATGCGCAATCGCTGGGCCGTACCGGTGCTGGGCGTGTCCCTGCTCGGCGCGGTCGTCGGCATCGGCTACCAGCTAGTCAATCCGTCGGACATTCCGGAATTGAGCGAGAGCATCAACAAGGTGATGCCATACATCATCATCGCGATTGCTCTGGCACTGTTCCTCTATGCCAGGGCGCAGCGGGCGAAAGGCGTGCTTCGCTAAATCAAGCGGAGGCGCGGGCGGCTATTTCGCCTGCGCCTCCTTATTTTCGGCAACCATCGCCGCGACATCGGCGAGCAGCGCCTTGGCGTCGTAGACGATGCCGTCCTTGATGACATATTTGACACCGCCGACGCGCTCGACCTTGCCGTCCTTGCCCAGCCGCTCGAACCCGGTCCCGTACAATGTCTTGAAATTGTGCAGCGGATTCTCCGGCGCGATGACGAGGTCGGCGAGCATCCCCGCGCGGACGATCCCGAACGGCGCCGGGGTCTTCTTGGGCCGGTAGATCTCGTAGGCGCCGTCGCTGGTGGCTGCGCGGATCACCTCCAGCGGAGTGAACCCCGCCTCCTGCATCATCTCCATCTCGCCGATGTAGGAGAAGCCCCATGTCTGGTAAATGTAGCCGGGGTCCGATCCGAGCGTGACCTTGCCGCCCATATTCTTGTAATCGTTCACAAGTTGCATGAACGGGCCGTAGAACTTCCGCCAGGCGACTTCCTTGGCGGTGGTCCAGTCGTACCAGTAGCTGCCGTGGCTGACACGGCTCGGCTGGAAGAAGCCTGCCAGGCTCGGAAGCGTAAATTTGTCGTGCCAGTCGGCGTTACGCGCCCGCATCACATCGCGCGACGCGGAATAGATGTTGAACGTCGGGTTGAAGATTACCCCGCGATCAAGCTGCTCGCGAAGGTAAGCCTGCCATTCCGGCCCGCCGGGCGCGAAAATATGCTCGGTCAGTTGGGTCAGTTCGTAAAACCGGTCCTGCTCGTCGTACATGTTATAATCGGACGGATAACGCGGAAGGCTGCTGTCCTTCAGCAGGCTCTCGAAATGGCCGTAGAAGTGCGTGACCGTGCCAAGGCCCATTTGCCCGGCGACGCGCGCGTTAACCTCCGCAACGCCCGACTGGCCGAGATGCGCGACGCTCCCCAGGCCCAGCTTGTTGGCTTCGTCGATCGCGGCCGCGGTCGCCTCTTTCGGCTCGCTGTTGAACAGCTTGATTCCGTCGTAGCCCGTCTTCTTCGCCCAGCGCACCCAGGCGCGCGCCTTCTCAGGTGTGTCGACATCGCCGCCGCTCCACACGTCGCCGAGCGCGGCGTAGGCGAACAGGCGCGGGGCGACGATCGTGTTGGCCGCGCTCCGAGCCTTGTCGGACAGCGATTGGTCTCCTGGACCGAAATAGAGGCCGACGCCGCGCACCGTCGTCACCCCGTGGGCAAGCCACAACTTGTATCCGTAACTTGCGTTCGGCGCCTTGTCCGGGTCGCCGTTATGGCCGTGGTTGTCGACGAAGCCGGGCATGACGTACATCCCGGTCGCGTCGATTTCATGGTCGGCATCGCGCGGTCCTCGATTGCCCTCGAGCGGCAGCCCTGGCGTTCCAACCCCCGCCACGGAACTGATGCGATTGCCTTCGATGACGATGTCGACCGGCCCGCGCGGCGGAGCGCCCGTGCCGTCGATCAATGTCGCGCCGCGGATCACCAGCTTGCGGTAAGGCCCCGCGCCCTCATCGGCACGGCGGTCCGGAACGCGCTCCATCTGACGCTGCTGGGCCACCGCCGGCGTGGCGATCGGAGCAATCAGGAGAGCGGCGGCGCTGAGGAAAAACATCCGCATCTCAGCGCTCCCGGATGAACGACCGCACGTCGGCAGTCAGCTTATGCCGATCCTCGTCGCGGACGTACATCATGTGCCCGGAGTGATAGTAAGTATAGCTGATCCGGTCTTGCGGGATGCCGCTCCGGCTAAGCGCGTATTCGGCCGCGAAGAATGGCGTCGCAAAGTCGTAATAGCCCTGGGCAACCAGCACGCGCAGGCCGCTATTCTCGCGCAGCGCAGTGCCGATGTACGGTGCGACGTTGAGATAGGCGTTGGCGTCGCGCCCGCCGATCCGCCAGTCCCAGTCCGCTCCGAGGCGGCCGATCGACTGATATTCGCGGTCCGTCTTGAAGCCCAGTGACCCGCGGGCCCAGCTGTTGATCGCCGCGGTGTAGCCTGCATCGATTCCGTAGAAGCTGGGGTCGTTGTCCGGGCTCTCCCCGGCATTGTCGTAATCTTTGCCGGTGTAGCGCGCATCGAGCCGGCCGATGGTCAAGCCACGGTCGCGGAGCAGCTGCTTGTAGAAACGGTCGGGCGTAACACGCAGGTCGGCCTGGTCGAGATAGGCCTCGCTGAGCCCGGTAAAGCGCGCCAGTTCGCGCCGAATGACGGCACGTTCTTCCGCTGTCGCTTTCTGCCCCTTCAATAGGAATGCGGCATAGGGTCCCAGTGCCCAGGCTCGCGCTTCATCCACCAGTTGCTCGACCGACGCCGCTTCCGTCTTGCCGTGGTAATGTGCGGCCGCTGCCATCGACGGCAGGTTAGTGATGTAGCCCAGCTCATTGCCGGCCGTGTCCGAGCCGGCTGCGAAATCGAGCACCGTTGAAATAAGAATGATGCCGTTCAACGCAACGTCATTGTACGTCACGTTCATCAGCTGGTTGGCGACCGCCGCACTTCGGGTCGTCCCATAGCTCTCACCACCAAGGAACTTCGGGCTATTCCAGCGGCCATTGTCGCCGAGCCAGCGGCGGATGACCTCCGCGACCAGCTTCGCGTCCTGCGTGACTCCGTAAAAGTCCTTGGGGTCCGCCTTGCCGATGAGGTGGGAAAAGCCGGTTCCCGGAGGATCGATGAAGACGATGTCAGTGACGTCCAGCAGCGAATCCGGATTATCGACGATCGGGTAAGGTGGTGCCCCGTCGTCCCGCGCGTCGGACGGGATCGCGACCCGCTTCGGCCCGAAGGCTCCCATCTGCAGCCATACTGAGCCGGAACCCGGCCCGCCGTTGAACAGGAAAGTCACCGGCCGATTCGCGTCGCGCGGCTCGCGCACGTAAGCGGTGGTGACGACCGCGGCCTCGGCGACGCCGTCCTTGTTCTTTATGATCGTCTCGCCGATCGTCGCGGAATAGCGCATGCGCTGCCCGCCGAAGGTGCCCGAATGGATCGTTCGAACGACCTGGGGAACGACCTCCTCCGGCCTCTCGGCTTTTTCCGCCTTCGGTTTCTCGGCCGGCTTGTCCTGAGCGGTCAGCATTGACGGAAGGGCCAGCGCTGTTGCAGCCAGCGCAAGCAGGATCGAACGGTTCATCAATAGCCCTCGACAGTCGGTCTAGTCGGGGCGGACGCTAGGCCGCCGCTTTGCCAGCCGCAAGACGCAGGCGTCGAGCGATCCGGCGCATTCGTCGAAGGCCTAAAGCGACGCGATCCTGCTCGAAGAACCGAACATCTGCGGCATTGCCAGCGCGTCGAAGCCATAGGGGTCGGGCCGGAACGTCACGCCGCCTTCGCCGCCGGGCGCGACGGTAAGGTAGGTCATGAATACCGGCACGGGGCGGGGAAGCTCGATCCTCTGCTCCCGCGACGACGTCACCGGCGGCATCCGCCCGAACACCCAGGTCGCGAAGCGGCGATAGTCCTCCAGGCGTACGCAGCCGTTGCTGATCCAGCGATTACCGGCGAACTTCTCCTTCGTCGGCGTATCGTGCAGATAGATGCCATAGTCGTTGGGCATTTCGAATTTCATCTCGCCCATCGAATTCCATGGTCCCGGAAGCTGGCGGACCAGCACGTTCGGCTTCTGCTTCCCGGATGCGATCGCCGCCCAGTTGACCGACTTCGGATCGATCACCCGGCCGTTGCCGGTCCAGTCCGACAGCACTTCATAGTGAAAGTCGTCAAAGTAGGAGAGGCCCTGCTCCTTGACCTTCTTCGCGGTCAGGGTCCGGACCAGTTCGGGTGGGACATGCCAATAAGGATTGGCCTTGGCGTTCTCCATCAGCACCGCCATCATCGGCGTCTTGGTCTTGGCCGAGCCGACGATGACCCGCATGCTGTCGGCCATCCGGTCGCGGTCGAACAGATAGGTTTCCGCGGCACCGGAATCGACGACGACATAGCGGTCGAAGGTGCGCGTCTGCGGCAGGCGGAACGCGCGCTCCATGTTGATCGCGATCCGCCGCGAATAATGCGCCGAGCCGAGATTCAGCGAAGCGAGTGTTGCCTTTCCGGCGATCCCGTCCGCCGGACCGAGGCCGTGGACGCGCTGGTAAGCGGAAACGCGCTGGAACAGCATCTCATCGAAGCCGCCGCTGGCCGAAAGACCAAGGCGCTGCCGCAGCAGGGTTACGCGCTTCCCGGTCGAACCGCGCTTCAATGCAGGCCCGGCCGGAATCTTCACCTGTGGCAACTGGCCCCAGGTCGCCTGGTAACGCTCAAGTCCGTCGGCCAACTGAAGGAAAATCGGGTTTGGCGCCGAGCGTCCGGAGCCCGGGCGGAAGATCCGCGCCAGCCAGTTTTGCGGCCGCTGGTAGCGTCGCGCGACATTGCTGAGGTCCGGATCGACGTAGACGAAATCGATGCCCTGGCGGACGGTACGGGGAACCGCGACGGGCTCGTCGCCGCGCGGCTGCGCGGCAACCGGCGTTGTGGCGACCATCGTCAGGGCACCCAAAATCAGGCTGAACTTCCGCATGAAAAATCGCGCCGCTTCCACGGCGCTCCCAAATTGCTCTTGTCTCCTAACGCCCTGCCCGGCGTCAGGTTGCGCGGCCCTGAACGCAATGGCCGCCAGCCGCGCGCCTGCCTCATCAGGTCGCTACGGAATCCCGACCGCCGGCGATCAGCGCGGCTTGACGAACTTCATCATGAAGCGATCGGTCTTGCCGCGGATCGCGGCGTCGAAAACCAGCTTGCTGTGGTCGTCCGCCGGATTCGCGAGCAGTTTGCTGGTACCGGCCAAGCGAAATCCTGCCCGCTCGAAATCGGCGCGCACTACCGCCGGATCGATTCGATGAAGATTCTTGACCGTGGCTCGGGTATCGCCCGGCGCCCCGACATGGTCGATGACGCCGACAACGCCGCCGGGCTTCATCGCCGCATAGAGTGCGCGCACGTAGGCGTCGGGGTCGGTCCGCGGAATCTTGTACTTCTCGGACTCCCAGTAAAGGTCGTGGTACGACAGGTTGATCAACGCCGCATCGAAAGTGCTTGCCGGCGGTGCGAACGCCTCGAACGGATAGCGGACCAGCCTTACGCGCGGCGTACGCGCGGCGATGCCGGCCCAGAGCGCCGCGCCCTTTTCGTCATTGTAGAACTGGTTCGGTTCGTAGGCGGTGACCTCGCCCTTCGGCCCGACGGCATGAGCCATGATTTCGGCCCAATAGCCGGTGCCGCTGATCAGATCGGCGACCTTCATTCCGGGCTTCAGGCCAAGCCAATCGAGAACCTCGGCCGGCTTGCGGCTAGAGTCGAGATCCCGCGCATCGGCCGGCCGGTCGGCGGCCGCTACAGCTTCCGCTACGGCCCGCGACGGTGCCTTCGCCGTTACCGGCGCGGCAAGAGCGATCGATGCAATGGCGAGACAGTGGAGGAATTTCATCGCGGACCTCGTGTGCCGGAATAAGGGAGCCGAACCATGCCGTTCATCGCGTTCGCCCGCAACGGAACGGACGCACGTCGGTCGAAGCGCCGCGTGTGTTGATAGAACAAGGCGTTTTCGCCGGTTAGCGCTTGCTGCCCCACCGACGCTGCGTCTTGCCGAATCCCGTGCGTCTCGTGCCAGGCTTGCCCTGGGTCGCATTGCCCATCGGCCGCGGCGCGGCGCGATCGGCGTGCGGGATGCCGAGGTCGTCTTCCTCCAGCCGCCGGATTTCGTCGCGGATCCTCGCTGCTTCCTCGAATTCAAGGTCCGCCGCGGCCTTGCGCATCCGCTCCTCGAGCTCACCGATATAGGCCTTGAGGTTGTGGCCGACGAGGTGCGGCCGCTCGTCGTCGCCGGTGTCGATGACCACCCCGTCGCGGGTCGACACGTGGGCGATGATGTCGCTGATCTGGCGCTTGATGCTCGCCGGCGTGATGCCGTGCTCCTTGTTGTAAGCTTCCTGCTTTTCGCGCCGGCGCTGCGTCTCGTTGAGTGCCCGCTCCATCGAACCGGTAACCGTGTCGGCGTAAAGGATAACGCGCCCATCGACGTTACGCGCGGCGCGGCCGATGGTCTGAATCAAAGACGTTTCCGAACGCAGGAACCCTTCCTTGTCGGCGTCGAGAATCGCGACCAGCCCACATTCCGGTATATCGAGGCCTTCGCGAAGCAGGTTGATCCCAACGAGCACGTCATAGACTCCAAGCCTAAGGTCGCGAATCAGCTCGATGCGCTCCAGCGTCTCGACGTCCGAGTGCATGTAGCGGACCTTCAGCCCCGCCTCGTGAAGATATTCGGTAAGGTCCTCCGCCATGCGCTTGGTCAACGTCGTCACCAGCGTACGGTAGCCCTTGGCCGCGGTCTGCTTCGCTTCATGAACGAGATCGTCGACCTGATCCTCGACCGGTTTGATCTCGACCGGCGGGTCGATCAGGCCGGTCGGGCGGATGACCTGCTCGGAAAACACACCGCCGGTCTCGTTCATTTCCCACGGCCCCGGGGTCGCCGACACGAAGACCGATTGCGGGCGCATCGCGTCCCACTCGTTGAAGCGAAGCGGCCGATTGTCGATGCAGCTCGGCAGTCGGAAGCCATATTCCGCCAGCGTGATCTTGCGACGGTGGTCGCCCTTGGCCATCGCGCCGATCTGCGGAACCGTCTGGTGGCTCTCGTCAACGAACAGCAGCGCATTGTCGGGTAGATATTCGAACAGGGTCGGCGGTGGCTCGCCCGGTAGCCGTCCGGTTAGGAAGCGGCTGTAATTCTCGATCCCCGCGCAGCTTCCCGTCGCCGCGATCATCTCCAGGTCGAAGTTGGTTCGCTGTTCGATGCGTTGCGCCTCGAGTAGACGGCCTTCCGCGACCAGTTCCTTGAGCCGCTCGGCAAGCTCGTGGCGGATCGCTTCCATCGCCTGCTTAAGCGTCGGGCCTGGAGTCACATAATGGCTGTTCGCATAGACTCGGATGGAGTCGAGGCTGGCGGTCTTCTTGCCGGTCAACGGGTCGAACTCTGTGATCTCCTCGATCTCGTCGCCAAAGAAGGAAATCCGCCACGCACTGTCCTCATAGTGCGACGGGAAAATCTCGAGGCTGTCGCCACGCACCCGGAAATTGCCGCGCGCGAAAGCCGCGTCGTTGCGCTTGTACTGAAGCGCGACGAGCTTCCTGATGATCTCCGACTGGTCGACCGACTGGCCTTTCTTCAGGTCGAAGATCATCGCCGAGTAGGTTTCGACAGAGCCGATGCCGTAGAGGCAGCTTACCGACGCGACGATGATCACATCATCGCGCTCCAGAAGCGCCCGCGTCGCCGAGTGGCGCATGCGGTCGATCGCCTCGTTCACCGAGCTTTCCTTCTCGATGTAGGTGTCGGTGCGTGGCACGTAGGCTTCGGGCTGATAGTAATCGTAGTAGCTGACGAAGTATTCGACCGCATTCTCCGGAAAGAAGTTCTTGAACTCGCCGTAGAGCTGCGCCGCTAGTATCTTGTTTGGCGCCAGCACTAACGCCGGGCGCTGGGTCTCCTGAATAATCTGCGCCATCGTGTAGGTCTTGCCGCTGCCGGTCACGCCGAGAAGCACTTGGCTCATCTCGCCATTGTCCCGGATGCCCTCGACCAACTCCCGAATCGCGGTTGGCTGGTCGCCGGCCGGCTCATACTCGCTGGTCAGCTTGAACTTCCTGCCGCCTTCAGCCTTTTCGGGCCGCGCCGGCCGGTGCGGGACGAAGGTGTCGCCGGTGTCCGGCTCGGCAAGGGAGGTACGGATCTGGATCGCCATCGCCGCCATATGGGGTCGTGCCCGGCGGCGGACAATCTCGGCAGGCAAGCCCGATCGACCTTATTCGCGGCTAGCCCGCGACGTACCCGCCGTCGACCATGTAAATCGCGCCGTTGCAGTAAGACGATGCGTCGCTCGCAAGGAAAGCGAGCAGGTGGGCGACCTCCTCGTTCGTGCCGTAACGCCGCATCGCGATGCTCGCTTCGATGCCTCCGCGCAGCGCCGCGGGGTCGTCCGGCGAAAGCTGCCTCTGGAGGGAGTCGATCATGCGATTGTCGATCGGACCCGGCCCGACGGCGTTAACCCGAATGTTCGACGGACCAAGCTCCAGCGCTGCGGTTTTGACAAGTCCGTAGACCGCATGCTTGCTCGCGATGTACGGGGCCATCGCCGGAAAGCCGATGACACCGGCAATAGAAGACAACGCTATGATCGAACCGCCGCCGCGCGCCTTGAGCGGCGCCACGCAATGCTTCATCGCCAACCAGACGCCGGTAACGTTGGTCCTCATCGTGCTCTCGAATTCCGCGACGGACAGCGCTTCGATCGGTTTCAGGACGCCCTCCGTCCCCGCATTGGCAATCAGGATGTCGAGCCCGCCGAAGCGCTCGACCGTCGCCGCCACCGCCGCCGACATCCCCGCTTCGTCCGTCGCATCACAGATGCTGTCGCCCACCTCCCCAAGGGCGGCGAGCCGGCTCTTGGTCGCTGCCATCTTTTCATTCGAGCGGCCCACGAGCATGACCCTCGCACCAAGCTCAAGGAACAGCTTCGCCGTGGCTTCTCCAATGCCCCCGGTTGCGCCCGTGACGATCGCCACCTTGCCGTCGAGCCGCTGCTTTCCGACCGAATTGCTCATCGCTGTCTCCCCGGTTGCGCCGTCGGTCCGGACGTCCCGGATGCGTCTGGATTCCTGGGCTACGCGCCAGCCATTTGGCTAAACATCGGGTAACACCCTGAGAGTTGACGCCTGCCACCTCGTCCGTTCTTCCGCGTTGCCAAGGCCCGACTGTCGTTTATGCTGAAGTGAAGGCCACAATGCGGAGATGATGATGCGCCGACTAGCACTTTGGGTTTCACTCCTCTTGCTCTCCGCTTGCGATCGCGGGGCTGAAGTCTCCGTCGAAAATGCGACTCCGGAGGAGGTGGCTGCCGAGATGAAGAAGAGCGGCGTCGCCCAGGACCTGCGCAAGCCCGGACAATGGTCGACGTCCATGGCCGTGGCCCAGATCGAGGCGCCGGGCATGCCGCCCGAGGCTCTGAACCAAATGCGCGCAATGATGGGCAACGGGCAAACGACCGAACGTTGCGTCACTGCGGAGGAACTGAAGCAAGTGGACAGCTTCATCGGGCAGAACAATGCCAATTGCCGTTTCGAACATTACCGCGTGTCGGGCGGCAAAATCGACGGCAAGGCAAAATGCACGCAAGGCGCCGTCAATCAGACGATGACCATGAATGGCAGCTTCACGGAGAACTCGAGCGACATGACGATCCGATCAGAAACTGCAGGCGGCCCTCCGGGCCAGAACATGACGGTAACGATGAATATCAAGTCGAAGCGGCTTGGCGAGTGCAAGCCGGACAACGCCGCACAGCGCTGAGTGCAGAAACGGGAGAGGAAATTTTGATGCGTAAACTGGTCTTGGCAGCACTGCCCGCATTGATGCTTGGCGCTTGCGGTGGCGAAAGCGCGCCGCCGGCGAACGAGACTGCGGCCGCGGCCGTGCCCGTCGCTTTCCCCATCGGCGAGTGGGAGGTGAGTTCAACCGTCGAGCGCATCGCATCGACCGATGGAAGCACGCCGGCCAGTCCGGCGAAGCAGGGCGACAAGGCGACCCGCAAGGCCTGCGTCGCCGACGCCGACCAATTGTCGAAGCTGTTTGCGGAACAAGGCGCGGACTGCAAAGTCACCACCACGTACGCGCGCCAGGGACGGATCAACACCGCCTACCAGTGCAAGCGTTCGGGTGGACTCACGACGCCGACGGTCAACGGCCGCTACACCGCCGACACGCTCGACGTGACCGTGGATACGGCAAGCATGCTCAGCGGCAGTGGCGACTATCAGATGACCGAAAAAGTCACGGGTAAGCGCCTCGGCGATTGCTAGGCTTTCAAGAAAAGAAGAAAGGGCGCGACCGTTTTGGGGTCGCGCCCTTTCGTTTGTCGGCCGTCCTCCCTGGCTTCTTAACCGCGATCGAAGAAGTCGACCCGGCCGGTGTCGAGGTCGTAGTAAGCGCCGACCACCTTCAATTTCCCTTCGGCAATCGGCTTGCCGAGTAGCGCATCGGTTGTCTCGCGAAGGGTCCGCGCGACGTGCCGGACGTTCATGTGAATAGAATGGTCGAGCAGATCCTTGCCGCCGAGCGTCGCCCGCGCATCAACGACCGCCGGAAGGATTGGCTGCACCATCCGCGTCAGCGACGACGGCAGTTGCTCGTTGTTAAGGACCAGCTTGGCCGCCGCGTCGACAGCGCCGCAGCGCTCGTGCCCAAGCACCACGATCAGCGGCACGCCCAGCGCCGCCACCGCATAAGCCAGGCTGCCGTAGCCCGCGTCGTCGACATAATTGCCGGCGGTGCGGACGATGAACAGCTCGCCAAGCCCGGCGCCGAACAGATGCTCGGGCCCGACGCGGCTATCAGCGCAGCCGACCAGCGCAGCGAACGGCGCCTGGCCCTTGGCCAGTTCCAGCCGCCGCTTGGTCGAGATGTCACTCGATGGCGCGCGGTCGGCGACAAAAGCCTCGTTCGCGCGGATCAGCCGGGCCAGTGCTTCGTCGGCGGTCAGGCTAGTCTTGGGCGGACCGGCCGGCGCGGCAGACGAGGCCGCGGCGCTGGTGGCAACAGCGGCGGTCGCCGCGGCTCCCAAGCCCATGAACGTTCGACGGTCGGTACTCAGGACGGACATTTGCATTTCCCCTTTCAGGTTTTGTTGTCGGCCAAATCGTCGAGCTGCGCCCGAGTCGCAGCGTCATTCTTCGCCGGCCATTCCGGCTCGGGCTGTCCGCGCGTCTTCCATAGCGAGTAGCCGATTCCAGTGCCGATGAGTGCTGCGGTCACGCCCAGGCTGACTGCTGGCGGAAATTTGTCCCCGCCGAGCACGAAGTCGGCGACAAAGATCTTTGTGCCGATGAATACCAGCACCGCGGCAAGCGCATATTTGAGGTAGTGGAAGCGGTGAACCATCGCCGCCAGCGCAAAATAGAGCGCGCGCAAGCCGAGGATCGCCATGATGTTCGACGTGTAAACGATGAACGTATCGGTGGTGATGGCGAAGATCGCCGGCACGCTGTCCACCGCGAACACGAGGTCGGCAAGGTTTATGACCACAAGTGCCAGGAACAAGGGCGTTGCCGCAGTCACCAGCTTGCCCGTTTTCTCATCCGGTACCTTGACGAAGAAATGCTGGTTATGGAGTTCCTTGGTGACCCGCATGTGGGTCGATAACCAGCGCACGACCGGGTTCGAGGCGACGTCCATCGGTTTGTCGCCGGCGAAGAACATCTTGATCCCGGTCGCGATCAGGAAGGCCGCGAAGATATAGAGAACCCAATAGGCCTCGGCGACCAGCGCAGCGCCCCCTGCGATCATGATCCCGCGAAGGACGATCACGGCGATGATGCCCCACAGCAGCGCGCGATACTGATATTTCGCCGGGATCGCGAAAAAGCTGAAGATGAGGCTGATCACGAAGACATTGTCGATCGACAACGCCTTCTCGATGAAAAAGCCGGTGAAATATTGCATCCCGGGTTCCGCCCCGCGCTCGGACCAGATCCACGCGCCGAACGCCAGGGCCACAAGGATATAGAAGCCAGTTAGCTTGAAGCTTTCCGCGATTTCCATTTCCCGGTCTTCCTTGTGCAGGAAGCCCAGGTCGAACGCCGTAAGCGCAGCAACTAGGCCAAGGAACGAGAGCCAGAACCAGGCAGGCGTGCCAAGCCAGTCGGCAGCGAGAAATTCCATCATCTTCAATACCCCTGTTTGGGAAAACGCACGGGCGCGCTCGGGCTTGCCCGGCGCGCCCGCTCTGTCAGCCAGCTCGGCTCGGTTTCGTGACCATCCGGCGCAGCATGTCCTTGGCTTTAAGCTTGAGCTTCTTCAGGCGCATCAGCTTGAACACATCTGGAGCGCGGTGTCGCTGCTCACGACGGATCAGTTCGTCGATCCGCTGGTGGCGAAGCATGATTCGAAACATTCGGCGTGACATTGTCGTCTCCTCTTCAAAAGCCGTTGCTTTCGATCGGAGATCCGGTGGCCCGAGGGGGTGGGAGGGCATCGAAGCGCACCGGATTATCCGATGCGGTCCGACATCACGCCAGTTACGACTGGCGCCAGAGGGGCCCGGTCCGCGCTGACTAAATGAACGCAGAGAGGATCATTTTCAAGTGGTCCTTGAAAACCCATCTCCCGCGATGCGTGTCCCCATCGCCACAGCCCCCTCTACGCGCCCGATTTTTTTCACCGCCGGTTAATTTTTCGCTTGTGCCCGGACTCGGTTTTAAACACTATATGTAGCGTCTCAACGGGGGTTGCGCTCAATCTATTGTGATTGGGGCCGAAGATACCTATCTTCGGCAAGCGGCTTCGTGCGTCCCTGTGGATATCGGGGACACGGGCCAGAAAGACCCCGCGGCGAGATGTTTTTAGGGTAGGTTCGCTGCTTCGGCGCCGAGTCGAACGTTTAGCGAACAAGTGGCCGCGAAGGCTGCGACTGTGATGGGGTGAGGACATGGATTTTTCGACGGGCAATGACGTTCCGACCGGCGACGTGACGGCCACCCAGGCCAAGCGCACCAGTAAGACCGTCGACGCGCGCGCATTCGATGTCGTCACGGACGAATCGCGCGATTCGCTGCTGACCGAATTCGGCAAGGAGACGCTTAAGGACCGCTACCTGCTGCCGGGCGAGAATTACCAGGACCTGTTCGCCCGGGTCGCCTCGGCCTATGCCGACGACGCTGACCACGCGCAGCGCATCTACGACTATATTTCGAAGCTATGGTTCATGCCGGCAACCCCCGTCCTTTCGAACGGCGGCACCGGCCGCGGCCTGCCGATCAGCTGCTATCTCAATAGCGTCGACGACAGCCTGGAAGGCATCGTCGGCACGTGGAACGAGAATGTCTGGCTCGCCTCGCGCGGCGGCGGCATCGGCACCTATTGGGGCGCGGTGCGTGGCATCGGCGAACCGGTCGGCCTCAACGGCAAGACCAGCGGCATCATCCCGTTCGTCCGCGTGATGGACAGCCTGACACTCGCTATTTCGCAAGGCTCGCTGCGCCGCGGCTCGGCCGCCTGCTACCTCGACATCAACCACCCGGAGATCGAGGAATTCCTTGAGATCCGCAAACCTTCGGGTGACTTCAACCGCAAGGCGCTGAACCTCCACCACGGCGTGCTTATCACCGACGAATTCATGGAAGCGGTCCGCGACGGCATCGATTTCACGCTTCGTAGCCCGCGCGACGGGTCCGAGCGCGGAAGCGTCAACGCCCGCGCCCTGTTCCAGAAGCTGGTCGAGACCCGGCTCGCTACTGGCGAGCCATACATCGTCTTCTCAGACACCGTGAACCGGAACATGCCCAAGCATCACCGCGACCTGGGCCTCAAGGTGTCGACCTCCAATCTCTGCTCGGAGATCACGCTTCCGACCGGCAAGGACCATCTCGGCGCCGATCGCACCGCCGTCTGCTGCCTCTCCTCTCTCAACCTCGAAACCTGGGACCAATGGAATGGCGACAGGATGTTCATCGAGGACGTCATGCGCTTCCTCGACAATGTCCTAAGCGACTATATCGCCCGCGCTCCGGACGAGATGGCCCGCGCCAAGTACAGCGCCGAGCGCGAGCGTTCGGTCGGCCTTGGCGTGATG
The DNA here is from genome assembly GCF_011301715.1 of Sphingomonas sp. HDW15A. Classification (GTDB taxonomy): domain Bacteria; phylum Pseudomonadota; class Alphaproteobacteria; order Sphingomonadales; family Sphingomonadaceae; genus Sphingomicrobium. The sequence continues at coordinate 1,911,261 of NZ_CP049870.1, forward strand.
GGCTTCCACTCTTTCCTCCAGGCGCGCGGCCTGCCGTTCGAAGGCGCGATGGCCAAGTCGTGGAACCTCAAGATCTTCAAGCACATCCGCGCCCAGGTCGACGAGGCGTCGATGATGCTCGCGCAGGAACGCGGCCCCTGCCCAGACGCTGCCGACATGGGGGTGATGGAGCGGTTCAGCTGCAAGATGGCGATCGCTCCGACCGCGTCCATCTCGATCATCACCGGCGGTACCAGCGCCTGCATCGAACCGATCCCGGCCAATATCTACACACACAAGACGCTGTCGGGCAGCTTCTCGATCAAGAATCCCTATCTCGAGAAATTGCTGACCGAGAAGGCCAAGAACAGCGACGCGACGTGGAACTCGATCCTCGAGCGGGCGGCTCGGTCCAGCACCTCGACTTCCTCACGCCAGAGGAAAAGGACGTCTACAAGACCAGCTTCGAGATCGACCAGCGCTGGCTGATCGAGCTCGCCGCCGACCGCACGCCCTACATCGACCAGGCGACCTCGCTGAACCTGTTCATACCTGCCGACGTCGACAAGTGGGACTTGCTGATGCTTCACTTCCGCGCGTGGGAGCTTGGCATTAAGTCCCTCTATTATCTTCGTTCCAAGTCGGTCCAGCGCGCCGGATTCGCCGGCGGGGTCGAGGCGGACAACACGCCCGAGCTCAAGGAAATCCAGCTCGCCGCGACCACCGACTATGACGAGTGCCTCGCATGCCAATGACTTTGGCAGCCGCTCTCGTCGTCGCCCTGCTGGTGATCGTCATCGCGGGCGCCTCGCTCAAGCGCAAGCGTGGGCGGAAAGACTGAGATGAGCACCATCATCGCCCTTATCGTGATCTCCGCCATCCTCGGCGCGGCTTTCCTTGCGCCGGGCGGACGCGGCTCGGAACATTAGGGCAATGACCTACGCCAACCTCATCATGCTCGGCCTCGGCCTGGTCGCCTTCGCGATCGGCGTGACATTGCTCGTCCGCCCCGCCGCGACCCCGCAGGGCGCCTATGTCCGGCGGATTTCGGGCGCAATGATCCTTGCGCTCGGCATCGCCCTGTCGATCTTTGCGTTCGGGCTGAAAGGCGTCGGCCGATGACCGTCAACGAGAGCCTGGCGCTGGCCATTGGCCTCGGTGCGATTGCCGCCGGGGGAATGCTGATCTTCCGCCGCCGCCGCGAGGGCAATTCGCGCGGCAGCCAGGGCGGGGTCATCCTGCTGCTGATCGGCGCGATGGCGGTGGTCTATGGCCTCGGCCTCACCAAATACCGCCCCTCCCCGTCGGAGCTGGAGGCGATGCACCGATGAGCCGCCGCGCCCTCACCCTCCTTCCGCTGCTCCTTCTCGCCGCCTGCTCGGCGCAGCAGCAGGCGGACGCGGTCGCGCCTTCCGCGCCAGGCTTCCTGCTCGGCCTGTGGCACGGCTTCATCTTCCCGGTCGCCTGGGTCGTCTCGCTCTTCGTGGACAAGGTCGCCGTCTACGCTGTCCCCAACAACGGCGGTTGGTATGATTTCGGCTATTTCCTCGGGATTGTCGTGTTCGGGGTCGGCGCCCGCAAGACGCATGTCGTCTACAAGGACCGGGTCATCGATGTCCGCGCCAAGCGGGTGGAGGATATAGGCTGATGACCACGACGCAGATCGTCCTCGTCGTCGCGCTTGTCGCGGTGCTCGCCATCCTCCTCATTGCTCGCGGCTCCGGCCCAAGCGTCACCCATATCGAAACCCGCAAAGACCAAGATTCAGGAGACCGTTAAATGCCCCTCCTTCAAGCGTCCCGTCAGTACAAGCCGTTCGAATACCCGTGGGCGTTCGAATATTGGAAGCGCCAGCAGCAGATCCACTGGATGCCAGAGGAAGTGCCGCTCGGCGAGGATTGTCGCGACTGGGCGCAGAAGCTGACCGATCACGAGCGCAACCTGCTCACCCAGATCTTCCGCTTCTTCACACAGGCCGACGTCGAGGTGCAGGATTGCTACCACGACAAGTATGGCCGCGTGTTCAAGCCGACCGAGGTGAAGATGATGCTCACCGCCTTCTCCAACATGGAGACGGTGCACATTGCCGCCTACAGCCACCTGCTCGACACCATCGGCATGCCCGAAAGCGAGTATAGCGCCTTCCTCCAGTACAAGGAGATGAAGGACAAGCACGACTATCTCTCCACCTTCGGCGTCGACACCGACGAGGATATCGCCAAGACGCTCGCCATGTTCGGCGGCTTCACCGAGGGGCTGCAGCTGTTCGCCAGCTTCGCGATGCTGATGAACTTCCCGCGCTTCAACAAGATGAAGGGCATGGGCCAGATCGTCAGCTGGTCGGTGCGCGACGAGAGCCTCCACTGCGAGGGCATCATCAAGCTGTTCCACGCCTTCGTGAAGGAGCGCGACTGCCTCACCAAGCAGGTCAAGGACGAGATCATCGACACCTGCCAGAAGACGGTGCGGCTGGAAGACGCCTTCATCGACCTGGCGTTCGAGATGGGCCCGGTCGAGGGCATGACCCCCAAGGCGATCAAGAAGTATATCCGCTACATCGCCGACTGGCGCCTGGGCCAGCTAGGCTTCCAGCCGATCTACATGGTCGACGAGCACCCGCTGCCGTGGCTTGCGCCGATGCTCAACGGGGTTGAGCACGCCAACTTCTTCGAGACCCGCGCGACCGAATATTCCAAGGCCGCGACCAAGGGCAATTGGAATGAGGTGTGGGACAATTTCGACCGCCGCCAGAAGGCCAAAGCCGCGAATGATGCGCCTGCTGAGGAGGAAGCGTTGGGCGAGGTGGATATGTTCGGGCAGACAAGCGGAGTCGCGGCGGAGTAAGAGCGCGATGAAATCGCCATGATTTCCAGGCGCTAATGCGTCCAATCTAGCTTTAGAGTTTCGAAGTGCCAGTGGAGTTGCTCCGGGGTAGCGCCGGGCACGTCGTTGACCCGCCGCAGCATAGCCTCCCCTTCGATCCGGACCGGTCGCCCGTCCATGTCGTTCGCGGTGATGATGATCGGCGCGCTGTAGTAGGTCGATCCCGCCGCACCCTCCATCGTTCCGGCCGGCACCGCGACGCTGATCTTGCCGAGGTCCGCGAATATCTTCGCGAACACGACCTGGCTCCATCTCGCCTTGTCGGCCGGGCTCAACAGCGCCCACGCCTGATTGAATTCCTTCAGCTCTATCGCCCGCGCGAAGGACAGCAGCACGTTGCGCGCGCTTTTCTCCCCGCGCTCCGCTTCTGGGGTCAGATTGGGCGGCGCCAAGTCCGGTCCCGCGGTATCGGCGGGCTCGGCAGTCGGCGAAGCGGGCACGGCGCTCCGGTTGAGATCAACATGCGCTTCCGCCGTTGGCTCCGAGCTCGAAAGGTTGCGGTTGGTGGCGGGCTGCTCGGGCTCGCATGCGCACAGCAACGGGATCGGGATCAGGGCGGCGCAGAATATTGGTCGAGGCATTCCGTCCAGAACGGGGCAAGCTCGCCGCGCGTTCCGCGGTTGTCTTAGGCTCCTTTGGATTGATCGACGGATTCTGGAACGGCTTGGCGCGCCAGCGCAGTCCTCATTTCCCGCCTCGTATCCGGCGAATGCGTACCGAGGTGTCGATTACAGCCGACATGGCAGAGTCGAATGTTCTGCCAGTGGCTAGTGCCGCCTGACGACTTAGCTTGCAGTGTTCAATCGTTGCCCTACGACGAGTTGCGAGTAGACTGAAGCTCATTTTCGATCCACATCGCCAACATCCAGCACCGTAAGCCTTCCGGAGGGCTTCGAGGCGTCTCCGGGACTTCTCACGCTTGAATATCCACGGATTGAGATACTTGGCGATGAACTTCTTTCCCATGCCTAGACTGTAAGGTACCTCGGCCGGGGCGCGGCTCTACGCGGATGCGGGCGCTTGCGTCGCAAGCGCACTCGTCCGCTCGGCGCCGCCGGCGCGCCAGCCGAGCCAGCTGGCGGCCGCGCCCATCGCGATCCCGCTCGCCACCATTGCCCAACTCGGCACGTTGCCAAGTCCGCGAAGCGCCGACTGAAGCAAGCCGATGTCACCTGTCGTGGCCATCACCAGCATCTGCAGCGCGACAAACATGGCGGTCACCAGGAACGGCTTGGCCCTTGGCCCAAAGCGCAAGTAAACGACCAGACAGAAAGCGACGGCCAGTGCGTCCGAAAACAGAATCGAAGGCAGGATCTTGTCGAAATCCGCCGGTCCGCGCACCGCGAAGGCTGGAACGCCGGCGATGTCCAGCAACCGGCTGAACGGGCTTTCGAACAGGATGATCGGCGTGCCCAGCATATAGCCGGCATGGCTCCACACGCTGCGCCGGTGCTTCAATGCCCTGTAATATAGGGTGAGATAGGCCGCCACGGCCACCAGCAGTCCGGTCAGGAAAGCCGGGCCGAGCATCATCGTCACCGGATTCTCGGCCGAATCCCCGCGCAGGAAATTCTTGGCGGTTACGTCGATGATCCCCATCAACCCGCCGATCAGCACCGGAAACAGGAACAGGCTTGCCGTCCCGACCGTCCGGTGCAGCGGCAATTGCTTCTTCTGCACCGCCCAACTCTGGAACAAGACCATCAGCACCCACAGGCTGCTGATCGCGCCGTGTAGGTGAAACTGCCAACGCGACGTATCAAGGATCGACCAGTAACTCGGCCAGAAACCGGCCAGGATGACCGCGATGACCCCCGCGACCCAGTAAGGCGCGCTGCGATATGGCATGGAGAAGCCCCCTCTTCCTTTGCTCAGCTATACCAGCCACGATGGTCCGTTGCGAGGCCGACGCCCTGCGGTCACTCTTCATCCGTGTCCTTGGGGTCGGTCGGCGGGCGCACGCAGGCGTCGAGCTCGGCCTTGGACGGGGTCTTGGCCAGGTTCGCGTTGAAAATCGGCTTGCCCTCGCTCCAGATTTGGACGGAGGTTGCCCCGCCAATCATGGCGCGCAGCTCCGGCCCCATGTAGAAAGCCAGCGAGCCGGGCGAGTCCTTGTCGTCGGGGGACGCCCAGCCCTTGGCCGGTAGCCGCCGTTTCGGGTCGCCCGTCGATACTTCGATGGGGATGTCGATGGCCCAGCCGCGCCCGTCGAACGCATGGTCGACAAGGTCGAGGATCGGGTCCTCGTCACCCTGGCCGATGCCGCCCCGAATCCACTTTTCCGACTTGTTGTGCATGGTCCAGTGGCAGCCGACATCCCCATCCACCTCGAACGGCACAAGCGGCCGAGCTTCGGGAAAAGGCGTCGCAAGCATAACCGCCGCCGCAATCATGTTCGCGCTGATCATTGGGGCCCCCCGCTGTTTTGCGCGCAGAATGTCGCCCGTGCCGAAGGCCGAGTCCAGAAGTTTAACCGACGTTACAGGAACGGCGCTGCTTTAGAGGTGCGCCGTAACTTCCCTCGGCGACCATCCGGAGTAGCTTGCGAAGCCGGCCAGGATGACGACCAGTAGAAGGGCGGACAGCGCAATGCCGATCGCCACCGTCCGCCGGTCGCGCTCGTTGCGGTCCGGAATCAGCGTCTTCTTCTCGGGCGACGGCGGGTTGCGGCGGATCCGCGAACCCGGAACGCCGCTGGGCGTCAGATTGATGGACTGCTTCGTCGTTGCAAGCGGACTGGCCATAGCCGACCGGACTAGCGAAGATGCGTTACCATCCGGTTAGGACGGCCATTCCTGCCCATTCGGGTATTCCCCAATGGCCAGCGCATCGCCCACCCAGCATGAAGCTGTCGAAGGAAGAACGACCATGTCCGATCTTGCGAGTGCCGCGAAACCGCGCCTGCAATCCACCCTCGCCGAGCTCGAGGCCCGTCTGACCAACGTGGTGCACGATCTCGACGAGCCGGCGGACCGCGATCTCGAAGAGCAGTCGATCGAAGTCGCGGACGATGAAGCGCTGGAGCATCAGGCCCATCTGATCTCGCGGGAGATCGCCTCGGTCAAAGGGGCTCTCGCCCGCATTGAGGGCGGCAGCTACGGAATTTGTGTGCGCTGCGGCGGCAAAATCGCGGCCGAGCGACTGGAGGCCCGGCCCGAGGCGGCGCTCTGCATCCATTGCGCGCGCTCGAACGGCTGAATCGCGCTCACGCCGCGCGCTTCGCCCGCGCCTTGGCGAACAGCTCCGCCTCATTCTTCTTGCGTAACCGCATGGTTACCTCGGCGGTGTGATCGACGCCCGACGGGTTGCAGCGCGGATGACACAGGCGAAAATCCTGCAGCGCCTCGCCGATTACACCGGGAACGACGGGTTCAATCGCGGCGCCCTGGTCGTGCCCCTCGACAAGGTCGAAACGCATCGGCCGCCGGCACCGCGCGCAATTGTCGCCGTCGCGGGCCCGAAGCGCCGCCACGCGCTCGGCCGCCTTCTGGCGCCGATACTTCCACGGGTTGAAATATCTGGTGAGGAACGACATGCCCAAGGCTTAGCGCGACACCGGTTACCGGTCGGTGAAAGCGGCGCCGGCGCCGACCCTGGTGACGTGCCCCATCTTGCGGCCGGGCCGGACCTCGCCCTTGTCGTAAAGGTGAACCGCTGCGCCCTGTTCGGCGATCAGCTCGGGCCACCGCTCGACATCGGCGCCGATCAAATTCTCCATCTCCACCGAGCCATCGACCAAGCCGGGGTCGCCGAGCGGAAGGCCGCAGATGGCGCGGATGTGTTGCTCGAACTGGGACGTCTTCGCCCCCTCGATCGTCCAGTGGCCGCTATTGTGGACCCGCGGCGCGAATTCGTTGACCAGCGGCCCGTCCGCGGTGGCAAAAAATTCGACCGTCAGCACGCCGACATGGCCGAGCGCGGCGACGATCGCGCCCGCGATGCGCTTTGCCTCCTCCGCCTGGCCAGCGACCAGCGGTCCGCCCGGGACGATGGAGCGGCGCAGGATCCCGCCATCGTGAATGTTGCGGGGCGGATCGAAGCTGCGCACCGCGCCGTCCTGCCCGCGTGCGACGATGACGGAGAATTCCGCCTCGAACGCAATTCCGGATTCGGCGACTGCCGGCTGGCGGCCGATGGCCTCGTAGGCCTGTCTCGCTCCACCTTGGGAGCGCGCCCACGACTGGCCCTTGCCATCGTAACCGAAGCGGCGGGTCTTGAGCACCAGCGGGAGGCCGATCTCTTCTTCTGCCGCTCCTGCATCCGCGACCGATTCGACGCGGCGCCATGGCGCGACCCTGGCACCTGTGGATTCGAGGAATTCCTTCTCCAGCGCCCGATCCTGCGCGACCTCCAGGCTCCGCGTTCCGGGCAGCAGCTTGGCGCCAAGCGCGGCGAGCGGCCCAACCGGCACATTCTCGAACTCGTAAGTGACGACGTCGCACAAGGCCGCGAATTCCGCGATTCGCTGCTGATCCGTGAATTCGCCGCGCGTGAACGATCCACTGACCGCGACCGCGCAAGGCGCATCATGGGGATCGTAGATATGGCAGCGGTAGCCGAGACGGGCTGCGGCGATCGCCATCATCCGGCCTAGCTGGCCGCCACCGACAATGCCCACAGTCGAACCGGGCGGAAGAATCACTCGGGGCTCTCGCCTACGCTGGCCGTCTGGTCTGCGCGCCACTTTTCGAGCCGCTCGGCAAGAGCAGGATCCTCATTCGCGAGCATCGCCGCGGCGAGCAGGGCAGCATTGACGGCACCGGCCTTGCCGATGGCCAGCGTGCCGACCGGAACGCCGGCGGGCATCTGGACGATGGAGAGCAGGCTATCCATGCCCTTAAGCGCCTGGCTCTCGACCGGTACGCCAAGCACCGGGAGCAAAGTCATGGACGCGCACATGCCCGGCAGATGCGCGGCACCGCCCGCTCCAGCGATGATCGCTTTCAAGCCGCGTTCGCGCGCGGTCTGGGCATACTCATAAAGTCGCCTGGGCGTGCGGTGAGCCGAGACGACTTTTACTTCATGGGCGACCCGCAAAGCATCGAGCATCTCCGCGGAATGGCGCATCGTCTCCCAATCGGAACGGCTGCCCATGATGATTCCGATCCTGGGCCCGTCCACGAGTTCCTCCCTGCGCTCAGGCCGTGGGTTTAGGAAGAAGCGCTGGCGGGCGCAATCGTCCGCAATCGGGACGGACACGTGAATCGGGCGTTTCGCCAGCCCTTAACCTCTGTTATATTCTGGCGAACATTGCGGGCTAATGCAGACATGGACAGCAAGGTGCACAGCGCCGATCCTCAGGCGCTGCTGGGTGAGATTGAACTCCTCCGAAGCGAGGTTGCGCGGCTCCAGTCCCGAGTCGAGCATCTCGATCGGCTGTCGTGCATGGACCCGCTGGTCCCCGCCGCCAATCGCCGAGGATTGGTTAAGCAGTTATCGATGATCCTCGCCCGCCACGAGCGCCACGGCGTTCCCGCGGCAATGCTTTTCATCGATGTCGACGGGCTGAAGTCGATTAACGACCGTCACGGTCACGGCGCCGGCGATGCCGCGCTGATCCATCTGACCGAGCTGATGTCGTCAGGGGTTCGCAAGACCGACCTCGTTGCTCGAATCGGCGGCGACGAGTTCGCGATCCTTCTCGATCACAGCCCGATAGACGTTGCCGTCGAAACCGCCCGTCGCCTTGCCGAGCAGGTCGCCGATAGCGACTTCATTCACGACGGCACCGCGCTGGAGCTCAGCGTCGCAATTGGCCTCGCCATGATCGAACGCGGCGACACACCGGAAAGCGTACTCGATCGCGCCGACCAGGCGATGTACCGCCGCAAAAACGCGGCCTAGTGGGTCCTCTGGATCGGCTAAGGTGCGTTCTCGCGCCTAGCGCTCGCTGAGATAGTAACGGTCGCGCACGGCGAGATCCTCGCCCAGCTCATAGACAATCGGCTGTCCGGTCGGGATCTCCAACCCGACGATGTCCTCGTCCGATATGCCCGAAAGATGCTTTTCGAGCGCGCGAAGCGAGTTGCCGTGGGCTGACACGACAATCCTTTTGCCCTGCCGCAAAAGCGGTTCAATTTCCGCCTCGTAGTAGGGTAGGACACGCGCGATCGTATCCCTGAGGCTCTCCGTCCCGGGAACTTCGATTCCCGAGTAGCGCCGGTCGCCAGCCAATACCCAAGGGCTGTCCGGCTCGAGCGGCGGCGGCGGGATGTCGAACGACCGGCGCCAGATCTTCACCTGCTCGGCGCCGACCTTGTCTATCATCTCTTGCTTATTGAGCCCAGTCAGCCCGCCGTAGTGCCGCTCGTTCAACCGCCAGTCCTTCGTCACCGGCAGCCACAACCGGCCCATTTCATGAAGGACAAGGTGAAGCGTTCGGATTGCGCGCGTCAGGACCGACGTAAAGCAATGGTCGAAATCCATGTTCTTGTCCGCCAGCATTCGGCCGGCATCGCGGGCTTCCGCGATACCCTTGTCGCTCAGGTCGACGTCCCACCAGCCGGTGAACCGATTTTCGAGATTCCACTGCGACTGTCCGTGGCGCAGCAGGACGAGGGTCGGCATCAGGCCTCCGCTTTCTCTTCGCTGCGGGCCGGCGCTTTTGCCGAAGACGTTTTCAGTTCCGGCAGGATCGCGTGGAGCGCATCGAGACAGGAGGATGCGAGATATTTCGAGCGCTCCGGCGACCAGCCGTAAAGCTCATCGGGCAGGTCGCTATTATCCTTGAACGGCATTTCCAAAGTCATCGAGACGCAGCCATAGCGTTCCGCCAGCTGGGTCGTGGACATCGACATGTTGGCCTGTCCCGGCGGCGGGATTTCATAGCCCTGCCGGGTCTGGAAATCCGGCGAGAGACGCTCGAGCGAATCGCTGAACAGCTTGAACAACTCGTTCTGCCGTTCGGTTAGCGAAGGAATACCTTCGAAGCCGGCAAGGAAGTTGGCCGGAATCGCCTCGTCGCCGTGAACGTCCATGGCGAAAACGGGTGGGTCCTGATCCATGGCATTGCGGACCACCAGCACCTCCGGGCTCTTTTCCATTGTCGGCGCGTGCCATTCGCGGTTGAGATTGATGCCGACCGCATTCGTGCGCAGGTGACCGCGGCGCGAACCGTCGGGATTCATGTTCGGAACAACGTGGAAGGTGCATTCGCTGCGAAGGACGCGAGCGACGGGATCGTCGGGATCGGTCAGCTTCTCAAGCGCGCCTTCCATCCACCACTCCGCCATCGTCTCGCCCGGATGCTGGCGGGCGTAGAGCCAGACGGTGAGGTCACCCTCGCCAATGCTCAGGCAGTCGATATCCTGACCGTCGATGCTTTTTCCCAGGCTTCGGTATCCGACGCCCGGGAGGGCCGCGACCGTTGAGACGAGGTCGTGGTGCCGCTCCATCGAATAGGGCGCGAAATAGGCGACCCAGACAATGTCCGTTTCCGGCCTGAAGCGAATGGTCAGCGTTCCGTCGGAATAGCTGGTGTCCGCGATCCGGGTCCAATCCTCCCTGTCGAGCGAAACGCAGGCCTTATATCCCGGCCAGCCGTCCGGATAAGCGGCGCCGCCGCAATTGGTGATCTTCAGCGTGACTTCACGCCCGCCAGCACCTGCCAGACGGAAGTGAAACCATTGATAGAATTCGCTCATGTGATCGTTGACAATTTCCAGCTCGGCATTGTCGCCATGCTGGGACACGACGCGAATGTTGCCGGAATCGAACGAACTTGAGATGGTGAGCGCCATGGTGCCTGTCTTATGCTGGGATTTGCTGGCGGGCCTGATAGAAAAGCATCGGCCCCGTGCCTAGCCCCGGTCACCCACGCCTTGACTTGGCCGAGTGCCGCATCTAGTGGAGCGCCCGGTTCAAAAGACCCCCGAAATCCTAAACAACAAGAACGAGCAGGCGCCCGGCCATGAAGATTCGCAATTCCCTCAAGTCGCTCAAGTCGCGTCACCGCGATTGCCGGGTGATTCGCCGTCGCGGCCGTACCTACGTCATCAACAAGACGAATCGGCGCTTCAAGGCTCGCCAGGGCTAAAATCGCGGCCTGACGGCCCGCATCGATTTCATTCAATTGGCCGGGCAAGTCCCGGCCTTTTGTCGTTGTGCGATTGTCCCAAGGAACATTGACGCCCGAAAGCGCGTTCGTTTCGGCAGCGATAATAATTGTTCAACAGGGAGTATCTGACATGGCCGATCCGAACGAACCACCGGTCGAACGCACCACGATCGTCGAAACGAACGGTGGCGGCGGCGGAGGCGGAGTGCTCGCCGTCGTTTTGCTAATCATCGTCGTGCTGGTGTTGCTGTTCGTGTTCCGTGACCAGCTTGGCTTCGGAACTCAAGACACCGACATCAACATTCCGGACAAGATCGAAGTCAACGTCAACTGACGCGGCTTTGACCCGCGCGCCATTGGCGCGTAACGCCCCCTCGTCGCCACCTGGCAGCGAGGGGGTTGTTGCATTAGGGCCATGAGCAGCGAACTGCAGTATCTGACCGGCTTTGGCGGTCACTTCGAAAGCGAAGCCGTCCCCGGATCATTGCCGAAGGGCCGGAACAGCCCCCAGCGCCCGCCGTTCGGACTTTATGCCGAGCAACTGAGCGGAACCGCGTTCACTGCGCCCCGTCACGAGAACCGACGCAGCTGGCTCTACCGGATGCGGCCCACGGCCGATCACCGGCCGTTCACGCCTTACGAAGGCGCGGAGCTCTTCACATCTGGCACGGGTGAGGAGCCGCTGGCACCGAATCGCCTGCGCTGGGACCCGCCCGCCGACCTGCCCGAGAATACGGACTTCGTCGACGGCCTCGTGACGATGATGGCCAATCGAGCGCCCGAGGACCTCACAGGCGTTGCGGTTCATCTCTACCGCACATCGAAGAGCATGGAGCGGAGAGTCTTCGTCGATGCCGATGGCGAACTGCTGATCATTCCCCAGTCGGGGACACTCAGGATCTTCACCGAGCTCGGGCGCCTGGACGTACCGCCCGGCTGGGTCGCGATCATTCCGCGCGGAATGAAATTCCGGGTCGACGTCGATGCGGAATGCAAGGGCTATGTCGCCGAGAATTACGGCGCGCCGTTCCGGCTGCCTGACCTCGGGCCGATTGGCTCGAACGGATTGGCCAACCCACGCGATTTCGAAACTCCGACGGCCGCATTCGAAGACATCGACGAAGCGCACGAGGTCATACAGAAATATCTCGGCAGCTTGTGGGCGACGAAGCTGGACCACAGCCCGCTCGACGTGGTGGCCTGGCACGGCAACCTCGTGCCTTATCGCTACGAGCTGGCGCGCTTCAACACGATCGGGACGGTCAGCTACGATCACCCCGATCCCTCGATCTTCACCGTTCTGACCAGCCCTTCGGAGACGCCGGGCCGCGCGAACGCCGACTTCGTGATTTTCCCACCGCGCTGGATGGTCGGCGAGGACACCTTCCGTCCGCCCTGGTTCCACCGCAACGTGATGAGCGAGGCGATGGGCCTTATTCACGGCGCTTACGATGCCAAGGAAGGCGGCTTCGCCCCCGGCGGCCTTTCGCTTCACAATCTGATGAGCGGTCACGGGCCAGACATCGAAAGCTGGCGGAAGGCGAGCGAAGTCGAGCTCAAGCCGATGAAGATCGAAAACACCATGGCGTTCATGGTCGAGAGCTGCTGGCCGTACAGGCCAACCCGTTACGCACTCGACCGTGCGCAAGCCGATTATGACGAAGCCTGGGCAGATTTCCCCAAGGCGAAATTGCCCCGGAGTTAGACATGAAACTCGCTTCCCTGAAAGGCGGCCGCGACGGCCGGCTCGTCGTCGTTTCGAACGACCTCGCCTGGTTTGCCGATGCAGGCCATATCGTCCCGACCCTGCAAGGCGCGCTCGACGAATGGGACAGGTACGAACCCTTGCTTCGCAACCTTGCCACCGATCTTGAACATCAGGCCATTCCCCGGATGCGCTTTCATGAGCGCGACGCCGCGTCGCCTCTCCCGCGCGCCTATCAGTGGGCCGACGGCTCGGCCTATGTGAACCACGTTGCGCTGGTCCGGCAGGCGCGGGGGCGGAGATGCCCGACAGCTTCTGGCACGATCCCCTGATGTATCAGGGTGGGTCGGACGCCTTCCTCGGACCGCGCGAGGATATCCCGTTGGCGGACGAGAGCTGGGGTTGTGATCTCGAGGCAGAGGTCGTGGTCGTCACCGGCGACGTTCCGCAGGGAGTCAGCCCCCAGGAAGCGCTGAAGCACGTCCTCCTGGTTGGACTTACAAACGACGTTTCTCTCCGCAACCTTATCCCGGGGGAGCTCGCCAAGGGCTTTGGTTTCTTCCAGTCGAAGCCAGCGTCGAGCTTTTCGCCTGTGTTCGTCACCCCGGACGCACTTGGCGAGCGCTGGAAGGACGGCAAGCTTCACGGATGCCTGATGGTCGAACTGAATGGACAGCCGTTCGGCCGAGCCGATGCTGGCGAAGACATGACCTTCGATTTCGGCACGCTCATCGCCCATGCCGCCAAGACCCGGCGCCTCGGTGCGGGGACGATTATCGGTTCGGGAACGGTCTCAAACCGTGACACCGATGGCGGCCCTGGCAAGCCCGTCGCCGAAGGGGGGCTCGGCTACAGCTGCATCGCCGAGGTGCGGATGGTCGAAACGATCCTTCGCGGATCGCCGGAAACCGGATTCCTGAAAGCTGGCGATACCGTCGCAATCACGATGAACGACGATCGCCATCACCCGATCTTTGGAATGATCGAGCAAAAGGTCGTGGCAGCCTAGGCCAGCCCGCGGCCCTCGGCCATCAGACGCGTCATTGCGTACAGCTGGTGAAGGTTAGGAGCCGGGATGCCGTGCCTCGCTGCCAATTCGAGCGGAGCGCCAAGCAACGCCTCGATCTCGATCGGCCTGCCAGCCTCGACGTCCTGAAGCATCGACGTCCTGAATGCTCCGAGCCGTTCGGTGACGGCAATGCGATCTTCGCCCGACTCCGTAATTGGGCAGCCTATCGCCACGCCAATCGCGCGCGCTTCTTCCATGCAATCGAGGATCAGCGGCCGACATTCCGCGATAATCCGGTCCGCCGTTGCCAATGTCAGCGCAGACAACGGATTCATCGTCATATTGCCCCACGCCTTGTACCAGATGTCCCGGCGGACCGCCTTGCTGGCTTCGGCTCGGATTCCGGAATCTTCGAACAAGGCGCAGAGCCGGCGAACGCGATCGCTGTCGCCGCCTTCTGGTTCGCCGAGGATGATCTTGTCGGCGTGCTGGACACGGATTTCTTGGCCTTCACGGCGAACAGCCGCATGCACCACGGTTCCCACGACCTGGGGCAAGGGCAGACTGCGGCCAATGCGTCCCTGGGGGTCGACGCTGGCGAGCGGAGGATTGGTGAACCACCAGGGCACGCCGTTGATCATCGGCACGATAACCGTATCCGGCCCAATCAGCCGCGCAGCGGCTTCGGCCGCATTGGCCAGTGCGAAAGCTTTGACCGCGAAGATGACGACGTCCTGCGCGCCAATGCCGGCCACGCTGTCAATCACGTTTAGCGCGACTTGCCGAACGCCATCCCCCTCGCCTAGCGTTAGCCCGCTGGACCTCTGCCCAGCCCGGACCAGCAAGGTCGGCTCATGTCCGGCAAGTGCCAGCCTGCCGGCGATCCAGCCGCCAATCGCGCCTCCACCGACAACGGTTATCGTCATTGCTCAGTCGTGCCAGACGCGGCCATCGCGCTTCACCAATGCGTCCGCTACTTCCGGACCGAGGCTTCCCTCCTGATAAACCTCCGGCGTTTTTGCAGTCTCCGTCCAACACGCGCGAACCGCGTCGATCCACTGCCACTGTGCTTCGACTTCGTCGCGGCGCACGAACAGGGTCTGATCGCCCTCGATGAGATCCAGCAAGAGCCGCTCATAGGCGATGCGCCGCCGTGGGCCGGCGAACGCGTCCGGCATCGAGATGTCGAGCGGCACCTCGCGAAGCTTGATCCCGCCCCGGTCGAGGCCGGGGACCTTGGCCATCACCGAAAGATGAATGTTCTCCTGCGGCTGGATGGCGATAATCAGCCGATTGGGAACGCTGTTCGCTCCACGCGAAGCAAAGATATTGTGGGGGATCGGCTTGAACTGGACCACGATCTCGGTTCGCCGCTCGGCCAGCTTCTTCCCCGTTCTGAGGTAGAAGGGCACCCCCGCCCATCGCCAGTTATCGACATTGGCCTTGAGCGCGACGAACGTTTCCGTGGCGCTGTCTCGTTTCAGTTCGGCATCATAGCCTTCATATTGGCCGAGCACGCTGTCATCGCAGGTGATTGGACGAAGCGAGCGGAGGACCTTGACCTTCTCGTCGCGGACGGCGGTCGCGTCAAAGCTTGACGGCGGCTCCATGGCCACCAGGGCGAGAAGTTGCAAAACGTGGTTCTGGACCATGTCACGAAGTGCCCCGACCCCATCATAATAGTCGACCCGACCTTCAAGCCCGACGGTCTCGGCAACGGTGATCTGGACGTGGTCGATATGTTCTTCGTTCCACAAAGGCTCGAATAGGACGTTGGCGAAACGCAGCGCCAGAAGGTTCTGGACGGTCTCTTTCCCCAGATAGTGATCGATCCGGAAGATCCGGTCTTCCGGGAAAGCCGAAGCGACCGCGTCGTTGATCTCACACGAAGATTGAAGATCGGTGCCAAGCGGCTTTTCGAGGCCTATCCGTACACCATCATGCGCTAGGCCCGCGGCCTGAAGCCCGCGAATGGTCGGTTCGAACAGGCTCGGCGCAGTCGACAGGAAAATCGACAATCCGTCGCTCGTGTCCTCAAGCTTCTCCGAGAGACGCGAAAATCCATCGTCGCCGGCGAGGATGTCCATCGGGTGGTAGTAGAGATGCTCGAGGAATGCCGGAATGGAGGCCCCGTCGCGGTCGTGGCCGGGAAGGAACTCGCTGAGCGCATCTTCCGCCATGTCGCGATAGCCACGGTCGTCGAGCGCGGACCGTGCCGTTCCGACGATCCTCAAATCCTTCGGCAGCAGGCCATCGTCATAGAGGGCGTAAAGCGAAGGAAGCAGCATCCGCCGCGCAAGGTCGCCGGTCGCCCCGAACAACAATAGCGCGCTCGCACCCATTGATTATATCCTTCCTTCGATCGTCGCCCGAGGGGGGGTAGTCATCCGCCGCGGCGCCGTCCACATGCGGGCCCATGAATCGCGTGATTGCCGTTGCCGACATCGGGGGAACGAACGCCCGCTTCGCGACCGCCGAACTCGACGGGACCTCTGTTCGTTCCGTCGGCCAACCGATTACGCTGCGAACTTCGAATTATCCGACGTTCGCCGATGCCTGGCGCACGTTCGCCGCGACCCTTGATGGGGGTGCTCCGGATTCGCTGGGCCTGTCGTTCGCCGGTCCGGTGGACGCGCGACGAATCCGGCTCACCAACAACCACTGGACGATTGATCCAGACGAGCTTCGCAAGATGGGAATTGTCCACTTCAAGATCGTCAACGATTTTGCAGCCGTGGCCTATGCCCTCGAGCAGCTCGGCGACGTGCACTTGCGCTTCCTGTGCGGGCCCGATGGGCCATTGCCGGGCGATGCAATCATAACTTTGCTCGGGCCAGGAACGGGCTTGGGGGTCGCGCAGATCGTGCGCGGCGAAGTGGTGGAGACCGAGGGCGGCCACGCGGGGTTCGCGCCAGCGGACGAGGTCGAAGAGAGGATCCTGGAACTCGTCCGTAAGAGGCTCGGGCGCGTCGAGATTGAGCATATCGTGAGCGGACCGGGGCTGGCGAACATCCATCTCGCTCTGACGGGTGAGGACAGGGAAGACGAGACGTTGTGGAAACAAGTTCTGGCCGGCGACACGTTGGCCGCGTTCGACCGCTGGTGCGCCATCCTCGGCGGGTTCGCCGGTGACCTTGCTCTGGTGCAAGGAGCGGACGCCGTGGTCGTAGCGGGAGGTCTCGGTTATCGGCTCCGCGAAAAGCTGGCGGCAACTCCGTTCCAGGATCGGTTCGTCGCCAAGGGCCGGTTCGAAGCGCGCATGCGGTCCATTCGGGTCCGGATTCTGGACCATCCTCAACCGGGCCTTCTTGGCGCTGCGGTCGCGTTCGCACACGGGTAAACCGCAATAGTCATTGGAGTTGTCCAAGCGCACATTTTCCCGCGATGGACGACGATTCGGAGATCGAACGGGAAATTCGGCAGGGGCGGAAGTTCAACCCGCAAGACGCGCTCGCCAAAATGGCTGGCCCAGGTGCGATGAAGGGCGCTTCGCCGGTGTCGCCCGTACGGCAGGCGGAATTGGAAATCGGCACGTGGCTCAAGTTGCACGTGCCCGACACTCCCGGCGCACTGCAGCTGCTGCTTCATCGTCAGGTCAAGGGAAGCCCGCGGCTGCTAGAGGATCTCGATCATCCGCTGGCTGCGCTTCGGATTGTCTGCGAGGAAATCCTGGCTTCGGAGTATCGATTGGCAGAGCTGGTTCGTGAAGCCGACATGGAATGGGGCCGAGCGGTGGACGAGCGCCCCCATTTCGACCGCCCGTGCGCCAAACCGGATCCAGATGATCCCTACACTTTGGAAGGCGTGCGGCAGTTGCTGACCGACATTGTCGGCAAGCTTTCCGGCGCTGCGCAGGGCGAGCTGTAGGGTCTTTCCCCGATAGGCGGGCGCAACCCGCAAAGATACGCCGGAAACCATGTCACGCCGCGTCTTTTCTTTCGATCGACTTTCAAGGCAGCCAGCCCCGGCGAACCCCCGCGAAACGGCGGCCGCGGTGTTGACGACCGACGAACTGGAGCGCGGTCTGCAGGCGCTTCAGCAACCGGAGACCGACTCGAGTGACTTTTGGACGTCGAACGGCCCTGCGTTTCGCGAGACGATCCGGCTCGCGATCCGCGAGACTTCAGGGGCGCTCCTTCATCACGAGATGTCGGCCGCGTTGCGCGCGGAACTGGAATGCCAGCTGGTGTGGCTCGAGAATTACTTGAGCCCCAATCCGCAAAAGCTGAACTAGCCGTCCTTAGATATCAAGAAGGCCGGCGGTGCTCCGTGCGATGACACGCTCTTCGTCGGTGGGCAGCACCCAGATCGGAATTCGGGATTTGTTGGCCTCCACGCGGGAATCCGCAGCGCAGTTGGCGGTCTCGTCGATGACCGCTCCGAGCCATGCGCAACCCGCGATGACCTCGCTCCTGGTCTTCGAGTCGCGCTGACCGATGCCTCCCGTGAAGACGATCCCATCGAGCCCGCCGAGGGCCGCGCTAAGCGATCCGATTTCGCGAACGATCCGATATATGAAGAGTTCGATCGCTTCGCGGGCGTGCGGTTCCGGCGATGCGCGAAGAGTTCGCATATCGGATGTGATTCCGGAGACACCAAGCAGTCCCGACTTCTTGTAGATCAGGTTCTCGATGTCCCTGACATCCAGCCCCTTTTCGTCCATGAGATAGAGCAGTACGCCGGGGTCGATCGAACCACAGCGCGTTCCCATCATCAGACCTTCGACCGCAGTAAAGCCCATCGTCGTCACGACACTTCGGCCATTCTCGATCGCGCAAAGGCTGGCGCCATTGCCGAGGTGAGCAATGACGATTTTCTTGTCAGCATGCTCGGGAGCGATGACGCGCAGTCGACCGCTTACGAACTCATAAGACAGTCCGTGGAAACCGTAGCGCCGAACGCCAGCGTCGCTAATGTCACGGGGCAATGCGTACGAGTAAGCAAGCGGCTTTTGCGTTTGGTGGAAGGCGGTGTCGAAGCAGGCGACTTGCCGAAGCTCCGGCGCTCTCTCGGCCATTGCCTTGATAGGCGCCAGATTGTGGGGCTGATGAAGGGGGGCAAGTGGGGAGAGTTTCTCGAGCCGAGCGAAGATTTCCGGCGTAACGACAACCGGCGCCGCGAACTCGGATCCGCCGTGGACGACGCGGTGCCCGATACCTTTGACGGTCGAGCCCGGGAGCTGTTCGCGAGCGAGAGCGGCTATCGCCTCCATCGCTTCGGCGTGACCGAAGCCCTCCGGCGAGAAGTTCTGGCTGGCAAGCTCGGTTCCGGAGCCGTCGCTGGCGCTGAGCATCGGGGAAACGCCGATCTGCTCGACCTGGCCACGAAGAAGCAGGGAATCGTCGCCTGCGGTATCGTAGATTCCGAATTTCACGCTGGAAGAACCAGCGTTCACGACGACGATGCACTCAGCCATGGCGAGGATAACCTATCGAATTGCGGCCGAGGTGCTGGCGCGACGCGCCGCGACCAGCCGCTGCGCGACCGCGCAGGAGGCAAGGCGCGCCATCTCCTCGTCGGCCCGGCTGGTCAGGATGATCGGAACCTTGGCACCGAGCACGATCCCCGCAGCGTCAGCGTCGGCGAGAAACGATAGGCTTTTTGCCAGCATATTGCCCGCCTCAAGATCGGGCACGACGAGAATCGTCGCGCGTCCTGCAACGGGCGAATTGATCTTCTTGATGGCGGCCGCAGCCGGGCTGATCGCGTTATCGAGCGCGAGGGGGCCGTCCAGTTCTGCACCGGTGATTTGGCCGCGATCCGCCATCTTGCACAAGGCGGCTGCCTCTAACGTCGACGGCACATCAGGATTTACGCTCTCCATTGCGCTTAGGATCGCCACGCGAATTTCCTTCTGCCCAAGCGCCTGAGCGAGATCGATCGCGTTTTGCGTGATGTCGACCTTTGTCTTGAGGTCGGGCGCGATGTTCACTGCCGCATCCGTAATGATCAGGGGCTGATCGTGATCCGGCACATCCATAATGAAGCAGTGGCTGATCCGCCGGGAAGTGCGCAGGCCTGTATCGCGTTTGACGACTGCACCCATCAGTTCGTCGGTGTGAAGGCTGCCCTTCATCAATGCCTCGGCCCGACCTTCGCGAATGAGCTCGACCGCCCGCGCCGCCGAATCCTGGCTGAAGGCAGCATCAACAATCTCGAACCCGCTTATGTCGAGATTATGTTTCTGAGCGACCTCGCGGATTCGAGCGGCCGGACCCACCAAGACGGGGTCGATCAACTTTCGCTCCGCGGCTTGGACCACGGCTTGAAGGGAAGCTTGGTCGCACGGATGTGCGACTGCGACCTTTATCGGCGGAAGGTTCTTGGCAGTCTCCATAAGGTCGCGGAATTTGTCGTGAACATTCCGAATCTCTGGAGCGGCGGCATCGACCAATGACATCGGTCTTCTCCTCGTCGTGCTTTCGCACAAGCTAGGGTCGCCGAACGGTGAGGAATATCGGGGTATGTCCCGACGAGTGGGCAACCAGCGCGGCATTCGCCTGAATGGCGGACTCAGCGTTTGCCCCCTGTCATTCCGGGATTCACCCCGATGCAGCCCCTTCAGCCCGGGCGATATAGCCATGGGCGATCATGAGCCGAGGACTGCGTTACCCGAACGTGGACTGGCGGTTCGCTCGTCGGCTTAGGGAGCGGAAGCGATGGACAACGAAATCGAAATCGAAAGCAGTTTTTCATTACCCGAACTCGATTTTTCCGATCCACCCGCGGGCTCCGACCGGCGCACGTTCATGGTCCGTAGCGCAATGGCTACCGCCATTGCGGCGCTTGGGGGCGTCCCGAACCCCCTGTGGGCACAGTCGCAGGCCGGCCCGCCTCTCGGTTCGCAAGGGGTCGATCCAAACCTCCAGGTAGTCAAGAACAGCAAGGGTCCAGTGATGACCCTAGTCGACGAGTTCTACAAAGTGGGTCCCGGCCCGTCCTCGTCCCACACCATCGGGCCGATGCGGATCACCTACGACTTCTATCAGCGTGCCATCAAATTGCCGGCCGACCAATTGGCCCGGGCGACGGCACTGAAGGTCCATCTGTTCGGAAGCCTGAGCGCGACCGGAAAGGGCCACGGCACCGAGCGAGCAGCTCTTGCCGGACTCATCGGACATGAACCGGCCACCATCGATCCCGTCGCTGTTCTCGACAAGATGGCGGCTGAGCCGGACAAGGTTTACCCCGTCAAGCTCGGCCCGAAGACAATCGACGTGTCGCTAAAGGACATTATCTACGATGCCACGAAAGGTGACTTCCATCACCCGAATACGATGATCGCTAAGCTCATGGCGGGCGACAAAGTCTTGATGGAGCAGGAATATTACTCTGTCGGCGGAGGCTTCATCGAATGGAAGGGCTACACGCCTCCTAAGAAGAACCCCCGAAATATCCCTATTCGACGATGAAGGAAGTGCTGGAGCACACCAAGCGCGACAACATCACCCTGGCCGAGCTCGCCTATGCCAACGAACTTGCCATATCCGGCCGGGACAAGGCGACGATCGACGCTTTCCTGGACAAGATACTGGGAGCGATGCAGGCGACGGTTAAGACTGGGCTCGCCGCCCCGACGTCAACGCTTCCGGGACCGATCAAGCTGAAGACCAAGGCCGGTGACGTGTTCAAGAACGCCATGAAGGAGCCGCTGCCCGCTAGGCGTGGTATCGGCGTCCTATCGGCCGCCGCCCTTGCCGGATCCGAAGAGAATGCCCGGGGTCATCTCGTTATCACTGCGCCCACTGGCGGTTCTGCTGGGGTGATGCCGGCGGTCATCTACTCCCTTGGCCCCGATGGCGCGAAGAAGTCGCAGCAGAAGCTCCGCGAGGCGCTGCTTGCCGGGGCCATCGTCGGCTATCTGTGCAAGCACAATGCGACTTTGTCGGCTGCGGAAGGCGGCTGCCAGGCGGAAATCGGTGTTGCTTCGGGAATGGGCGGAGCGGCGATTGCCGCCGCTCATGACGACCCGCCGCAAATTTCGGCCAACGCGGCCGGTGCCGCGCTCGAACACCACCTTGGCATGACCTGCGATCCGGTCGCGGGCTTCGTCCAGATCCCCTGCATCGAGCGATGCGCGTTTGGCGCCGTCAAGGCTTGGACCGGCTATCTCATTGCCCGGAACGAAGTATCCGCGAACAGACGTGTCGATATCGATTCGGTGATCACGGCCCTTGCGCAGACCGCCAAGGACATGAACCCAAAGTATAAGGAGACGTCGGAAGCCGGCCTCGCTCAGTCACTCGTACTTTGTTGAGGGATCGAAAGGCGTGACCGCAACCGCTCAGCGGTCAGGAGCCAGGGCGGTGGCGGGTACCATCACCGCCGCGTGGCTCCTGACGTCGCTGTTCTACTTCTACCAATATTCGATGCGCTCAGCGCCCGCCGTCATGGTGCCCGAACTTTCGAGCGCGTTCGGGATGAGTGCGGTCGGAATCGCCTCTCTTATCGGGCTTTTCTATTGGGCATACGCACCGTTCAGCCTGGTGGCCGGGGTGGCGATGGACCAGGTCGGGCCGCGAGCGGTCGTCCCGCTAGGCGCCGCGACGGTTGCGGTTGGCGCCCTGTTGTTCTCGACTGGCGACCCGACACTCGGAAGCATCGGACGATTCCTGCAAGGTGCCGGCGGCGTCTTCGCTCTGATCGGGGCGGTTTATCTTGTCAGCAATTTCATGCCGGCTTCGCGAGCTGCTACACTGGTCGGTGCAACCCAGATGTTCGGCATGGCCGGAGGTTCGGCCGGGCAATTCGTGGTCGGGCCGATCATCGGCTCCGGCGTGTCGTGGGATACCTTCTGGCTGTCGATGGGCATCGCCGGCCTGCCTATCGCAGTCCTGCTATATTTCCTGATTCCCGGCCGAAGCGGGGCTACGACCCACAAGCCGGACCTGCGCGCCGCGCTCCGTGGATTTGGGGCGGTCTTCAGGAACCCGCAATCGATACTGTGCGGACTTATCGCCGGGCTGATTTTCATCCCCACGACGATTTTCGACATGGTCTGGGGCGTACGCTACCTTCAGGAGGCGCACGGACTCCCGTACGAAGTCGCGGTGCTTCGCTCGGCAGCCGTTCCATTCGGCTGGATTATTGGCTGCCCGCTGCTCGGCTGGCTTTCGGACCGGCTGGGGCGGCGCAAGCCGGTGATCGCCGGCGCCGCGATGTTGCTGCTCGTGACACTGGCATTTGCGCTGTACGGCCCGGCCGGGGTCTTGCCGCCATTTACGATCGCCCTTGTGGCAGGAATTGCATCAGGCGCTGCAATGATCCCGTACACCGTGGTCAAGGAAGTGAACCGGCCAGAGCATAGTGGCACGGCGACCGGCGTCATCAACTTTGTCAACTTCTCGCTGACGGCAATTTTCGGTCCGCTGTTCGCCGCTCGTCTCGTGCGCGTCAGCGAGGGTGCCGTGGAGCGAAGTCTCGCGGATTACCAGGTCACCTTCATGCCGATGCTGATCGGCGTGGCCCTGGCGATCGCGCTGACGCTTTTATTGCAGGAAACCGGTTCGAAGGTGCGCGGACCAAAGACCGCTCAAACACTCGCGACCAGCTGAATCCAAAGGACGGAGACCAACAATGTCCACGACCGTGCTCGAGCCCAAATCGAAAGAAAAGGGAAAGTCGCGCCGTCCCTTCGTGCCAGGATTATGGATTAAGGAAGTCAACGTCCGTTATTTCATCAAGCAGAACTACACGCCCTATCACGGCGACGACGGCTTTCTTGCCGGGCCGACCAAACGCACCCTCGGCATCTGGAAAAAACTGACCGACCTGTTTGTCGAGGAGCGCAAGAAAGGCGTTCTCGACGTCTCGCAGATCCCAAGTTCGATCACCGCCCATGATGCCGGGTACATCGACAAGGACCGTGAAATCATCGTCGGACTTCAGACCGATGCGCCACTGAAACGCGCGATCATGCCCAACGGCGGGCTGAAGATGGTCACAAACGGGCTTGAAGCGTTCGGCTATACTCCCGACCCGAATGTGATCGAGACTTTCACGAAATATCGCAAAACCCACAATGCGGGCGTCTTCGACGCCTACACGCATGACGTCCGCAAGTGCCGCAGCAGCCACGTCCTTACCGGACTTCCCGACGCCTACGGCC